>NZ_CP058258.1:1220000-1572500 GCF_013394695.1 Streptococcus sp. oral taxon 061
CAGCTTGAGTAGCGTTTGCCACTGCAGCAGCAGTTGCTCCAGAAGTCGCAGGCCCTACGATAGCTGCTACTTTTGATTGAGTAACAAGGTTTGTAGAAACTGAAGCCGCTTCAGCAGTTTCAGATTTGTTATCTTTATCTACAACTTCGATTTGTTTTCCATCAACACCACCAGCAGCATTGATTTGATCAACTGCAAGTTGAGCACCCTTTTGTTCAGATGTACCGTAAGCAGCTACTGCTCCAGTCTCTTCGAAGTTGAAACCAATTTTTACAACTTTTTCATCAATTGGGTTACCAGTTGTGTTTGAAGCTCCTGACTTCACTTCCCCACAAGCTGCTAAGAGAGCTGTACTTGCAAGAGCTACAAGTGATAATGCAAATTTTTTCTTCATGTTTATCTCCTTTTTATGTTCAATTTAAATTACATGTTAAGAATATACCGAATTATCAGAAAATTGTCAACAAGTTTCTCTCACTTTTTTAAATGATAACGTTTTCGTTGGTTTTATATAGGTTACCAACGAAAGGAGTTTCCAATTCTTGAATATGACAAACTCTCACTTTTTTGATAAATTTCTCTTTTCCTAAACGATTTACCAGCTCTTCCACTTCTTCTGTTGGGACATAAAGTTGTAGGTAACGATGTTTTTTTGAGTGGTAACAAATATCACCATAATTTGCGAGTTTTTTAGCATCGCGATTATAGTATAAATAGATAATCAGACCAGACCGATTCTCTTTTTGAAACATAATTCAACTTCCTTCTAACAATCTTCCTTCTATTATATCAAAAAAAACAAGCTCAGTCGAGCTTGCTTTAGTAGTTTAATTCAAAGAATTATTAGCCATAATTTCGTCAATAAAACCGTAGTCAAGAGTTTCTTGGGCACTCATCCAGTAATCACGTTCAGCGTCTGCGTGGATTTGCTCAACTGATTTGCCAGAATTATCTGCTAGGATTTGTTCTAAAGTCTTACGAGTTTTAAGCAAGTGTTCAGCAGCAATGGCCATATCAGTCTGCTGAGTACCACCACCTGTACCACCCATTGGTTGGTGAATCATGTATTCTGCATTTGGAAGCATGAAACGTTTGCCCTTTGCTCCACTTGAAGCAATAATTGTACCCATTGAGGCTGCCATTCCCATAACGATAGTTTGGACATCTGCCTTGATAAAGTTCATAGTATCAACGATTGCCAAACCAGCTGATACAGAACCTCCAGGAGTGTTTACATAAAGGTAAATATCTTTTGTACTATCTTGGGCATCCAAGAAAAGCAATTGGGCGATGACTGAATTTGCCATATTGTCTTCGACTGGTCCAGTCAACATGATAATGCGGTCCTTAAGAAGACGTGAGTAAATGTCATACGAGCGTTCTCCACGACTTGTTTGTTCAATAACTACAGGAATCATTCATTTCTCCTTTTTTGATTTCTAATTTCTTTGTTAATAGGATTATTATATATTTTTGGTCAAAAAAGGTCAAATTTTTGCTCTATCCTAATAACAGATACAAAAATTTAACCTCCTTTCAAAACTAAGACTAAGCTATAGTCTCAATATCACCTTAGAATCTTATTTTGTTCCGAACAAGCGGTCTCCTGCGTCACCAAGACCTGGAACAATATAGCCGTGTTCGTTCAAACGCTCATCCAAAGCTGCTGTAAAGATTTCTACATCTGGGTGAGCTTCTTGGAGAGCTTTGACCCCTTCAGGAGCAGATACAAGGCAGACAAACTTGATGTTTGAAGCCCCACGTTTTTTAAGGGAGTCAACAGCCAAAATCGCTGATCCACCTGTTGCAAGCATAGGGTCAACTACAAAAATTTGACGTTGGTCAATATCTTCAGGTAATTTTACTAAGTATTCTACTGGTTGAAGGGTTTCTTCGTCACGGTACATACCAATGTGCCCAACTTTGGCCGCTGGAACCAAACTCAATAGTCCATCAACCATACCAATACCTGCACGCAAGATTGGGACAATTGCCAATTTTTTACCAGCCAACTGTTTTTGAACTGTTTTTGTGATAGGTGTTTCGATTTCAACGTCTTCAAGCGGAAGATCACGAAGTACTTCATATCCCATCAACATTGCAATCTCGTTAACTAACTCACGAAAAGCTTTTGTAGAAGTGTCAGTGCGACGCAAGATTGACAATTTGTGTTGAATCAGTGGATGATTAATAACTTCAAGTTTTCCCATTTTCAGAATTCCTTCTTTCAATTTATTCTTCTTATTATATCAAAAAATGGCTTAAAAAGCTTTTTAAACCATTTATTTTTTTACAAATTCTAGATCAGGTGAGCTGCTTGGAGAGCTGCTTGCACTGTTTCAAGTGGTAAATGAGTCAACTCCGTTCCTTTTTCATGATAAAGATGCTGGGCATAGTCATCCATACGGTATTGATTGATATAAACTACACGCTCACATCCTACTTGTAGTAACTGCTTGGTACAGTTAAGGCATGGAAAATGAGTGACATAGGCTGTAAAGCCCTTTGGAACGCCACGCTCTGCCCCTTGTAAAATAGCATTTACCTCTGCATGAAGAGTGCGGACACAGTGGCCTTCAATCACCAGACAATCGTGGTCAATACAATGTTCTGTTCCTGATACAGAGCCATTATAGCCTGTTGAAACAACCTTGTTATCCTTAACTAAAACGGCTCCTACCTTGGCACGCTTACAGGTTGAACGATTGGCAATCAATAGGGCTTGAGCAGCAAAATACTCATCCCAAGCTAGTCTTTTTTCTGTCATAGTTTTTCTCCTCTTAACTTATTTTTTGAAAAATGGCAGGCGTAGATCTGCGATTTTTTCAGCAGGTACCTTCATCCCATCCTTGATCCATTTAAGCAAGACCGATACGATGGCCGAACTCCAAAATGAATGCAGGTAAGAGCTGACACCTTTTGATTTCCCGTAGTATTTTTCTAGAAATTCTTGCATAGCTTGCACAAAGATTTTTTCTAAGTGATAGTCCAGGGCAAGCTGAATAACCTTGGCTTCTTTCTTGGCTTCTCGAAAAAGATGAACCCAAACCAGATAGAGATCCGTTTTAACATCGTAATGACTCAATTGCTCCATGATGTTATGGACGCTACGTTTAAAGACACTTTCTAAAATCTCTTCTTTTGAATCATAATTTCGATAAAAAGCTGCACGAGAAACGCCAGCACGCTTGACTAACTCAGAAATGCTAATCTTAGCCAAGTCCTTTTTCTCCAAGAGTTGCAAAAGAGCTGTTTCAATCGCTTCTCTGGTTAGCAAATTAGATTCTTGGTTTGATTTTCTAAGGTTTTCAAGCGATTTTTCAGATATTTTACGTTCAGACATAACAATTTCTTTCTACTTGTGACAACAGAGAGGTACTACTTTTGTTTCAAGGGCTTTCATGATATAATTGTAAAAAAAGACAGAACCTTTGTCAATGTATAAGTGATAAAGATGGAGAATTTCTATGACTTGGAAGATTGTAGCTGACTCTGGTTGTGATTATCGCCAACTGGAAAACCCTGCTTTTGATACTGAATTTGTCAGTGTCCCCTTAAAGATTCAGGTAGCAGATCAAGTCTTTGTCGATGATGCCAATCTGGATATTGATCAGATGATGGAAACTATGTATGCGACTTCTGAAGCTTCTAAATCAGCTTGCCCTAGTCCTGATGATTACTTACGTGCTTTTGAAGGTGCCAAACATATTTTTGTAGTGACTATCACTGGAACTCTCTCTGGTAGCCACAATAGCGCTCAATTAGCTAAGAATATCTATCTCGAAGAACACCCTGATACTCAGATTCACGTTATTGATAGTTTGTCTGCTGGTGGAGAGGTTGACTTAATTGTTGAGAAAATCAATGACTTGATTCACCAAGGACTTTCATTTGAAGAGGTGGTTGAAGTTATTACTACTTACCAAGAAAAAACGAAGTTGTTGTTCGTTCTTGCTAAGGTTGATAACCTGGTTAAAAACGGTCGCCTAAGTAAGCTTATTGGTACAGTTGTCGGGCTACTCAATATTCGTATGGTTGGCGAAGCAAGTGAAACTGGAACCTTGGAACTCCTCCAAAAAGCTCGTGGTGCTAAAAAATCACTTCAAGCTGCTTATGAAGAATTGCTCAAAGCTGGCTATGCCGGTGGCCGTATCGTCATGGCTCATCGTAGCAATGAAAAATTCTGCCAACAACTCTCAGAACTCTTGCGAGAAAAGTACCCGCAAGCTAATATTAAAATTATCCCTACTTCTGGGCTTTGCAGTTTTTATGCAGAAGAAGGCGGGCTCCTCATGGGATACGAAATCAACTAATAAATCTGACAAGAGATGTCTAATCATCTCTTGTTTTTTTATGGTACAATACTCTTATGAAACATTTTGATACTATTGTCATCGGAGGTGGTCCTGCTGGTATGATGGCTACAATTTCCAGTAGCTTTTACGGGCAGAAAACACTTCTCATCGAAAAAAATAGAAAACTTGGAAAAAAATTAGCTGGAACTGGTGGTGGTCGTTGCAACGTCACTAACAACGGAACCCTAGATGACCTATTAGCCGGCATTCCTGGAAATGGGCGCTTTCTATACAGCGTCTTCTCCCAGTTTGATAACCATGATATCATCAACTTTTTCACAGAAAATGGTGTTAAACTCAAGGTTGAAGACCACGGACGTGTCTTTCCAGCCAGCGATAAATCGCGAACCATTATCGAAGCTCTGGAGAAGAAAATTACGGAACTAGGCGGGCAAATTGCCACTCAAACAGAGATTGTTTCTGTTAAAAAGATAGATGACCAGTTTGTCCTTAAGTCCGCAGACCAAACCTTCACTTGTGATAAACTCATTGTCACAACAGGTGGCAAATCCTATCCTTCTACTGGTTCAACTGGATTTGGTCACGAGATTGCTCGCCATTTTAAGCATACCATTACTGAGCTCGAAGCCGCTGAAAGTCCTTTATTGACAGATTTTCCGCATAAGGCCTTGCAGGGAATTTCGCTGGATGATGTGACTCTAAGCTATGGCAAGCATGTCATCACTCATGATCTGCTCTTTACCCACTTTGGTTTATCTGGTCCTGCTGCTCTGCGTATGTCAAGCTTAGTCAAGGGAGGTGAAGTCCTTTCTTTGGATGTCTTGCCTCAACTTTCTGAGAGCGACTTGGTGGCATTTTTAGAAGAAAATCGTGATAAATCCTTAAAAAATGCCTTAAAAGCCTTGTTGCCTGAACGCTTGGCAGAATTCTTTGTGCAAGGCTATCCAGAAAAAGTCAAACAGCTAACTGAAAAAGAACGCGACCAACTTATCCAGTCTATCAAGGCCTTCAAAATCCCTGTTACTGGTAAGATGTCCTTGGCTAAATCCTTTGTGACCAAAGGTGGCGTTAGTCTCAAGGAAATTAATCCTAAAACTCTGGAAAGCAAACTGGTTCCTGGACTTCACTTTGCTGGCGAGGTACTGGATATTAATGCCCACACAGGTGGCTTTAACATCACTTCTGCCCTCTGTACCGGATGGGTGGCAGGAAGTCTACATTATGATTAAGAAATACGAAGGAGAAGCCTATGAACAGAAGAGAATCAGTCGAATTTGTCAATATGTGTATGATTCAAAACGGAGACAAGGTTCTAGTTCAAGACCGAGTTAATCCTGACTGGCCTGGCATTACTTTTCCTGGTGGGCATGTTGAACGTGGTGAATCCTTTGTCGATGCCGTCATTCGTGAAGTGAAAGAAGAAACTGGTCTGACCATTTCCAAACCCCAACTCTGTGGTATCAAAGATTGGTATGATGATGCTGATTTTCGCTATGTCGTACTTTTTTACAAGACAGAACACTTTACTGGTGAACTCCAGTCTTCAGACGAAGGAAAAGTCTGGTGGGAGAATTTTGAAAATCTATCTCATCTTAAACTAGCTACTGAGGATATGTCTGATATGCTTCGTGTTTTTCTTGAAGAAGATCTAAGTGAGTTCTTTTACTACAAAGAAGGAGACAACTGGTCCTACCAACTAAAATAATAGTAAATAGACGGAGCTATCTCCATCTATTTTTGCTTATTTGAAATTTCATCTTTATCTATATAAAATAGTCTTTCCTAGAAACCATGACTTATTCTTAAAAACCTTGAAGATAAATATTTCCCCAAGTCTGGCTTTTCCTTCTTCGTTTCATCATTCCAATTATCATCATCGTGGTCTTTATCGCGCAATTTATGTAAAAAAAGGACTTGAGTAATAAACTCAGGTCCTTTCTTTTTATGGATGGCTTACAATCAATTCTAAATCTGATCCTTCCAAAGTCCAAGCTTCAACATCACTTGGCAAGATAAAATGGCTACCTTTTTGGATTGGATAATCTTTTCCATCAACAGTCAGTTTCCCTTCACCAGCCAAGACACTAAACAAGCTGTAGTCAACTGTCTTTTCAAAGTCAACTTTTCCAGTGATTTCCCACTTGTAAACTGCGAAGAAATCATTAGACACAAGAAGAGTTGAACGCAGGTCATCTGCTTTAACAGTCACAGGTCGGCTGTTAGCAGGCTCACCGATATTTAAAACATCGATGGATTTTTCAAGGTGGAGCTCGCGCAAGTTGCCATTATCGTCCTTACGATCAAAGTCATAGACACGGTAAGTTGTATCACTAGACTGTTGCGTTTCAAGGATTAAGATACCTGAACCGATAGCGTGCATGGTGCCACTTGGTACATAGAAGAAATCTCCAGCTTTTACAGGTACTTTGGTTAACAAGGCATCCCAGTTTTTATCTTCGATTTGCTGACGAAGTTCTTCTTTTGACTTGGCATTGTGACCATAAATAATCTCTGAACCTTCATCTGCTGCGATAATATACCAGCACTCTGTCTTTCCAAGTTCACCTTCATGTTCTAATCCATAAGCATCGTCTGGGTGGACTTGAACACTGAGCCAGTCATTGGCATCGAGGATTTTAGTTAAGAGTGGAAATACTGGCTCTGGACGGTTGCCAAATAACTCACGGTGTTCTGCATACAAAGTAGCTAGGTCTGTTCCCTCAAAACGGCCATTAGCTATCTTAGAAACACCATTTGGGTGAGCTGATATTGCCCAATACTCACCAATCTTTTCGCTTGGAATGTCGTAGCCAAACTCATCACGAAGTTTAGTACCACCCCAGATTTTTTCTTGCATTACGGAATTTAAAAATAATGGTTCTGACATGTTACATCTCCTGTCTAATTTTTCACCCTCATTATAGCAAAAAAAGAGTTCTAATTGAACTCTTTTTCTTATCTTATAAAGTAGGGAGAAGATTTTATAAAAATAGTAACGATATAGACTTCTTATTATATCGAAGGACTTAATTGACAAGATTTGGAAGAATGAACATGATAAAGAATGCCAAGGCAATCATCAGAAAAACAAGGAGATAGACAACACATTTAGTCAACCATGCATAACGACCTGGTTTTAAAGGTCTTTCTACATAGGAATGTTTTGGTTTTTTAGGATCATAATAAACAGTTACCTTTCCCCCAATTGGAAATCGTTCCATTAAAGGTGATTTTGTTAAAGAGATGAAACTGTTCCTATAAATCTTGTATCTTAAAACCTGAGGGATTTCACCATCTTCAAAATTATCCATCTTTACATCAGATACAATAGAACCTAAGGGAGTACTGATTGTATTTGAAATCGCAGATAGAAATTTTGGCCCGACAACCTTGTATTGGTTCCCATCAATAGTGTACTCGACAACTGGCAGGCTAATTCCGTTATAAAGAGCATAGGAATATCGGATAATGACTCCTTCCGTTCTTTCGGTGCATCTCTTGGCATTTCTGTAATTACTGAAGATAAAAAAGTCGAACATGAAATAGGTGAAGGCAGCAAAGCCTAAACTCATTAAGCCAAATAATAGAAAGAAAGTTGTTGGCATCTTTTTCTCCTTAAAATATCCTAATGAATCTATTTTAACAGAAAATACATAAAAGAAAAAGACCGGATTGCTCCGATCTTTTAAGTTTCTCTCTAAGAAAATCAATGCATAAAATCTACAATGTTTACTTTTGATTTTCGACGAGCAGGATTATTTGATTGCGCGTGATTGCAACCCTTCTTCTTCCAAGAAGAGGCGGAATGGTACGAGTTCTTCTGCTTCGTATTTTTCCTTGAAGGCTTTAATAGCTTCTTCTGAGTGTTGTTTTGGATCCAACTCAAGTACTTCTACTGGAAGTGGACGATGTGGAGTGATGTGAGCATCGATAACAACAGTTTTACCTTCTTTGTTCAATTTAACAGCTTCAGCAACGACTGCGTCGATGTCTTCGATACGGTCAACTGTAAATCCAATAGCTCCTTGAGCTTCAGCGATTTTCGCATAGTCAGCATTAGGGAAGTCACAACCAAACAAGTGTTTGTTTGTGTCTTCGTATTTGTCCTTGATGAAGGCATATTTACCATTTGAGAAGACAACGTTGATAACTGGAAGGTCGTATTGAACGTTTGTGATAACGTCTGGGTAGCACATGTTGAATGCACCGTCACCCATGATGTTCCATACTTGGCGATCTGGATTGTCTTTCTTAGCAGCGATACCACCAGGAAGGGCAATACCCATTGTCGCAAAGAGTGGAGATGTACGCCACATGTTCTTAGGTGTCATGTGAAGGTGACGAGTAGATGTTTGAGTAGTGTCACCTACGTCGATTGAGTAAATAGCGTCTTGATCAGCATATTTGTTGATTGCATTATAAACTTGGTACAATTGAAGCGCACCCTCAGTTTTACCTTCGAGTTTGTTCATGTAATCACGCCAGTTTTGGTTGTTCTTCACGTTTGCACGCCACCATGGAGTAGATTCAACTGGGTTTACTTTATCAAGAATTGCTTTAGCTGCTTGACCTGCATCCCCAAGGATTGAAGCATCAAGGGCATGACGTTTACCAAGTTTGTAAGGGTCGATATCCACTTGGATGAATTTTTCAGTGTTTTTGAATGCTTCGTAAACTTCAGCAAATGGGAAGTTTGAACCAAGGAAAAGAACTGTGTCTGCTTCAAAGACCACTTCGTTGGCTGGTTTCCAACCAACACGGTAAGCAGAACCTGTCAAACCTTCATAGTTCCATTCGAAAGCTTCAAAGTTTTTACCAGTCGTAATGATTGGTGCTTTAATTTTACGAGACAATTCAGTGATCACATCACCAGCTTTAACACCACCGTAACCAGCGTAGATCACTGGACGTTCAGCATTGTTCAAGATTTCAACAGCTTTGTCGATTTCAACTTCGTTCAAAGCTGGAGCGATGAATGAGCGCTCATATGAACCTGATCCGTAGTATGAGTTTTCGTCAATTTCTTGGAAACCAAAGTTTACTGGAATTTCAACAACGGCTGGACCTTTTTTAGAAACTGCAGCACGGCACGCTTCGTCAATAACTTTTGGTAATTGCTCTGCGTAAGCTACACGTTTGTTGTAAACAGCGATACCGTTGTACATTGGGTTTTGGTTCAATTCTTGGAAGGCATCCATGTTCAATTCGTTAACTGGACGTGATCCAAGGATAGCAAGGAATGGAGTGTTATCCATAGCTGCATCGTAAACACCGTTAATCAAGTGAGTCGCACCTGGACCACCTGAACCAACTGCAACACCAATAGATCCGCCAAATTTAGCCTGCATAACCGCTGCAAGAGCACCTGTTTCTTCGTGGCGAACTTGCAAGAAACGGATATCTTTGTCTTCAGCCAAAGCGTCCATAAGTGAGCTAAGTGTTCCTGATGGGATACCGTAGATTGTGTCTACGCCCCATGTTTTCAATACGTTAAGCATTGCTGCAGATGCAGTAATTTTCCCTTGAGTCATAATGATAACTCTCCTTAAAGTTAATTTGATAAAAGATAAAAGCGCTTTTATATGTTTTTTGAAAACGATTCAGTAAATTTACAATCCTAATTTATCACATTTGATTTCAGATTCATAAGAATGTGCTCAGAAAACTTCATTCTCTATTACAGTACAGTTTGAAAACGTTTCGAAAATCTGTTTTAGAATAGCAAAAAAGCGGTTAAAACCGCCTTTTTATACTCAATGAAAATCAAAGAGCAAACTAGGAAGCAAGCCGCAGGCTGTACTTGAGTACGGCAAGGTGAAGCTGACGTGGTTTGAATTTGATTTTCGAAGAGTATTAATCGACTTTAGTAAAATTAAGCATAAGAGAGCTGATTAAAACAGAGACTGAACTAAAGGCCATGGCCAATCCTGCAAGTTCTGGATTGAGCACCAAACCAAGACTTGAAAAGACTCCTGCTGCAATCGGAATACCAATGAGGTTATAGATAGAAGCCCAGAAAAGATTGAGTAGGATACGATTAAAGGTCTTCTTACTCATATCAAAAGCACGTGCCAATCCTAGTAAATTGTTGGTTGTAAGGACAAGATCTGCTGATTCAATGGCAATATCTGTACCAGATCCCATGGCAATTCCGACATCCGCTACACTGAGGGCCGGCGCATCATTGATACCATCTCCAACAAAGGCCAATTTGCCATTCTTTTGAAGCTTGTGAATTTCATGTGCCTTTTCCTCTGGCAAGACATTTGCGATTACTTCTTCGATTCCAATTTGCTCTGCAATCGCATGGGCTACTCCAGCATTATCTCCAGTAAGCATGACCGTTCTAAGACCACGTTTTTTCAATTTAGCAATGGCTTCTCGAGCATTTTCCTTAGGGACATCTTGCAAGGCAAGTAAGCCTTTTAACTCACCATCAACGGATAAGAAGACAACTGTTTTTGCTTCTTTCTCAAGCAAATCAAATCGTTCTTGATAATCATGTGGAATAGCAAGATCATCTAAGAGTTTGGCATTCCCCAGCAAGACTTGTTTACCATTAATATCCCCAGTCACACCTTTTCCATGTAAGGCTTGGAAGTTTTCAACAGGGTAAAGGCTAATTCCTAGTTCAGATGCACGATTTACAACTGCTTGAGCTAGCGGGTGTTGAGATACATCTTCCAGTGAAGCAGCCAAACTTAGCACTTCTCCTTCATCTCCGACAACATCTGTTACCACTGGCTTCCCTTCGGTCAAGGTTCCTGTCTTATCAAAAACAACTGTTTGGACTTTTTGGATTTCCTGTAAAACTGTACCATTTTTGAGAAGAATCCCCATCTTGGCACTTCGTCCTGTTCCAACCATGAGTGCTGTCGGTGTCGCGAGTCCTAGTGCACAAGGACAGGCAATTATCAAAACTGCTACTCCATAGAGGAGCGACGTCACAAAGCTTTCTCCTAAGAAAACAAACCAGATCCAAAAAGTAAGAAGTCCTAAAATGACAACTGCTGGTACAAAAATCCCAGAAATCTTGTCTGTCAAATCTTGAATAGGAGCACGACTCGTTTGCGCTTTTTTCACAAAGTCCACAATCTGAGCCAACATGGTTTCAGAACCTACTTTTTCAGCTCTAAAAATAATCGTACCACTATTATTGATGGTTGAACCAATGACAGCATCTCCAACTGATTTATCGACTGGAATACTTTCCCCAGTCACCATTGATTCATCGATGCTGGTTTCACCTTCTAACACAGTCCCATCAACGGCAATTTTTTCACCTGGTCGAACGCGAATGAGATCCCCAACTTTGACTTGTTCTAGAGGGATTTGAACATAAACATCATCACGCAAAACCTCTGCTGTTTTTGCTTGTAGGTCTAATAATTTTTCGACTGCCTGCGAAGTATTTTTTCGCATTTTTTCCTCAAAAACTGCTCCCAAAAGAATGAAGAAGAGGATAAATGCAGCACTTTCAAAGTAAACGGGCAGCCCAGTGAAGAGGGCAACTAAGCTATAGAAATAGGCCACTAGGGTTCCCAGAGCAACCAAGGTATCCATGTTGGAATTGTGCTTTTTAAAACTAGCCCAGGCGCTTCTGATATATGGAACTCCAGCTACCAGCATAATGGGTGTTGTGGCTAAAAAGGTGCCCCAACGCATGACTTGGTGACTAATTCCTCCTGTAGACATCCCAATCATGAGAATCACAAGAGGCACAGTAAAGATACTAGTAATCCAAAAACGCTGAAAAAGACTGAGAGACTTTTTAGTTTTTTCAACAACGGTATAGGTTCCCTTTTGCATCTTCATGCCGCATGAAAATTCATGCTCACCCAATTCTTGAGGCGTAAAGCGAATGACTTTTTCCTCGTCTTGAGCGATTGGTTCTAAAAGTCCTTCTTCTTCGAAGAGAATCTCTTTATAACAGTTTGAAGGTGTCACACGATGAAAGGTAATCTCAGCAGGAATCCCTTTTTGCAGTTGAATGTGGGCTGGATGGTAGCCTTTGTCTGCCGTGATACGAATTTTTTGCACACCATTTTCAAGGCTTGCTTTTACAATTTCAGTCATAATATTCTCCTATTCTACAATCATCTTACCGTGCATCATATTCATGCCACAAGAGAAACCATACTCACCTGCTTCTTCAGGTGTGATTTCAACAACGTATTGGTCTCCCATGGGCAGATCTGCATGCACTCCAAAGTCTGGGAAAACGATTTGATCCAAGCAAGGTGAAGGATCTTTTCGATCAAAAATAATGCGAGCAGGTTGCGATTTTTTGAGGATAATGGTTTCTGGAGTATATCCTCCCATGACCTCCACTCGAATTTCTTGATAGCCATTCTTTTGTTGGGCTCTCTTAGCATCTTCTTGCGGTTTTTTGAAAAACCAAAAGAGGATAAAAGCAATCATTCCTAAAACAACAATAGATACAAATAGATTTAACATAGCGTCTCCTTTACATACAATTACATCTTACTTCTGTTACAGCACTTGCTTTTTTCTTTGAAATCACTTCTTCCAAACCTTCCAAGTCAGCTAGGGTAAAGTCACATTCTTCAATCAAATCAGCTAGCAAGAGCTTTATTCTTCGAGAACAAAGCTTGTCTTTGATATCCTGAACCATTAAGCCCCTACTATCATCTAGCGTTAAAAGGGCCGAATAGACAAAGGACTTGCCCTGTTTTTCCCGAGTCAAACATTCTTTCTCCACCAAACGGGCCAAGAGTGTCTGGATCGTGGATTTGGACCAACTGAACCTTTTCTCTAATACTTTTATGAGATCAGTACTAGTCTGTTCTCCCTGCATCCAGATAATCTTCATGACCTGCCATTCTGCATCCGAAATCTGCATTGTTATTCCTCCTAAATCTACATTTGTCAATTACAATTATCAGTATACTCTTAAAATCTACATTTGTCAATTAAAAAAACCGATGTTATACATCGGTTAAGTAATTGCACTAAAAAAGTTATCCTTGCCAATTTTCTTGGTCTTCTTTAAATCGTTTTAGGAGAGCAAGTCCTTCTGGTGTAATGTAGCCTTCTTCTTGGGCTAGGTGGATGAGCTCGCTGTAGTTTGAAAGAGTCACTAGTTTGACACCAGCATCTGCAAAATTCTTATCTGCTTTTGGTAATTGATAGCTGAAAATGGCAACAACACCAAGAACATCTGCTCCTTCACGTTTAGCAGCTGCTACAGCTTCAAGCACAGAACCACCAGTTGAAATCAAATCTTCCACAACGACCATTTTTTGTCCTTGAGCTACACGACCTTCGATTTGGTTTCCAGCACCATGATCTTTAGGTTTGCTACGGATATAAGCAAATGGCAGATTCATCTTATCAGCGATGATGGCACCGTGTGGGATACCCGCAGTCGCTGTTCCTGCAATCACTTCTACCTCTGGGAATTCTGACTTGATGGCTTCTACAAAACCATTCTCAATCAAGGTACGTGTCTCTGGGTAGGCAAGTGTTACACGATTATCCGTATAAATCGGTGACTTGATACCTGAGGCCCAAGTGAAAGGCTCTTCTGGTTTGAGGTAAACAGCTTGAATTTTCAATAGATGGCTAGCAATGTTTTTAGCAAGTGTCATGGGATTCTCCTTTGTATTTTATACTTTATTCTTATTTCCAGTCTTGTGTCCATTCATCCTTGATAGCATGATAAGCTACTACTGGATCAGTGGCTTGAGTGATTGGGCGACCGACAACGATGTAGTCACTACCAATATGATAAGCATCTGCAGGTGTCATCACTCGTTTTTGATCTCCAACTGCAGCCCCTGCTGGTCGAATACCTGGTGTCAGGCAAATAAATTCTGGACTGGTAGCTTCTTTGATGAGTTTTACTTCTTGAGCTGAACAAACCACACCATCTAATTCCGCTTCAGCAGTTTTCTTGGCATAGTGAATAACCGATTCTTGAAGACTGGTTTGAATATTTTGAAAGTCTCTCATTTGTTCTTCAGAAGTTGAAGTCAACTGGGTAACAGCAATCAATTTGGCTTCTTTTCCAAGACCTTCACGCGCAGCCTTCATCATCTCTACACCACCTGCGGCATGAACATTGGTCATATCAACGCCCAGATGAGACAAGACCTTCATGGCTGATTTGACTGTATTTGGAATATCATGGAGTTTAAGATCCAGAAAGACACTATGTCCCAAACCTTTCAGATAAGAAACAATCTCAGGTCCTGTAGCATAATAGAGTTCCATACCTACCTTTAGATAGAGGCTCTCTCCTGCTGGAAAAAGAGCTAAAAATTGCTTGACTGCCTCAAAACTTGGAAAATCAAGAGCAATAACTGGACGGGCTTCGCGCATACTTTTCTCCTTTTACCTTTGTTAGCTAGAGAGCATGAAAAAAGGAACCTGCCTACAGCAAGGTTCCACGAAAAATGGGCAGTCTCCACCCTTTCACCGTCTAACCTTAGCTGCCTCTCTGGACTGCTTTAAAGGTTTTTTACTATTCTATTATTTAAAGTGGTACTTGTCAAGTAAAAACAAGTAACTGAACGAATCATTTGAAACTTAGCGACTCTGTGTTGTTTGAGTCGTCTGTGTTGTTTGATCTTGATTTCCTTGCTCAGCTTGTTTTTTCTTCTCTTCTTCCTGCTTCTTCTTTTCCTCTTCTTTGGCTTTGATTCTTTCGTCATCCAGAGCCTTATCCACTAGACTATAGCTATAG
Source organism: Streptococcus sp. oral taxon 061 (assembly GCF_013394695.1). Lineage (NCBI taxonomy): Bacteria > Bacillati > Bacillota > Bacilli > Lactobacillales > Streptococcaceae > Streptococcus > Streptococcus sp. oral taxon 061. The sequence goes on from NZ_CP058258.1 coordinate 1,235,025, forward strand.
ATACCGACCTCCATGTCAATACCACTAGGTACTGTCAACTGTGGTTTTATCTTACTATAGTAGGGTAATTTCTTCCCTAGTTCTGATAATGGCACCAAAATCTCGTCTGTATCATACATGGTAATCTTTAGAAGGTCACTTGTTACCTTACTTGGTGCAAGTTCAATCTTCTCAATCTCTTGCTTAATTTCTGGACTAACTTCATTTAGCTGAGAAATCAATGTTTTTATCTGTTCCTCATTGTTAAATAAAACAGATATGTATTTCTCAGGTAAGTTGTCAGAACTAACGGCAGTTGATTCAATACTTCCGCTTGATAAAATTGGATAATAACTATCACCAGAAACAGAGTAGGCTACAATCCCAAATTCCTTCACTTCAATGGTGAAGTGAACTGGGAATTGATAAACTATCTTTGCCGATTCAATCCAGTGATTCGATTTGACCATTTCCGCATGCTTATCTTTATTTAAGAGTAAGCTGATCGTATAGTCACTGTCACGAATGCCAGACGCTTCTCTAACTTGGTCTGCACTTGTCTGAACGTTACCCATAACCTCAATATGTTTCATTGTAGCCAGAGGGCTTAGAAGATAAATAGACAAGAATAAGATTAGAAAGCTAGGGACGAGGATCGTAACTGCTCGCCAGATATGTATAGAAGGAATAGCGGGTTTTGGAGGTTTATTCTTGGTTTTTACCTTTTTCTCTTTCTTAACCTCTGCACCAGCATTTTCTTCCCCTGCCTGGTCCTGACTCTTAGCGTCTTCTTGTGAAATTTTCTCCGAATCTTTCTCTTCATTTGAAGTCTCATCGCTAGTATCCGAATCCTTCTCTTCAGATTTTTCGGATTCTTCGTCCACTTCTTCAGAACTCGTAGATTTTTCTTCTGTTTTTTTACTCAAATACTCATGATGTTGTTTTTGCCATTCTGACACTTCTTGAGTATTTTCAGAAGAAGACTTTGCTGCTTGTTCTTCTTTTTCATGAGCTTCTTCTTCGGCACGTTTCGCCTCTTCTTCAGCCTTTTTTTGAAGATATTCTTGATTTCGTTTTTGCCACTCTGACAATTCCTTGCCTTGAGTGTCCTGATTCTTTTTATCCTTTGACATCAATTTTCCTTATGATAAATCTTTTTTTAGTAGCTCATAAAAATCTGCCACAGATTTTAATTCCTGAGAATTCTTCATCTTGTTTTGATAGATCTCTTTGTTGGTCAAAAGTTGATTTACTTTTTCTTCCAAAGTAGACAAGGTCAAGTCACTCTCTTGCAACTCCTCAGCATAGCCTTTCTTCACAAAATAGGCTGCATTTTCAATCTGATCTCCACGGCTAGCTTCACGACCCAGTGGCACAATGACGTGCAATTTAGCCATAGCAAGGAGTTCAAAAATAGTATTGGCACCACCACGAGTGATGACCACATCAGCCAGATTCATGAGTGGTTGATAGAGTTCCGTCGCATAGTCAACACGGTAGAGGTTTGAACTTAGTTCATTTAAACTAGCATCTCCTGTCAGGTTGATGATATTATAGCGACTAGTCAGTTCTTCCTTGTGGTCTGTAACTAGTTGGTTAAAGACACGCGCCCCAGCAGAACCTCCAACAAAGAGAAGAGTTGGTAACTTGTCGTTGAAAGAAGTACGGATATCCACCATTTCTTCAGGTTCTTCCATAACTGGACCAGAAACCTTGGTCACAGCTCCTACATGTTCTACCTTAGTGAGACTAGACGCTTGCTCGAAAGTAGAGTACATCTTAGTCGCAAACTTATAGGCAATTTTATTGGCCAATCCCATAGAGAGATCAGACTCGTGGATGAAGACTGGTACTCTGCATACTCGCGCTGCGATAACAGGCGGAACAGATACAAATCCACCCTTAGAAAAGAGGGCTTGTGGACGAACTCGAAGCATGATAAAGAGCGATTGAAGAATTCCAAAAGCAACCTTAAAGACATCAATCATATTTTGCCATGAGAAATATCGACGTAATTTCCCCGTTGCAATCGAATGGAAGGTGACATCTAAACCTGACTTGAGAATTTCATGATGCTCAATCCCATTTTTATCACCAATATAGTGGACTTCCCAGCCATCTTCGATGAACTTAGGCATTAACAAAAGGTTGAGGGTAACGTGTCCAACCGTTCCCCCACCTGTAAATACTATTTTTTTCATATTATCCCTTTAACTCCGCTACAGTGTCGATGAAAAGATCTCCACGTACTTCAAAGTTAGCATACATATCCCAGCTTGCATTAGCAGGACTGAGGAGAACCACATCTCCTTCTTCTGCAAGTTCATAAGCCTTGCGGGTTGCATCTGCAATATCTGTTGCATCCACATAAGCCACACCAGCCTTATCCGCTGCACGTTTGACACGTTCTGCAGATTGACCGAGGATGACCATTTTCTTAAGTCCAGTAATATCAGGAACCAATTCGTCAAACTCATTGCCACGGTCCAACCCACCAGCAATCAAGATAACCTTGCTATTATCAAATCCTGACAAGGCTTTTTGAGTTGCTAAGATATTGGTTGACTTACTATCGTTGTAGAATTTCACCCCATTTATTTGGTCTACAAATTGGAGACGGTGTTTAACGCCACCAAAGGCTGACAAGGTTTCCTTAATCGTTTCATTGTCAACACCACGCAGTTTAGCAACGGCAATGGTTGCAAGAGCATTTTCCACATTGTGGCTACCTGGAACACCGATCTCATCAGCTGCCATGACTTTTTCACCACGGAAGTAGAGAAGACCATCTTCAAGATAAGCTCCGTCAACCTTTTCAAGTGTTGAGAATGGTACTACAGTTGCATTTGTCTTTGTCGCAAGTTCTTTAGCTAATTCCTGGTTGAAGTTCAATACTAGGTAATCAACTGCTGTCATATTGTTTTGGATATTCCACTTAGCTGCCACATAGTCTTCAAAAGAACCGTGATAGTCAATATGCGTTGGCATAAGGTTGGTGATAACAGCAATTTCAGGATGGAATTCCCGGATTCCCATTAATTGGAAAGAAGAAAGTTCCATGACAAGGGTATCCTTATCTGTAGCAGTTTGGGCTACCTGACTAGCAGGATAACCGATGTTACCTGATAAGAGGCCATTTTGCCCAGCCGCAGTCAGAACTTCTCCAATCATGGTTGTCGTCGTTGTCTTCCCATTTGAACCAGTTATACCGATGATTGGTGCTTCTGAAATCAAGTAGGCCAACTCAACTTCAGTCAATACTGGAATCCCTTTTTCTAGTGCTTTTTCAATCATCGGATTGCTATAAGGAATTCCTGGATTTTTTACCATCAAGGCAAAATCTTCATCCAATAATTCCAAAGGATGTCCACCAGTGACAACCTTGATGCCCTCTTCTAAAAGGCTCTGAGCTGCTGGATTTTCCTCAAAAGGTTTACCATCATTAACCGTTACGATGGCACCTAGCTTGTCTAAGAGACGAGCTGCAGATTCACCAGATTTGGCCAAACCTAGGACTAATACTTTCTTATTTTTAAATTGATCAATTCGTTTCATATCTAGAACTCCATTTCTACTCTTACTATTTTACCATTTTTATGAAAATAAAAAAGCCACAAAGGGCTTTCTTATTTGTTTTTTGTTATAAAAAACCTATTCTACCGACTTGAGGGCTTCTAGCATATCGACCTTTCGGAGATAGTGATTGACAAAAAAACCGAGTATGGTCAAGATGATACCAACAGCTAAAACTGGGATTAGATACACTTCCCAACCGACCTGTGGTTGAAAACGGAAGGTGCCCGGTGCAATCATCTGAATTAGAAATTGATGGAGATAAAAGCCTGAGACCAAACCTACAATCATTCCAACCAGTGACAGTATGATGGTCTCCCGATAGATATAAAGGGTCACTTCTTTATTATGAAAACCAAGGACCTTTATGGTTGAGAGTTCCCGAATCCGTTCAGCAACATTGATATTGGTCAGATTATAGAGAATCACAACTGCTAGAAGTACCGATACCAGAACCAAAATTGCCATGGTTTGGTTAAGGGAACTAGCAAAACTTTCAAATAGCTGAATGGTTGAAGCATTTTGCACGACACCATTGACAGCCGCCTGCTCCATAAATTCTCTTGCAACTCTTTCAGTATTGCCTTCACTTTTATCCTTGAGTTGGACTAGATAGGTATTCATCTTAGGAGTTTGACCATAAATTTTCTCATAGGTCTCCTGATTCATATAAACAAAATGGCCTACATAATGCTCCGTGATGCCACCTACTTTAAAGGTTTTTCCATCTATTGTAAAGTTTTCACCAACGGAAACTCCTGCCAACTGAGCTAATTTTTCTGTCAAGACAACTCCGTTAGATAAGTCAAGTTTTTCCCCATTATTTTCTAAACGGACAAATGGAGCCAGGTCAGCCTTATCTGTTACCATGATGGTCACTGTCTGAATTCCAGCCTTGCCCGGATACTTCTCTTCAATCTGCTTAGAAAAAATCAAACGAAAATCTTTAACTTCATCGCTTTTCAGTTTTTCTTCTAACTTGTCCTTATCAGTATCTGAAGCTCTAGTATTTACAGAGAGAACCATCTGATATTGTTGCAGGTCCTTAAACTGCCTATCGGCCACGCCAACCACAGAGGATTGAATCCCAAGTCCTGCAAAGAGGAGGGCAACTGAACCTCCAACCCCAAAAATGGTCATTAACATACGCTGCTTATAACGAAAGATATTACGAGCAGTAACCTTTTGAGTAAAGCTCAAACGTGACCAGATAAATGTGATGCGTTCTAAGAGAATTTTAGAACCCTTGACTGGAGGCTTAGGTAATAATAATTGCGCTGCTTCTTCATGCAATTCTCTACGAGATACAAGGTAGGCTGGTAGGACGCTTGCTACTAAGCTTAGCCCCAGAGCCAAGCAACTATAGGTCCAGTAGAAATATTGCTGACTCTCACCAACAATCATTCGGCCAGTAATGATATGTGAGATTGTAGGTGCTAAGACATAATGGCCAATCAGAATCCCTAGAAGGGTTCCAAGAGTTCCAGCAACCAGACCATAAATTACAAACTTAGCGATGATGTCTTTGCTATGGTAGCCTAGAGCTTTGAAAATCCCAGCATTGGTTCTTTCCTCGTCTACAAATCGAGTCATAGTGGTAAAGGTAACCATGGCTGCCACTGCGTAGAGAACAACTGGAAAGATATTTCCCACGGCACGAATACTCATGGCTGAGTTACTATACATCAGATAACCTTGACCAGTAGGAGAGCTTTTTCGATTGTAGACATGATAGGTTGGCTCTGTCAGAGCATTGACCTCATCCTGACTGGTCTGCCACTTAGCCTTTTCCTTAGTAAGATCTGTTTCAGCTTGGCTTGCTTTTTCTTTTTCTTGTTTTAGCTGTTCTTTAGCTTGGTCTATCTGGCTCGAAACTTGGCTCTTTTGCGGTTCTGGAAGTTGGCTTAACTGTGACTCTTGACCTTGAAGCTGAGTCTCGGTTTCTTGTAGACGTTTCTTGCCAGCTGTCAAGTTGGTTTCCGCTTCATCTAGTTTTTTCTTCCCAACATCCAATTTCTCCTGAGAATCTTCTTTTATTTTCTTCAGCCGAGCTCGACCATTATCAGCAACTAGTTCCTTTAGAGTCTCCTCTTCTTCCTCGAGTTTCTTTTCGTAATCACTAGAAAAAGGATTGACATCTGTTAGACTAATAAAACGAAGGCGGGCAATCGTGTAAACAGAGCTCTTAAAGTTATCTTTTGTTACAACACCATAGACTGATAAGTTCCCATTACCACTGCCTGCACTCCCCATATCCGTTTTTGAGAAAATATCTGGAGAGTGAACAAAGCCTGTAATGGTATAACTATCCCGCTTCAATTGAGAATTGCTACCATTCTTTTGGTTCAAATGAATGACTTGACCAATCTGATAGCGATCTTTCCAAAAGTCCGCCAAGGCCAGTTCATCTTCTTTTTCAGGCAAACGACCTTGGGTTACTTGAAATTTTGAAATCTTTTCAGTATTTGAAAAAATTCGTACAGCATCTTCACTATCCTCTAATGTCAAATCCGTCATATAACCAAATTCAACATTTGCTCCTGATAGAGTTTGCAATTCTTCCTGGTCTGTCTGATCTAGACCATAATCTCCCATGATGGTCATATCTGCCGCATTAGTATCTTTCAGATAAGCCCAAGCTGTTCGCTCCATATTGGGACTGGCTACTTTAAGACCAACCACAGCCAAAGATCCCAACATCATCAGAGTTAGGATGGATAAAAACCGTCCCTTTGAACCTGTGAAAGACTGGAGCAGGTCTTTCCAATATGTCTTTCTTTTCATCTTAGTACTCCAAATCATCAATATCCTGTGGTTGAGGATTGAGGACAACACTCTTGACACCAGCATCATGCATTTGAATCACCCGATCAGCTATAGGAGCTAGCGAGGCATTGTGGGTCACAATGATAACGGTAGCCCCCTTCTTACGTGACATATCTTGAAGAATCTTTAGAACCTGCTTACCAGTCTGGTAGTCCAAAGCTCCCGTTGGTTCATCACAAAGGAGAATTTTAGGATTTTTAGCCACAGCTCGAGCAATAGATACCCGTTGTTGCTCACCACCTGACAACTGGGCTGGAAAGTTATTGAGACGATTGCCTAACCCTACGTCCTTGAGAACCTGCTCAGGATCTAAGGCATCTGATACAATTTCTGATGCCAACTCGACATTTTCTTTGGCAGTCAAGTTAGAAACCAAGTTATAAAATTGAAAGACGAAACCAACATCATCCCTACGATAGTTGGTTCTCTGATGGGAAGTAAAATTCGAGATATTGGTTCCGTCTATCCAGACTTGTCCTTCATCGTTTGTATCCATACCACCAAGAATATTTAAGACTGTTGACTTCCCTGCTCCAGATGAACCAAGGATAATGACCAGTTCTCCCTTTTCAATCTCGAAGTTAACATCACGATTGGCTACGATTTCTGTTTCTCCAGTATGATACCTCTTATAGCTATGTTTCATTTCAATATAGGACATCTTATTTCCTCCTTTCCTACCCCTTATTTCACCCTTATTATAACTCTTTTAATAATAGAAAGAAAGTTAATCCCTAAATATAAAACATAAAAAAGCGGACAAGATCTAGTTCTGTTTCTTGAAACTAGTTTGTCCACTTTTTATAGTTGAGATTGTTTTCTTGTCCAATCTCTATAATCTAAATACTGTCAGATTATTTTATTCTTCGTCTTTCTTCTTTCCCATTGCAAAGAGTCCAAGAAGCGCTCCCACAACACCTGCTGTTGCAAGGGTTGCATTTTCCTTAGTACCTGTTTCAGGGAGAATATGTTGACGACTTGCAGGCGCCTGATAAGTCTTATCTTGTGACATAGCGAGGGCTACAATCGACTGCTCATCTTTGTACTCTGGTACTTCATTGACCGCTGCTTCGGCTGCGTTCAGGCCACCAGTATATTCTGGAACTTCGTTCACCGCTGCTTCGACTGCATTGGCTCCACCTTTGTACTCTGGCACATCGTTAACCGCTGCTTCGACTGCATTCACACCACCAGTGTATTCTGGAACTTCGTGAACTGCTGGTTCGACTACTTTCGCTCCTCCATTATATTCTGGAACTTCGTGAACTGCTGCTTCAACTCCATTCACGCCTCCAGTGTATTCTGGAACTTCGTATACAGCTGGTTCTTCTCCATTCACACCGCCTGTGAACTCTGGAATTTCATGTACAGCTGGTTCTTCTCCATTCACACCGCCTGTGAACTCTGGAACTTCATGTACAGCTGGTTCTTCTCCATTCACACCACCTGTGAACTCTGGAACTTCGTGAACTGCTGGTTCTGTCTTAGCACTTTCAGCATCTGCCTTAGTCAATTGGATACGGTATTCCTTGACGTGTTTACCACTTTCTGAAACGAGACGTACCAAGACTGGAAGTTTATCGTCACCACTATCGACAACTGTTGCCGCTACGTTTTCACCAGCTTCAACGGTCACTTTAGGACGGTTTCCACTATAGGTTACTTGGTAATCCACACGAGCTTCAGAGAAGTCAGCAAGCTCTTTTCCATCTACTAGAAGTTTAGAAGCTGTATTGTCTTTAGGTGCTTCACTTGGTGCGATGAAGGCCATTTCTGTAATAGCTACACCCTTGGTATCTGCTTTTCTTTCCATGCGCCATCTCATCGCCTTAGCTTTGACTGGAGCAAAGGTTACATGGATATCAGTACCTGCTTGAATTTCTTGATCCGCACGGTATTCAACTTTCTCCCAGTTAGAAGGAGTGTTAAATGGATGTTCTGGATCGTATGGTTGGTAGTTAGAGTAGTATTCTGGTGAGGCAAATTCTGGTCCCACATAGCGCTCTAAGACTAGTTTAGAAGGGGCGTCTGTTCCACCATCTGCAAAGAAGCGAATGCTTCCTTCAGCTACTGTACGTTCAACAATCTTACCATTTTCTCTGAAGATAACCCCTACTGAGACTTCTGGATTTTCAGATGGAGTTGGAGACCAGTTGGTCCAACGACGGGTTTCATCGTCTGAGCCATCGTTAACATAGTCTACACGGTCATGAGAGTTTGGATCAATATCGTTAGTTGCTGAGGCAAATGAACGGTTGCTATCGTCGTCGAAGTCTGGGTTGTCTGATAGGTTTTCACCGAGTTTATCAGTCACACGTACTGCTACTTCGGCATTCAAATCAGTACCTAAAACGCGACCACGAACTGTAAATTCACCTGCATTCGCTAGATTTTCAGCTGGAACTTCATCCCATTCAACTGCCAAGTCTTTGACTTCATAGCCATCTTTACCTGTGAAGTAAACAGCGACTTTCGCAGGTAACTCAAGAGTATGGCCCATAGCAACCAAGCGTGATGATTTCACAGCAACAACAGGTTTACTTGCTAGCAAGTCTTTATCATTTGTAAAGTGGAGACGGTATTCACCTAGAATATCTCCGTTTTCAGCCTTAACGACAACACGAACTGGATCCCCTTCACGAACGCTTGGAATCACTGTAGCAATACCATTATCTGATACACTTGCTGTTACAGTCGGTGCTTGGTCTTCTTTAGCTTCTAGATAATAGTCAGTCAAGCCAGGGTTAAAGTTTGGCAAATCTTTTCCATCTACTTGGATTTGAGCTTGAGCTTTCTTAGCTGCAGCTACTTGTTTAGAGAAGATTTGAATTTCTGTAATGGAAGTACCCCATTTACCATCTGGTCTAACCATACGGATACGAACCGCATAAGTATTGACTTTATCAAAGCTAAAGTGAGTCATTTCTCCAGCTCTCACTTGATCTGGAGCTTTAAGATTTGTCACTTGTTTCCAATTATTGTCATCGTTAAAGACGTGGTCTTCACTAGCTACAAAGCTTGGATTTTTAGGAACTGTTGGTACATCTTTTCCTACATAGTATTCGATGACATAAGACTTAGGTGCACCAACACCGTGGTCTTCGTGGAAGGCAACATTGAGGTTATCCACTGAACGTTTAGACATGATACCAGAGTCACCAAAGAGAATTCCCACGGATGCTTCACTTGTACGGTTCCAGTTTGTCCAGCGGTTTGCTGGTTGATTGTTATATGAGATTAGTTTGTCATTGACATTAGCTACTGAGTCACTTGGATTTGAGTCTGATGCAAAGGCAAGTGGCAATTCTGAACCAGTCCACTGGTCAGAAATATTAGCACCAGTTTCTGTCTGAGCAGACACACGAAGATGAAGTTTAGTTGGTAGTTGAGTACCTTCGACATGTCCTGTCACAGTAAACTTGCCTTCTTGCGCGTATTGGCTTGGTTCAATTGCGTCCCAAGTTACTTTAGCTGAAGAGACTTGGCCATTTGAGTGGTAAGTACGAACGCTCTCTGGTAGTTGAGGAGCTTCTGCAACTGGAGTAGTTACGCTCACTTCTTCGACAGCAATGATACCTTCGACAGATACCTTAGCATGTGCTTCTTTCTCAATTCCTTCAACTTTACCTAGGACTTCAAAACTATGGTATTTAGCAAGGTCTTCCTTAGCAACTGCTTGCCAAGTCACCTTGTGAACTTTTGGAAATCCTTTATCGTACTCTACGGTTACAGTATCAGGGAGACTTGGTTCTTGGTTCAAACCTGTCACGACGCTAACTGGACGAATGGCTTGGACGACTTTGTTTTCAGTATTTGCTTGAATGTTCAAGTCAATCTGACCTTCAGCTCCTTCAAATTGAGATTTCAGAGTTACTTGACCAGGTTTGTGCAATTCAAGCATACCTTTACGAACAGTTACGTCTCCTTCACCTGTAGTTGAGAAGGTCACCTTATCGGCTTTCAAGACTGCCTGAGTACCATCTTGATAGTGAGCAAATACCTTGATACCAACTGTTTGGTCTTCTTTCAGTGCATCTGCATTTTCTACTTCTAGGCTCAAACGTTCAATCTGCGGAGCTTCTTGTAAGAATTGGATAGCATACGTTTGAAGTGCTCCACCATCATTTGGTTGAACATAAATGCTTGCACGCATACCATTTGCTTCGTTAGCTTGAATAACTGTTACTTGAGCATTTTCAGCTAAAGCTTTGACTTCAGGTAAAGCAGTTCCATAAGCAAGTTTATGGTATAGAACTGGTTGATCAGTTGAGAGACCTTCTACTGCTTGGTCTGCTACTGTTACAGTCGGTACTACTGGACCAGCAGCTTGACCTTCGGCAACTACGAATGTAGCAGAGATTTCATCATCTCCTGATATTCCTTTAACCTGAATGCGAGAACCTGGGATAGCTAGTTTAGCTTGATCTTCAGCTGCAACTTCCCACTTATCAACGTCATAGCTTCCTACAGTACCATCTGACAAAACATAGGTAACAGATGGATCAACCGTACTTAGATCTGTAGTTGGTGCAATTCTCTTAACTACAGGCAATTCTGCTTCGAGTGCCAAGACTTCAACACGCGCTTCTACATCACGACCATCTGCCACACCTTTAACAGTGAAAATACCAGGTTCATTTACATCAACTGCTGACCATTCTACTGGAAGTTTTGCACGGCTGCCATCACTGTAGATAAATCCTACTTTTGAAGGCATTTTAGCTGCTTGACCGATTACTGTACGTACTTTAGGCACCTCTGTACCTAAAACAGTTTTTTCCTCTTGGTCTTTCTTACCTGTGAAGATAGTTGTCTGACCAGATTTCAAGAAATCAGAGTGAGCAGTCAAGGTGAATTTACCTGCTTGCTCAGTTGATTTGACAATCACAACACCCTTACCATTAAAGGCTTTTCGAATCCATGAACCATCTGCTTGTTCTTTGTAACGTTCACGGCTGGCTTGTTCCCCGTTATCCACACCGACAATCTGACCTTGTCCATGCAACTGGAAGCGAACAAGATTATTGGCTGTAGGAACTACGTTACCTTTACTGTCAACAATTTCGTAATAGATATAAGTGAGGTCTTTTCCGTCAGCTGCGATAGCATTTTCTTCTTTGACCAAACGAACCCCTGCAGGTTCGCCAGCAGTCACAATCTTATCACGAGCAATAATATTTCCAGCTTCATCACGAGCTACTGCTTCTAATGTCCCTGGTTCAAAAGCAACCTTCCATTCAAGGTAGAGCTCATTCGCATTAGCACCTTCTTGGTAAGTGCGTCCATCGCTTGTTTGTTTTTTAGTAAATGTCTTCTTGCCTAGAGTATTACCATTCAAGAATAGTTCTACACTTGCCGCATTAGAATAGGCACGGACTGGAATATTACCATCTGCATCCGCTACATTCGCTTTTAGAGTAGGATTTTCCCAATTCCAGTGAGGAAGGAGATGAACCATTGGTTTCTTCTCAGCAGAAACCCATTGGCTTTGGTACAAGTAGTAATCATTCTTTGGAATACCAGCTGTATCTACGATACCAAAGTAAGAACTCTTAACTGGAGTTTGGTTTTGGTTGTGCCATGGAGTAGGTTCACCGATATAGTCAGTACCTGTCCAGATGAACTGACCTGCATAGCCAGCATTGTCACGGTCAAAAGTCCAAGATGCAGTAGCTGTTTTACCCCAACCAACACGGTCGTTACCGTAGTCTGATTGCTCATAATGACGGTAAGCTTGATTGCTATGTACCAATTCACGTTCTGGGCGGAAATAACTTCCACGTGTACGAGTAGCTGAGGAAGTTTCAGAACCGTAAATCAACCAATTTGGATGTTTCGCACGAAGTTTCTTGTAGTTGTCTTCTGAATAGTTAAATCCAACCGCGTCAAGTTCATTGGCAATCTTTTCATGGTCACCACTACCATCACCAAAACGGAACTTATCTGCTCCCATAGTGACATAGCGTGTCTTATCAACAGCCTTAATAACTTGAACCAAGCGTTTAACAGTTGCTAGAGAACGTGGTTTCCCGTCTGCTTCACCGATTTCATTACCGATAGACCACATGACGATAGCAGGGTTGTTCTTTCCTCGTTCAACCATGGTACGAAGGTCAAAATCAGACCATTTTTCACCTTTCTTAGCGTCTGGGTGAGTAGCATCTTTGTCAAAGAAGCGACCGTAGTCATACTGTTTCTTACCACCATACCAAGTATCGAAAGCTTCTTCTTGGACCAACAAACCAAGCTCAGCAGCGATTTGTAAAGTTTGCTCACTAGCTGGGTTGTGAGTTGTACGGATAGAGTTTACACCCATATCCTTCATCTGTTTCAGACGACGGTATTCTGCCTTATAGTTTTCTTCAGCTCCAAGAGCTCCATGGTCATGGTGAAGAGAAACCCCATGGAATTTAATGCGTTCACCATTCAAAGAGAAGCCTTCATTTGGAGTCCAGTTATAGTAACGGTAACCGAACAAGTCCTTCTTAGCATCGACCAATTGACCATCACGATAAACACGTGTCACCAATTCGTAAAGGGCAGGCTTGTCGCTATGAACTGTCCAAAGTTTTGGTTTATCAACTTGTAAAATAGCATTCAAGCTAGCTGATTGATGAGCTTTCAATACTTGACTAGCTGTACGAACTAGGTCCGTTACAGCTTGACCATTACGTTCGATAATTTGGTATTCAGCAAGAATTTCATGATCTTTATCATCAGTATTGACGATCTTACTTGTTACATGAGTATCTACCTTACCATTTTGTTGTTTTTCAAGGTCTGGAGTTAAGATAGTTGTTCCATTTTTCTCAGTATGGACCTTATCTGTGACTTGAAGGGTAACATCACGGTAAATCCCGCTTCCTGAGTACCAACGGCTACTTGGTTGTTTGTTGATGGCATGCACTGCTACGACATTCTCGCGACCGTCTTTATGGAGATACTCAGTGATGTCATATGAGAATTGGTTGTAACCATTTGGATAGTGACCAACTAGCTGTCCATTTACATAAACCTGAGAATCCATGTAAACCCCGTCAAATGTGATACGTACATTCTTATTGAGGTCTTCTTCATCGAGTTTAAAGGTCTTACGATACCAAGCATCACCACCATTGAGTTGCCCACCTTCGTTTTGGGCAGGTGAGTCATGGTCAAAGTCATTGTAGATACTCCAATCATGAGGAAGGTCTAATTTCTTCCAACTAGAAACATCGGCATCTGGCTTGACCGCATCTTTAGCATTGGCATTGAGCTTAAAATGCCAGTTTTGGTTGAATTCTACTTTTCTATCCTCAATCAACTGTTTTACCTCATCATTAGTTGCAGGTTTGAGCTCTGGTTTTTCTGTTTGAGCAGATTGATCCTGAGTCACAGCTGGAGCTTGCTTTTCTACATCAGAGGTTTCTTTTTTCTCAGGAGTAGTCTCAGTAGTTGGGGTTTCCACTTTTTTCTCTACTTCATGATTAGTTTCTACTGCTTCACTGTTAACAGTTTCTGTTGTTACAGGTTGTTCAGAAGCTTTTGAATCTACAGCTTCCTCTTTAGGAGTTTCTTTCTCCACTTTTTCTGTAGCAACAGCGACTGGTGTCTCATCTGCAGATACAGAATTTACACCTGCTAGATTTGCTCCAAATAAAACAGAGCAAGTCCCGATAAGCACTGAGCATGTTCCTACCGTAAATTTACGGATGCTATAGATACTTTTGCGATTCCAATAATCTTTTCCCATAGGGTTCTCCTTGTTAAGTAACCGCTTCCATTTTTGTTGAAAGCGCTATACTTATTTTGTAATTATTACTTCTATTTTATAAAATAATATAGGAAACTTCAATACTATGACTGTAAAAATCATACTTTTGATTGTTTTTTCTATATTTTGTAGAAAATAATAAAAATCTGAATGTACATTTAGAAAAATACGTCAAAACAGCTGTTTCACTTATAGAAACAGCTGTTACTGAAAAACTATTCTGAATTTACCTTCGATTACTGATTATCCTTCTTTTAACATCTTGACCATCTCATTTTTACGCTCTTCTAGCTCGGCAATTTGATGGAGTAAAAGTTCTGAAAAATCACATTCAAGCTCTTCCGATTCGCCACTATTATACCAATCTAGAGCTACAATATGATTGTCCTTATCAAAGCAAAAAACCACATCTCCATCCCCGATGATAGACAGAAATGGAATATAATCCACAAAACCCAGAGCGTGTAATTCCTTGGTTTTAAGACGAATGTCTAAGAAATCTGGGATGCCATTTGCAATTCCCAAGACTTTAATACCTCGACAGAAGGTCCAAAATGGTGCTACATCGTAAGCCTTGGCTCTTGGCCATAGCTCTTCTCTAACTTCCATAAAGAGACCTCCCAGAGATGACATGGTGAATTCCCTGAAATCTTCTGGCAGACGAATGCCGTATTGATTTTCAAAATCCTGAACATCTTCTTCCGATGGTTCATTGCCCATGCAGGCGACAACCTGATAAGTTTCCTTATCATAGTGACGAAAATACTCATAAACTTCCTTGAGTGCCATTATTTTAATCCTTTTTACTCAGAAATAGTAACTACAAATCCATCTGGTAAGATGACTTGCTGACCATCTTCAAACTGGCAATGACTCGCTAAGTCAACTGAATCTCTGTCTAAGATAAAATTCTCAGAAGAGTGATTAAAGATTGCCTGAACTTCTTTTCCTTGGTAGTTCCAGCTCAAGGCAAGAACATCTGGTTCCACTTCTTCCAAGCGATAATTTCCATGCTGAATCATACTTGCCGATTCCTTACGAATCTTGATTAATTTCTTCATAAAATTCAGCATGTCATTGTCTTCAGATACACGGTCCCAAGGCATGACACGACGGCAATCAGGGTCTGGTCCACCAATTAGTGCCAACTCTGTTCCATAATAGATACAAGGGGTCCCTTTTTGAAGATAGAGGAAAGTCAGGGCAGCCTTGACATGCTGGATATTTCCTTTGGCAGTTGTAAGGATTCGCTCTGTATCATGAGAATCTAAAAGGTTAAACATCACCTCTGAGATTTGTTGCTTGTAGTACATAGACTGGCTGTTGATTTCTGAAATAAACTGCTCTGTCTTTTTACGCTGACGCAAGAAATAATCCTTGATACTTTCAGAGAGTGGGTAGTTCATAACTGCATGGAACTCATCCCCTTGTAGCCAAGGTTGTGAGGTATGCCAGATCTCACCTAAGATATACAAATCAGGCTTTTTAGCGAGAACTGCCTTTCTGAAATCTCTCCAGAACTGATGGTCAATTTCATTAGCAACGTCCAAGCGCCAAGCATCGATATCAAAATTTTCAATCCAGTAAGTTGCAACACTGAGAAGATAGTCCCTAACCTCCGGATTAGCTGTATTCAACTTAGGCATGTAACTAGCAAAGGCAAAGGTATGATAAGGGAGTTCTCTCGCTTTCTTAAGCTTATCTTCTGTAATTGGAAATTCTTGGATATGGAACCAATCTTTATAAGGAGAATTTTCTCCGTTTTTTAAGACATCCTGCCATTGGGCTGACTGGTAGCCGATATGATTAAACACCGCATCAAGCATGACCTTAATGCCCCGTTTATGGGCTTCCTCGACTAGATTACGAAAGACTTCCTTGTCTCCAAAGTGACGGTCAATTTCAAAATAATCCGTTGTATCATACTTGTGATTGGTTGTAGCTTCAAAAATCGGACATAGGTAAAGTCCAGTGATTCCCAAATCTTTAAGATAGTCTAAATGATCAATAATCCCTTGTAAATCTCCACCAAAAAAATCATCCCTATTAGGTGCAATGCCAGCATCCCACTCTCGAGCTCCATCAGGAGTCAATTTAGGATTCCCATTGGCAAAGCGTTCTGGAAAAATCTGGTACCAAACGGTATTTGAAACCCAGTCAGGAACCTGACATCCGTCGATTTCGTGAATATAAGGAAGCTTAAAGCCATTTCCTTCCGCATCCAAGTTTTCTTGAGTATGTTCTACGCAACCCTTATCACCGTAAAAAACACCCTGACCTTCCTCATCAAGGAGCTCAAAGAGATACTGAATCCGTGCAAAGTCAACCGATACCGTAACCTGCCAATAGTCAAATAGGGCATCTGAGGTTACTTTGGTCATTTCTTTCTTGGCTTCATACTTATCCTCAATGAAAATAAAGGGATCTCCATAGTGTAAGATAACCTTCTGGACATCATTTTTCTTTGTTCTAATTCGGATATGTAGCCGACCTTCTTTGTAAAGATAAGCATACTCTGATTCTGGTCTATGATAAATGGCTGTTAATTCCATGTCTTGTCTCCTAAAATTAATGAAAAGCAAACGTTTTCATAATTGCTAGTTCTAGTATACTATTTTAGCTGTTTATTTGCAATTTTTATACTAGTTTTACGATAGGTATACTGATGGACAAGGGTAAAATTGAGTAGACTCTTTTTAAGCTTTAAAAAGAGAGTTTCCATGAACTGGAAAACTCTCTATCATTACGAATCAGATGATTAGAATAAATGCTATCTGATATCTTTAATCTTCTAAAATGAAAATTTCTTCAACATGTAGTCGTAGCAATCTTGCAATTTTCATTGCTAGTTCAAGTGTAGGATTGTACTTGTCATTCTCTATAGCAATTATGGTTTGTCGACTAACGCCTAATATTCTTGCCATATCTTCCTGACGTAGTCCTTCAGACTTTCTTAACTGTTTGATATTATTTTTCATACAGCATTAGTCTTTCTGAAAACAATAAATGCCAATCGCCAAAACTACGATAAGGATAACAATAATCAAAAATATTCCTTGAACAAGTTTATTAGGTTCTTTGAAATCTTCATCACCGTCAATCATTTTCTGTTTTATGGCAGTTTGTGCAAATCCTTGAACAGAAATAGATAAACATAAAATCAGACATGGTAACATTTCAAGTTCAATGCCTTTTGTAATAGATTGATAAATATTAAATACTGTCCATCCACATAAGCCAAATAGAGCAGTTTTATAACCCCATTCCTCAGAACGTAGCTGAATCGCTCTGTCCATTTCATCCATTTTTCTCATGGTCCTGTTCCTCCAATCTGTTAAAACAATGTTAAGAGCCCTTTACATTTTTTATTATACTCCAAATAGATAAAATGTCAAGATGTTTTAACATTTTTTATTTTCTTCATCTATTCTAAGAATATTCCTAACTCCAATTTACAGTCTAATCAATCTGAAAAAGGTCAAGTTCTTTTAATCCTATTTTATCTTGACTTCATAAGCTTCGGCTATAGATATACTTTCAGTTATGTTAGACTCGAAGTTTATCCTCTCTTTTCTGCTTTCTTATCACTATTATACCTTAAAGTGGCTAAATCGTTATAAACTGTCTGTTTTTCATGTGGTATTTTTCTACAAATTAGCAACCGAAAAAAATAAAAAGCCATTCCTCAAGGGAACAACTTTCTCACTTATAATTAAAAGTTTCCCCAGCCAACTTATCTGCTAACTTAGGAAAGAGGGTATAAAACTTATGGGCTAGATTCAGCAAGGCTGGGAGATTGAGCTCGCGTTTGTTTTTGCCTATGGTCTTAACAATTTTTTTAGCTACTGCATCTGGCTCGAGTAGGAAGCGATTGACCGATTTGAGGTAGGTCCCATCTGGGTCTGCCTGATCAAAAAATCCTGTACGGATAGGTCCTGGATTAACAGTCGTCACATAGACACCATAGGGCATGAGCTCAAGGCGAAGAGCATTTGAAAAACCAATGGCCGCAAACTTGGTCGCAGAATATAGACTTGACCTAGCAGTCGCAATCAATCCTGCCATGCTGACGATATTGATGATATGACCTTTTCGAATCTCCTTCATACGAGAAGCAACCAAACGAGACAGATTCATCAAAGCAAAGGTGTTAACCTCAAACATTTGATGAATATCTTGATTAGAAATCTTGTCAAAATCCTCAAAAATCCCGTAGCCAGCGTTGTTAATCAAAACATCAATCTTACCATAACGCTGATAGAGTTCAGTAACTAGTTCTTCTAAGGCTTGAGCGTCGGTAATATCAATTTCAATCAATTCTGCCTGAGGACGATTTCCGTATAGTTGAGCTAATTTTTCCTTATTTCTACCTAGCAAAATGAGTTGGTCTTGAGGTAAGAGTTTGACCATTTCTTGGGCTAGACCCCCGCTAGCACCTGTAATGAGAATAGTAGACATACTTTTCCTTTCTCAATCTTCTAGATTTCCACTTCTTCCAAATCTTTAACTACATGGACATTTTCAAAAATTGTTGCCGCATCTTTTTTTAGCTGGCTGATATCTTTTGAAAGAAAACGGGCGCTGATATGGTTGAGTAAGAGTCGTTTGGCTCCTGCTTCTGTTGCAACCTGCGCAGCTTGCATATTGGTTGAGTGACCATGATTGCGGGCGATTTTCTCATCACCCTTGCCATAAGTCGACTCATGGACAAGAACATCTGCATTGACACCAAGACGCACACTGGCATCTGTTTTTCGAGTATCTCCCAAAATGGTAATAATCTTACCTGGACGTGGCGCTGAGATATAGTCTGAAGCCTTGATTTCTCTTCCGTCCTCTAGGACTACATCCTGACCGTTTTTGATTTTCCCAAAAAGTGGGCCAAATGGGACACCTGCCGCCTTGAGTTTTTCAGCATCCAAGGTTCCTTCTAGGTCCTTTTGCATGACACGATAGCCCACGCAGAAAATAGTGTGATCCAACTCTTCCGCATAAACTGTAAATTTAGCGGTTTCAAGAATTTTCCCTAGAGAATCTTGGTTGAACTCATGGAAATGAATCTTATAGGGCAGGCGTGAACCTGACACTCGTAGACTGGTCAAGACAAAAGATTTGATGCCTTGGGGACCATAGATTTCCAAATCTGTCTGCTCTTCATTGGCCTGAAAAGCGCGGCTAGAAAGGAATCCTGGCAAACCAAAGATATGATCTCCATGCAAGTGTGTGATAAAGATTTTGCTGACCTTGCGTGGTCGAATCGTGGTTTCCAGAATGCGATTTTGCGTACCTTCTCCACAGTCAAAGAGCCAGACTTCGTTAATCTCGTCCAAGAGTTTCAGGGCGAGACTTGAAACGTTGCGGGCTTTAGAGGGCTGGCCAGCCCCCGTTCCTAAAAATTGAATATCCATTCGATACTTTCTAATTAATCAATATATAACATGGCAGTGCGGTTTTCCGATTGGAAATAGCGCTTGCCAGAAAAAGCAACAGCTTCTTGCAATAAATCCTCTTGGCTGTAGCCTTTTAGACGTTTGCGACCATCAGCCAAACTTTCCAAATCAGTCAAAGCTGTAAGATTTTCCACGCTAACAACTTCCTCGTCCCCGACAGCCTTCATGTAGATCTTGCCAGACTCCTCAAAGACTAGTTGATGGGGGAAAATTTGCGCAATCTCAAAGAGCAAGTCTTCTGAAATAACCTCTTTATTTTCAGAGAAAATTCTACCCAGACCCTCACTCTCATAACAAAAACCAAAGGATTTGCCAGACAGATTAAGCCGAATAAAAGGCTTACTTTCTAAGGTGAAACTTGGTTCAACATTGTAAAGATTCAATTCTTGACTGAGTTCTGCAAAATAATCCGTCGCAGCCTCAGGACTCTTTTTCTGGTAGAGTTCAGCAAAGTAGGCGTTAACTACACTCGGCGGAGGTGTGATCAGTGCCAACTGCTCCTGCTCTGTCTTTCCAGCTAGAAGCTGATCTAGATAGACCTTGTCTAGACTTGTATAGCCCCCATATTTTAGAGCCAAAGTTTTGATATCAGTCATAAAATTCCTCTAACCTCCATTTGTTTTTTTCAGAAATGTAGCCTGTAATCACTTCGCCGTCCTCCTGATAATCACGTTCTTCCAAAATCGCAACACTTTCTAAATCATGAATCTTGTAGGATTTTGAAAAAGGCACGCGCAAGGTAAAAGATTCAAAAATATCCTTGATTTTCTCTAAAAATAGTGCCTGAAAATTCTCACGACTATCCTCAGACTTGGCAGAAATAAGGGCATAAGGCGTTTGGGTCGGCGTAAAATCCTCCACCAAATCCGCTTTATTATACAGGGTCAGGCGAGGAATATCCTCCATGTCCAAGTCTTTCATGATGGAAAGAACTGTTTTTTCATGCTCTTCGTGGTAAGGATTGCTGGCATCGATAACATGAACCAGAAGGTCCACATGCTTGCTTTCTTCTAAGGTTGACTTGAAACTGGACACCAACTCTGTCGGCAAATCTTGGATAAAGCCAACGGTATCTGTCAAAGTTACTTGGAGATTGCCTCCCAGATGGATACTCTTAGTCGTCGCATCTAAAGTCGCAAAGAGCTCGTCTGCTTCATACTGGGTCTTACTGGTCAAGGTGTTCATGATGGTTGATTTTCCAGCATTGGTGTAACCAATCAAACCAATCTTAAAGGTACTTGACTCCAAACGTTTTTCTCGAACTGTCGCTCGGTTTTTCTCAACCACCTTGAGTTGACGTTCGATATCTGTAATCTGGTTGCGAACACTACGACGGTTCAGCTCCAGCTGACTTTCACCTGGACCACGGGAACCAATTCCCCCTGCCTGACGGCTGAGCATAATCCCCTGACCAACCAAACGAGGCAAGAGATACTTGAGTTGTGCAAGATGAACTTGTAGCTTACCTTCATGGCTTCGAGCTCGCATGGCAAAGATATCTAAAATCAACTGCATACGGTCAATGACCTTGACACCTAAGACTTCCTCTAAATTGACATTTTGTCGAGGTGTCAGACGGTTATTGACGATGACAGTCGTGATTTCTTCTGCGTCCACCATTTGAGCAATTTCTTCCAACTTACCAGAACCGACAAAGGTCTTAGAGTCGTATTTTTCTCGTTTTTGTCTGTAGCTATCTACCACAACTGCTCCAGCTGTCTTAGCTAGACTAGCCAACTCTTCCATGGAGAGGTCAAAATTATCCATGCCCTGGAGCTCAACACCAATGAGCAGGACTCGTTCCTCTTTTTTCTCCGTTTCAATCATTTAAAAACTCCTCAATCTGGCTTAAAATACGCTCTTTAACACCCGATTCTCCTATCTGATAAAAAGTCACCTGCATGCGGTTACGGAACCAGGTCAACTGGCGCTTGGCAAATCGGCGAGTCGCTTGCTTGAGACTATCGCTAGCCTCCTCCAATCTCTGCTCTCCACGAAAATAGGGGAAGAGTTCCTTGTAACCAATTCCTTTAGCAGCCTGCACATCTGGATAATGGTCAAACAACCACTTGGCTTCGTCTAGAAGTCCAGCTTCAAACATCAGGTCCACTCTGTGATTGATACGCTCATAAAGCTGACTACGCTCATCATCCAAGCAAATAATCAGCGGATCATATAAACTTTCTTGATTTTCCAAATCTTGACCAAAATGGGCAATTTCCAAGGCACGCATGGCACGACGACGATTAAATTGGGGAATTTCAAGGCCTGCTTGATCTAGGAGCTGGGCTAACTCCTCATCTGAAAAAGGCTCTAGACTAGCACGATAAGCTAAAATGTCCTCATGTGGTGTCTCCCCACCTAAATGATATCCTTCTAGCAGACTCTGGATATAAAGACCTGTCCCACCTGCAATAATAGCAAGCTTACCTCGACTTTGAATATTCTCGATGGCTACTTTAGCTTCTGAAACAAAATCAAAAGCCGAGTAAGACTCGGTTACATCTCTCACATCAATCAAATGATGAGGGACAGTTGCCTGCTCCTCCGGACTAGCCTTGGCAGTCCCAATATCTAGGCCTCGGTAGACTTGTTGGCTATCCCCACTGACTACTTCACCATTGAATCGCTGAGCAACTTCAATGGCTAGGGCAGTCTTTCCAACTGCAGTTGGACCAACAATCACAATTATTTTGCTTTTCATCGTTTTTCCTTGAAAAATTCCCATTTTTTCGTTACTATTATTATATCACAAAATAGACAGGCAGAAAAATGCTATATCTTAAGCTATTTCCGTCTGATTTATAAATAAAAGGAGGAAGACTCATGGCTAAAGGATTTGCTAAAGGTCTCGTAACAGGTGTTGCAGGAACTGTTGCTGCTGTTGCAGGTGCAGTATACGCATTCAAAAAGAAAGTGATTGAACCAGAAGAACAAAAAGCAGCTTTCATCGAAGAAAATCGTAAAAAAGCAGCTCGCCGTCGCGTATCACGCTAATTAATAAAAAAGAAGTTGGAATTTCCAACTTCTTTTTTTCTATTCTTTTATACTCAATGAAAATTAAAGAGCAAACTAGAAAGCTAGCCGTAGATTGTAGATATGACTGACGAAGTCAGTTACATATATCTACGGTAAGGCGACGCTGACGTGGTTTGAAGAGATTTTCGAAGAGTATTAAATAGCTAGGTCAAACTTCAACTGCGGTTTCACTGGATCATAGTCAACCAACTCAAAATCTTCTGCTTTAATATCAAAGAAGTTGGTCTTGTCTGGTACATTCAAGACCAAACGTGGTTGGCAATTTGAAGGTTCACGACGGAGCAATTCCTGAGCTTGTTCAAATTGATTGTCATAGATATGAAGGTTATTGATAAAATAGAAGAATTTTCCAACTTTCCAACCAAAGTGTTTGGCAATCATCATTTGAAGAGCCACATACTGCATGGCATTGATGTGATGAGCAACCAGCATATCGTTAGAACGCTGAGTCAAGGTTGCATCCAGGTAAATTTCCCCATCTACACGACGTACATCAAACATGGTCTGGAAGGCACAAGGAAGAAGGCCATCAGTCTCCTCAAAAGCTTGGTAATCCCAGAGAGAGATGATATTGCGACGGTTCCAAGGATTAGCTTCCAACTGCTTGAGGATTTTATTGATGATGTCGTGCTTTTTAACAACAGCCCCGTAACGCTCACCGATTGTCCCTGTATCTCCAACTTCCCAGTCATTCCAGTAATGAACATTGTACTTGTCATTGAGAACTTCTAGGCTATTGGACTGGTCTTGGTAGATCCAAAGTAGTTCTTTGATAGCTGATTTGATAGCAATTGGACGCAAGGTCGTGATTGGAAATTCACCCTTAGACAAATCATACTCCGCAAAAGCACCTGTAATGTACTTGGAGTTAGCTACTGTTCCATCCTTATACTTGGGACGAGCTTGTTCTGAAAAGACTCCTTCATTGAGAATTCGCTCAATATTTTCTTTAAAAATCGTATCTGCTTTTGTCATTTACTCTCACCTCAACGTTTATTCTTAACTAGTATAGCATAAAAAAAGAAAGGAGGAAAATCACTCGCTTCAAGATAGTGATTTTCTCCTTCTTTTGCTTCTTATTGCAAGACAAGAGATGCTGCCCCAATCACTCCAGCGTCATTTCCTAGAGTCGCAAGAGCCAATTTCGTTGTTGTGCGAACTTGCGGGAAGGTATTTTCGTCATAGACCTTTTGCACACCTTGTAGAAGGAAGTCTCCGGCAGCTGATACACCACCACCGATAACGATCGTTGATGGATTTAGGATAGAGCCGATGTTGGCACATGCAATACCCAAGTAACGTGAGAAGTTACGGTAAACGATCAAGGCAAGATCGTCCCCTTCTTTTGCCAAGTCAAAGACAGTTTTAGCTGTTACTTCTTCACCGTCGTCAATCAAGCGTTTTAAGGCTGCATCGCCTTCATATTCATCCGCGTAACGACGAGTCAAGTTGACAATACCTGTTGCTGAAGCCACTGTCTCAAGACAGCCTTTTTTACCACAGGTACATGCGATTGGTTGGTCAAAGTCAACAGTGATGTGACCAAGCTCACCAGCAGCACCAGCAACACCGTGCAGCAATTTGCCTTCTGCCACGATACCGCCACCAACACCTGTACCCAGAGTCATAAAGACAACGTCTGGTTGGTTTTCACCAGCACCCATCCAACGCTCACCAAGAGCAGCTACGTTAGCGTCATTGTCGATAAAGAATGGAATACCCAAGGCTTTTTCCATCTTTTCTTTGATTGGTTGAAGAGTTTTCCAGTTGAGGTTGTAGGCTCCGATAACAGTTCCGTTTTCACGGTCAACCACACCAGGTGAACCCATACCAATCCCTTGGAAATCCGTAGCTGACAATCCAAGCAAGTTCAAACGATGTTGAATTGATTCAATCATATCGTCTACGATATGGCTCCCTTCATCCAAAATGTTAGTCTTAATAGACCATTTTTCTTGGATTTCTCCTTCTTGAGTTAAAATTGCAAACTTGACAGAAGTTCCACCAAGGTCAATTCCAATAATCTTTTGACTCATCTTTTTCTCCTTTATGATAATATCAACTTCCATATTATTTTATCAAACTTATTTCAGCAATTCAAGAAAACTTCTAGTTATTTCTGCAAACTCTTTTGGTTTGGCCCTATTCAGAACATGAGGTCCATCAAGAATAATCTGAATCTGAGAATTTGGAATCAGTTGTTGCAGACCTTTCATAGACTTTAGATTAGGCTTATCCTGACTACCACAGATTAACAAAGTTGGATATGAACAATTCTTTGCAATCTCTCTTAAATCAAGTGTTTTTAATTCTTCAGATACTCCAACTAAAAGCGATTTGTCTGCTCCCTGCTTCTCAAATATCCTTTTTGGGAGTAGTTTAAATATCAGAGATTGAATATAAAAAGGGATGTTTCCCGCTAATTTCAATGGACAACCTGATAAAACCAAGGCCTGAAGATTTGGCAGATCGTAACTTGACAATTCTAATGCAAGTGCAGCCCCTAAAGACAAACCGACTAGGACAAAAGGTTCTGTCTCCTCTGATAAGTGCTGATAAATGCATTCTTTGGCTTCTTGATAAGTCCCAACTCCAGTAGGAAATAACTCTATGGCTTCAGAAGGATAATCTGCCAGCAAATCCTGAACTTCTTTCCAACTATCTGCTGACTGT
The DNA here is from genome assembly GCF_013394695.1 of Streptococcus sp. oral taxon 061. NCBI lineage: Bacteria > Bacillati > Bacillota > Bacilli > Lactobacillales > Streptococcaceae > Streptococcus > Streptococcus sp. oral taxon 061. The sequence goes on from NZ_CP058258.1 coordinate 1,260,318, forward strand.
CCTAAACCGTGTAAAAATATGAGTTTCATTTAGTGCTCCTTTACTGACAACTCATACAAGCCCCTAACTGCATTACAGCCATAGATGGCTTCTGCTTGTGCCAAATCTTCTATTGTCAAGACCTTCTCTTCTACCTGCCTGCTTTCAAGTAAATGCTGGCGATAAATCCCTGGTAACAGGCCAAGAGTACTAGGTGGGGTATAGAGCTTGCCATCCATTTTTAAGACCAGATTCCCAATAGAGGTTTCAAGCAATTTTCCATCAGCAGTGTGATAGATGATTTCCTGCTCTCCCACTGTCAAATGTGGTCGGTGTGTGGTTTTAAAGTAGGTAAAGGGTTGTTGCAAATCAGCCTCCTGTAGACATAGTTTTGCCTGACAGAAGTTAGAACTAAGTGGTGTTAATACTTGTCGTTCGATTTCAACCTCTCCGGATTTGCTAAGACTGAGTCGCAAACGATAGTCTTGGTGGAGGTCACAAGACTGGCACTCCTTCTCTATCTCTTGTATCAAACTATCTTCATCAAATGGAAAGGCAAAATAACGACTAGCCTTTTGCAGTCTTTCTACATGTTGCTTTTCAAAGAGCAATTTTTTCTGACTGATTTTCCCTGTCGTAATCAGCTGAAAACGAGGCTGTTTTCGGTAAAGAACCGCTGCTTTTTGCTGGACTTCGCGGTATTCTGACTCCCAAGTGCTATCCCATGTAATGCCTCCACCGACTCCATAGATGGCTTTCTCTCGATGCAGTTGAATAGTTCGAATAGCCACATTGAAAATCCGTCGTCCATTTGGAAGCAAGAGACCAACAGTACCACAGTAGACTCCTCTTGCTTGCGGCTCCAAGTTCTTGATAATTTCCATAGTCGCTATTTTGGGAGCTCCTGTGATGGAGCCACATGGAAATAGAGAACGGAAAATTTCAACTAGGTCAACATCTGGTCGTAACTGACTCTTGATAGTTGAAGTCATCTGCCACACTGTAGAATACTGCTCCACTTGGCATAAACGCTCCACATACTCACTACCAACCTCAGAAATACGATTCATGTCATTTCGCAAGAGGTCCACTATCATCATGTTTTCTGAACGATTTTTGGGATCTTGTTCCAACCAAGCTGCCTCTTTCAAATCTTCAGCATCAGTCAGAGCACGTTTAGTCGTCCCCTTCATAGGACGAGTCATCAATTCACGACCATTTTGTTCAAAAAAGAGTTCTGGACTCATGGAAATCACTGCCATGTCGTCATGTTCAACATAAGCATTGTAACCTGCTTCCTGCTCTACCACCATACGATTGTAGATAGCAAAAGGATTATCACTTAAATGCTGTTTAAGTTGAACCGTATAATTAACCTGATAAGTATCGCCTTGTCTTAAATGATGATGAATCTGGTCAATAGCCTTTTCATAGTCCTCTGCAGAAGTGACTTCCTGCCAGTTTGACGGCAAATCTACGTCCTCATAAGTCAGAGGTATACTTGATTTTTCTACACTTTCATGAACGGTGAAATAGAGGAGATACTCTCCTAACAAGGGACCTGAGTGTACTACTAATTTTTTCTCAAAAGCAGGTGCAGCCTCGTAGCTGACATAACCAACTACATAATAGCCATTCTCTTGGTAGCTTTCCACCTGTGCTAGCAAGTCTGCTACTTCTGCTAAATCTCTCGTTTTTAACTCTTTGATAGGCTTAATAAAGGTGTATCGCTCGCCCAAAGCCCTAAAATCAATCACTGTTTTTCTATGCATATCCTAAGTATACCATAAAAGCCAGACCCCAAACAGGAGATCTGGCTTTTTTAACTAATATGGTTGAGAAAACTTACTCAACATAATCTAACAGATAACCATAACCTTTTTCTTCCATTTGATCCTTAGGAATAAAACGTATGGATAGACTATTGATACAATAGCGTAGGCCTCCCTTGTCCTTAGGTCCATCTGTAAAAACATGTCCCAGATGGGAATCACCAGTTCTACTTCTGACTTCTGTTCTGACCATATTATAAGACTTGTCTTCCTTATAGGTCGCAACATCTGGACTGATAGGCTGGGTAAAACTAGGCCAACCACAGCCCGATTCAAATTTATCTTTCGAAGAAAAGAGAGGTTCGCCAGTCGCCACATCTACATAAAGACCTGCTTCAAATTTATCCCAGTAACGATTTGAAAAGGCACGTTCTGTTTGACCGTTTTGAGTCACTGCATACTCTTCAGGAGAGAGAAGTTTTTTCAATTCATCGTCACTCGGTTTTGGATATTTACTAGAATCAATGACAGGATAGGCTGCTTGATTGACATTGATATGGCAATATCCATTAGGATTCTTCTGGAGATAGTCTTGGTGGTAGTCCTCAGCCACGATAAAATTTCTTAAGGCTTCTTTTTCAACCGCTATAGGTTCGTCGTACTTCTTAGCAACTTGATCAAAAACTTGATTGATGACTTCTAGGTCTTTTTCATCTGTATAGTAGACTCCCGTGCGATATTGGGTTCCTACGTCATTACCTTGCTTGTTTTTACTAGTTGGATTGATAATACGGAAATAATGGAGCAAGATTTCTTTTAAGGAGATTTGATTGGCGTCATAGGTCACATGAACAGTCTCAGCATGCCCGGTTTGGCCAATCAATTCATACTGGGTTGTTTCTCCTCTACCATTCGCATAGCCAGAAACAGCATCTGTCACACCCGCTACTCGTGAAAAATACTCTTCGACTCCCCAGAAGCAACCTCCAGCTAGATAGATATCATGTAGGTCAGCATCTTTACTTGGTTGAGTTTTTTTCGTGACTTTTTGCCCTTGACTAACTGCTGCCTTCTCAATTTGAGTGGTATCTGTGTAGCTTGCGCTCCTTTTTTCCAAAAGAAATAAAAGTCCGATGATGATGCAAATGATCACTCCAATTAAGAGTATTGTTTTTAATTTATCATTCATAATAAGCCTCTAATTCATAGTCTTTAAATTCTCTAAAATAGTTTCCTTGTCCATAAAGCCTGGTTGAGTCTTCACCAATTTGCCTTCTTTATCAATAAAGACCTGAGTCGGATAAGAACGAACTCCGTAACTCGCTAAAAGTTGTCCCGAAGGGTCTAGAAGGACAGGGAGATTTTTATAGTCTAAACCCTTATACCATTTTTGGAAGGCTTCTTCTGCTTGCTCTCCTTTTTGACCAGGAGAAACAACTGTCAAGATGACAAAGTCATCGCCAGCTTCTTTTGCCAGTTCATCGGTATCAGGGAGGCTGGCTAGACAAATAGAGCACCAAGATGCCCAAAATTTGAGATAGACTTTTTTGCCTTTATAATCTGATAGGCGATAAGTTTTACCATCAACTCCCGTAAGCTCAAAGTCTGTAACTGCTTCTCCTTTTTTTGCAGTTTGAGAGCTAACTTGTGCATTTTTGTCTCCATTTTGCTTATCAGCTTGATTCTCCATCTGATTGTTACAAGCCGATAGACAGACCAGACTAGCGCAGACCAATACAGTTGCTTGCCATGTTTTCATCTTCATCACCTTCTTTTTTGTTATATGAATATAGATATTCATTTTGTAGTTCTATTATATACCTACCTTGCTAAAAATACTTGGAATCTGTTTGGAAAATTCTTAAAACCCTTGGGAACCAAAAAACTCTCACCTGCTTAGCAGATGAGAGTCAATTGATTATTTAAAGATAGAAGTTTTAAAGCTATCTGTTTGTTGAAGAAGTTTCTTAAAGAGTTTTTCTTTCAAAGTGACAGTATTGTCAAATTTAACAGAACCATTCTTCAAGCTTGCCTTATCTTTTTCAACAGCAGCAGCAAATGCTTGTTTCAAGTCCTCATAAGAGTTATACGTTGTACCATCAATTTCAATAGATTGAATTCCATGTTTGGCACTTGTCACAACTTCATTGAAGTAAACTTTCTTCCAATCTTCAAGATTGTTGAATTTTCCATCAGAAATCTTGTTAATGATGAAGTCATCACCTAGAGTATCTTTACCAGCTTTTTTAGATTCAGCTTTTAGCATGTTAGAAGCATAGTTTAGGAAGCCTTTTTCGTAGCCATAGTAACCCCAGATTCTGAAAGTATTGTGTTTAAATGACATCGCTCCTGGAGCACCTTCACTTGTATTACCACCATAGATACCAGTCATCATTGGAACAGTGACATAAGCAGAATCAAAGTCAGATGGATTATAAACTCTGTTACCTGGACCACGATTGGTCATGAAGTTGTTAGTTACTAGGTCATCTACTGTACGTAATGGAATAGTCTTTTCATCATCACTCAAAGGACGTACCTTATCGAATTGATTCTTGGTATTATTTCCTCGGTATTGTTTGTCTACTTTCTTGAACCAAGCGTTGTTTAAATCTTGATTTGCCTTATCCAGGACAGCTTCTCCTTCAAGATAATCCAGAAGCATGAGGGTGTCATTATAACCCTTCATGTAACGATCAATTTCGTCACGTGATTTAAGGTCATTTGGATTAGTGTTATACCATTGATTTCCATCGTTTGGACGTTCATAAGCCATGTTGAGACCAAGGGCTTTGTATTCACCATTTGGATTTGATACAGACGGAGTTTGTAACATTCCTTGAGCAAATGCTTCAAGATCTGTTCCTTCACGGTGTCTTGAGCCACCTAGATAAACCATTCGGTCATTTACGTGAGTTGTTTCATGAGTAAAGGCAGAAACCCCAAAATCACTAACCATATCCGTCACCATAAAGAAGACAGAATCATCCTTATATGGATTCGCATAAACGCGAGCCACAGCTCCCATACGGCCATCAGTCGCATGGTAACGATCTGTAGGTCCATACAATTCACGGATAGGCGCCACATCTTTACCACTGTTTGTATGGCCATAACGATCAGTACTAATGCCCTTATAATTCTGGTTGTCCAGTACAGGTGTCGGAACCATATTATTGCTCTTCAAGAGCTGATTACGGACTTTATCTAGAGATAGACGTGACCAGAAATCCAGGTAATTCTGTTGACCTTTCGCAACCTTGTCAATTTCAGCTTTGAAGGCATTCCGTTCTGCTTCAGTGTTCTTACCATATTTTTCAAATGAACTATAGGCCATGGTATTGTATGTTGAAATCAAGAACATGTGGGCATCTTTTAAGTTCAAGAGTGGTAAGATCATCTTGCCGTGCATATCGTTATTTAAACCTTCGTAGGCTCTATGTTTCTTATCTGCAAAATCAGGATTTGTTGTTTTTGGTTCCACGATATAGACATTATCTTTGGTTGCTTTGATGAACCAATCATTCAAGTCTGTATCTTTTGTGAAGAGTTCCATGTTATATTTGAGGAAGTCATTTAAATTGCCTGATAGAGTATGTTTAGCAACTACTTCACGGAAGGCATCATGCGTGCGAGTTCCTTTTACATAGTCTTCTTTTGAACCAATTTCAATCAAACGGTCTAATACATTGACGTTCTTACCATAGAAGTCTGGCTTGAACAACATGAGTTGCTTGATATTGAAATCATCAAACTTCACTCCGTAATAACGGTTAAGGTAAGATAGGCCAAGGAGAACCGCTGCCTTGTTATCATCAATTTTCTTGATCAAAGCACGCTTAGCAGCCTCATCTGTGTTTAATTGATGGTCTTGGTTTTCAACCAGTTGTTTGACAAAGTGAGTCAGATTATCCTTAACTTCTTTGAAGGTTTCTTCAAGATAAAGGTTCTTAATAGCATTAACTTTGTTTGGACCAGTTCTACCAAGGTGCGTGTAGATTGGGTCAGATTGTAATTCCACAGGACCCAATTTTTCAACAATAGCATTGATGAGATCACTACGGTCCTTGTCAACCATATTCGGAGTATAAACAACTTCACCAAGTTCTGCAATACCGTACTCTTTCACTTGTTTCACTTTTGAATCTTTAGGTGAAATGGTAAAGATATCTTTTGTCTTATCTGCATAGTGGATCATAATATGATCAGCATCAGCTAATTCCGTCACAAAGGTATTGCCTTTCATAGCAGTTACAGACAATACTTCTTTAGTCAAGAGAGGACTTCCTGCAGCTAATTTATTACCTTGGTCTACAATCCACTCTTTATTATAGAAAGGTTGAAGTTTTGCAATATTACGGTAAGCTAGCTCACGAGTCGCATCATAACTATCAATTGCTTTGTACTGATCGTCTTTGTTTAGACTGTTATTAAGCTTGTCTTCAATAGGTTTGTTGCTGGTAAATTTATCAGCAGTGATTCCCATTGCTTCAATTTTTTTCTCGGCTTCTGCCAGTGAGATACTTGGAATTTTACGGGAGTTGTTAAAGGATTTCTTCCCTTCACTCACACCATCAACACTATAATTACGTTTGGTTCTTGAATAAGTGAAGTAGTCGTCAGCATCAATATCTGAGTGACCAAACACCACCTCACCTGTTTTGACTTTCATCATAGTGATGTTGTCTTCAATAGTACCTAAGGCCCAGTTAGTACCCAGCAATCCACCAGACTGAACAGCTTCTTTCAGTTCGATAGAACCTTTAGCAACTGAATTTCTTAGGACCCCTTCTTTACCGACCGTGTAGTTATTAGCACCATTTTGAGATGAATAGACTAGACCTGCAGCTTTGGCTTTATTACCAATGATCTCAGCATCAACGTATGCTTTCTCAACAACACCCTTCCAGTTTTCACCAAGAACACCAGCTAAATAGCCTCCTCTGTTGCCAGCAGCATGAAGTTTACCTATAAAGGCGACATTACTTACTTTTCCACTACCATCAATTTTATTGATAATACCAGCTACATCATTGTTACCGACAACATTTCCAGTTACTTTGACGTTTTCAATAGTTGCATTATTTTTGATGACATTAGCAATTGGAGCTACTCGATCAACTCCAGGCATATCAATATTGACATTTTCTAGTAAGAGATCCTTAACTGAACCACCTTCGATGTTTCCAAATAATGGTTTAGTGATATTATGAATAGCAAATTTATTACCATCAGTACTTCCCAATGAACCTTTAAAGGCATTGGTTACATAAGATTTGCCAGCAGCTGGTACATTATTAGCATTCATATTGCTACCAAGTTTAAATGTACCAGTAGGATTTGCTTGCATAGCTTTTACAAGTTCATTAAAGTCGTAATACACATCACCTTCATGAGCTTTTGGCTTAGGTAAATAGTGTATATACTCTTCAGTGAAACGATTCTCTGCAGTACGTTGAATCAAATCTGGTGCTTTAGCAGTTACTTTGTAAAGTTTATTTCCATCTACAGTAACTTCTTCGATTTTATCAACAGCTAGTTTAGTAACCTTATTGTCATGAGTGGTAACTTTTAAGTAGTAAGGCTTAACATTCGATGGTTTTTCAGACAAGAGACTACTGTCGGTCTCATTACCTTGGTCATCCACACTGATTAAGCTTGTTTCCTTAATATTTTTGACTTCAACTTTTTTAAGGTCGATTCTCAGTGGTTCTTCCTTAAGAATTTCTTCTTCGTCACCATTACCACGATCATACACCATGGTCGTTGCAAGTGTATAATCCTTGTAATAATCTAGATCAGCTAAAGCTGTCGCAAGATTAGACTCTGAAATAGCAAATGTCTTAATAACTTGATCGCCTTTTTTCAACACTGCTTGAATAGACTTGATAGTCACTCCATCTGGTTTTTTAAGGCTATAAGTTGCTTTTGCACTTCGATTCAATTCTTCTGTATCAACTTTAGTTAATGTTAGAGTAGGTTTTTCTAATTCCTTAGTACCTTTTTTGATAATGTGGTCTTGTGCCTGTTCAAGAACTTCTTCTGAAACAGTAGGCGCATCTGCAGTTTTCACACCCTTGATAGTCTTGTAAACTTTGGTAATTTTCTTCTTACCATTCTTACCTACCTGAGCAACTGTTTCAGTTCCCTTGAGTAGACTAGAATCTTGTTCCATTATCGTTTTAAAAGGAACTTCTTCAACAGAAACTTCTTCGGTTTGGCCTTCAATTGGTTTGGTTCCATGACTAATTTTTTCAGCTACAGGAACTTTAACAACTTCCGTACTAGTGCTGATAGCTTCGCCAACTTTCTCCCCATCTACAGTTTTGTAGACACGATGTATGAGTTGACTACCAGCTTCACCCTTTTGAACAACACTTTCTTCGTCTGTATAGCGATTAGCATCCGATAGGTATTCTGTAGTGTAAGGAATTGTAACCGTTTCTGATTCAGTCACAGTTGACTCTGTCACCTTGTATTCTGGCAAGCTCGGTTGAATGAGAGATTCACCCACATGACCTTCCTCTTGAGTGCCCTTAGCTGTCACTTCGCCTGTATATTCTGGAAGTTCAGGTTGGATTGGAGATTCTCCTACATGACCTTCCTCTTGGGTACCCTTGGCTGTCACTTCGCCTGTATAGGCTGGGAGTTCAGGTTGGATTGGAGATTCTCCTACATGACCTTCTTCTTGAGTACCCTTGGCTGTACTATTCTCTGGTTGGGCTGGAGACTCTGGTTTGACAGGAGACTCACCAATAGGAGCTTCTTCTTTGGTGTCCTCAGTTGTTTCTTCACTTGTATGAACAGGAGGTTCTGGTTGAACGAGAGATTCACTTCCTTGAGTTTCTCCCTGTGTTGCTGTAGTTGTAGTCTCTTCGCTGTAGGTTGGAAGCTCTGGTTGAACAAATGATTCGCCTTCACGAGCTTCTTTTGTCACTTTATCTGTAACCAAGTTGTTGTCTTGGTTATTTTCAGGCATAGAAATTTTAAAATCAGCTTCTTTGAAGTAACCAATATAGTCATATCCATCAATTTGAATAACTCCATTCGCTAAATCTTCTTTACTACATGAAGAGAGTGTCTGATTATAAGATTGTAGGACCTGATTTTCAAAAGCCTTAGCAGTAAGAGGAATAAAGTAACTACCTCCAAGGGCACCAATCAGTAGGATTCCAACTACCTTATTGCGATGTTTCTTAGATATTAAGAGGACCGCTAAAGAAGCCGTTGCAAAACCGAGCCCCGCTAGCGCTAATTCTTTACTTCCAGTATTTGGTAACTGCTGGCTTCCAACTTCTTTTTTTCTATAAACAAGATAAACAATATCATCTTGTTCTAAATTCGACGGAAGCTCTCTATGAATAAGGGCTTTTTCAGCTTCTGTCAGCTCTTGCTCTGCCAAATAGCGATAGTGTACCTGATTTGGCTCACAAACTTCATTAGCTGCTACTTGATCAAGCAAGAGGTTATTAGCACCAAAAAGCAAGGCCCCGATGATAGCAGAACCCACTCCAACAGAGAACTTTCTAATAGAATATTTTATAACCTTTTCAACTTGTTTCTTTTCCATTTTACGATTTCCTAATAGCATCTTGTGGGTATTGAGCACGCGCCCCTCCAATCAGTTTTGGACGACTAGCGAGCGCAGTTACGTGGGCATGGCCGATTGATTTTAAAACTGGACGTATAGGTACTTGAACATGCTTGATATGCATCCCAATAGCCGTATCTCCAATATCAAGGCCTGCATCAGCTTTGATAAATTCGACCTCAACTGGGTCTTCCATATAGCGAAAGGCCGCCAATTGACCAGAACCTCCCGCATGCAGAGTCGGCAGAACACTCACAATTTCGAGATTGTATTTGATAGCAACCTCTCGTTCCACTACCAAGGCACGATTAACATGTTCGCATCCTTGAACTGCTAGATGGATACCTTTCGCTGACAGAATCTCTAATATTTTTTGAACAATCAATTCTCCAATTTCTTGACTAGAGGCTTCACCGATGTGTCCTCCTATCACCTCACTGGACGATAAGCCTAAAACAAAGAGAGCCCCCTCATGGAGAGAAGCCTTTGCCAGCACATCTTCTAGGGTTTCCTCTATCTCTTTTTGTAAATGTCCTTGGTCCATACTTTACCTCGCTTATTTCTTTCTATGATATCGTTTTTTCATTATTTTAGCAAGCTAGGGACATTGGCCTAAGTCCTATTGACTCTTCTACTTTTTAATCAAAAAAGACAGAGAATTTATATCCCTGCCTCATTTTTATCTATCTTTAGACCTTTTGAAGTCCTTGAACAGCATCATGATTGATGATGACTTGTCCATATTCTTGAAGGACTGAGCGACTGATATCACTATCATCCGCAAATTCGCGCATACGTGCCAATAACCATGCTGGATAAAGACTTGGATGATCCTCTACATCAACCAAAACTGTTAGATAGTATTGGTCATTCATCTTGTAGAGTTCTGAAGTCTCCATTTGGTAATCAACCGTTTTAGCAAAAGAAACTAAACTAGCTAGGTTGTCAAAACGTAAGATGTAGTAGATATAAGGTTCTCTTTTCCCTTCATCCACCTCAGCAATTTCATCAATTGATGCTTCCTCTTCTTTTTCAACCTGCTCTAAAGATTGAATGGCTTCAATATCCTCTTTAGTTTTCTCTGCCATGGTTTTCTCCAAAGTCTTCAAAAATTCATCTGGAGACATTTTCGCTAACTCATCCATATCTGGAAGATCTGCCAAATCTTCAAAATCCAAGTTTTGGTCAATCTTAGACTTGGTCACAAAGACATCAACCTTATCAGGCTTCGGTGTCACTCGGAAGCTAAGCATTCCTGTATCCAAAAAGCTGTCTGGCATTTCTAACTCATCCAAGATTGCATAGAAAAACTCTTCTGTTTTTTCCTGTGGAATGAGAAAGTCTGCGATTTCCATTCCACGATCCATCAAATCTTCTAAAGACATCGTGATTTTTAAAGTCGTATCACTGATTTGTTTCATTTTCATAGTCCGTAACCTCATACTTTCAGTTCTATCTATTATACAAGATTTAAATGATTTTATCAAAAGAATGGCGTTGGAATGTGATATAATACTAGTATCTATTTTAGAATGTAAGAAAGAAAGTTTCATGAAAAATATAAAAGTTAACGCTTTGGCTAGCTTGCTGGTCAATATTTTAAACATCGTTTTTCCCCTGATTACTAATCCCTATCTAACACGGATTCTTAGTAAATCAAATTACGGCTACTTTAATACAGCTAACACCTGGGCGAGCTTTGTCATTCCACTAGCTGCCTTTGGGATTTACAATTATGGGATTCGAGCAATTAGTAAAGTAAAGGATGACAAAAATAAGATTAATTATGTCTTTTCTAAGTTGTTCTATATTTCGCTCATTACTTCAGTTGTAACAACAGCTATCTATTTCCTCTTTATTTATTTTGATACTAGTATTGTCAATCTAAAAATCCTTTACTATATCCTCGGAATTCAAGCCCTTTTCCAATTCCTAAATATTGAGTGGATGAACGAAGCCTATGAGAACTATTCATTTATCCTTTATAAAACACTAGTTATTCGTATTGGAATGTTAGTGGCTATCTTTGCCTTTGTCAAAACACCTGATGATATCGTTCCTTATGCTATTGTCATGAGTGCAACAACCATTATCAACTATCTACTCAGTTTCTTATGGATCAAACGAGAGGTTTCTTTTGTCAAGATTGAAGTCATCGAACTCATCAAAGCATCTAAGCCTCTCTTAACCATGCTCCTTCTAGCAAATGCCAATATGCTCTACACCTTGTTGGACCGTATGTTCATTACTAAAGGACCTGATGAGAATTACATCTCCTACTACACTATTGCTTCAAGTATTGTTATGCTGATTGCTAGTGTCCTGAGTGGAGCTATCAATGTCAGCATTCCTCGACTTGGTTACTACTTAGGAAAAAAAGATTACACTTCATACAAAAATCTGGTAAACCAAGGTGCGGCTCTCTTCTACTTCCTTATAATTCCAACTAGTATCGGGATTATGGTTTTAGGAACTTATGCGACTGTTATCTACTCTTCGGAGAAGTATATAGAAGCAGGAATTGTAACAAGCGTCTTTGCCTTTCGAACCATTATCTGGGCTATCGAATTAATCCTTGGTAAGCAAATTATCTTTATCAATGACCACGAAAACCGATTAACAGCTTTCTACTTTATCGGTGGTGGTGTCAATGTCATCCTAAACTCTCTACTCCTTTTCAACAACATCTTTACTCCTGCCTACTACATCGGAACAACGATTATTGCTGAGGCAATCGTAGTTCTACTTGAAATCCGCTTTATTCAGAAACATAAACTCTTGGATTTGAAAGAAATTTTTGGAACATTAGCTCGCTACACAGTTGTGTCACTAGGCTTTATTCCAATTTACTATATCTGTAAAATTCTCTTCCAAGTTCAGTCATACACAGTGAATATGGCTATGCTCAGTATGGTGGTAGCTACAATTGCCGGATGTGCTATCTATTACACTGTCGCTCTCTTTATAATTAAGGATAAAACCCTTCACTATGCACTCGGTTTAGCGCGTGCCAAACTTAAAAGAAATTAAAAGAACTATAATCTACTCATAAGGAGATAGCATGATAAAAAAAAAATATATATATCAATCCTTATATTCCTTGCTACTTTAATAAAACCAGTTTTAGCAAATGATAGACTTCATATCATAATTGTTGCTGATTGGTCCGATGCCATGATACTAGAAAGCAACGGACATTTTGCAATGATAGATACTGGAGATGATTTTTCTTATCCAGACGGTTCTAACCCTAGATACCCCGATAGACCAGGAATTGAGAAAGATCCCAAAGCAATTACTGAAGATAGATTACTATCTCATATTGAACAATTAGGTATTAAAAATTTCGATTTCATAATCATAACACATGCACATTCCGATCATATTGGCGCAGCTCACGATATTCTAAAAACAATACCTACTCAAAAAATATACATAAAAAAATATAGTGATGAGCGTCTCACAGATAAAACAGGTCTTTGGGATAATTTGTATGGATATGAACGAGCTTTACAGGCTGCCCTAGAAACAAATACTACAATTGTTCAAGAAATTTCTGAAAAAGATTCACACCTAACTCTTGGAAATATAAAAATTGATTTATTAAATTATGAGAATGAATACGAAAATGATGGCTCATTAAAGAAAGTATATGATGATAATTTGAATTCAATTTTATCAATAGTAAATATTAATAATACAAAAATTTTCTTAGGAGGGGATTTAGAAAATACTGAAAGACATATAGAAGAGAAATATGCACCTTTGATTGGACATGTAGATGTCATGAAATTTAATCACCACGTAGAAACAACTAAATCTAATACGAAAGAATTTGTCGACAAACTTAATCCTAAGAAAATTATAAAAACAGGGATTAGACCAGTAGAAGAAAAATACGCTGAATATCTTAAACAAAAAAATATCAGCATTATAAATGCCGGACAACTAGATAGAGCAGCAATCTCTCTCGAATTCAACAATGGAAATGTTACTGATGTATCTGATGAATACCCACATTATGGATTTTATACCAATGATGGTATTCTAAAATTTAAAAATTGGAAAAATGAAGCTCCTGAAGATGGTTGGACACAACACAACGATAATTGGTATATTTCTTTGATTCTGGTACAGTCGCAGTTGGTTGGAAATATATAGATAAAAACTGGTTTTATTTTAATCAAAACGGAGAACTTCAAACAGGGTTAGTTGATGATGGAAATAGTCTATACTATATTGAAAAAAATACAGGTATGCTAACTAACACTTGGAAAGAAATTAATTCCAAAGAAACCTATTACTTCAAAGAAAATGGCAAAGCAGCTAAAGATGAGTGGATGGATCGTTATCATTTTGAAAATGATGGAATCCTTAGTAAAAATAAATGGATTGGTATTTTTCATCTGAATCATTCTGGAAGAGTTAGCCTTACAGATTACAGAAACTATCTATTTATTATATTCACACTTGCTATAGCTTTAATCTTTTTGAAACTTAAGAAAAAATATAAAGATAGAATCATAAAAAAATAATTAAAGATAAAAGAAATGAGCTGGATCAAATCCAGCTCATTTCTTTTATCTATTTTAGTGTTCAAATAATTTAATCAAAAGGACTTTAGCCATTTTAGCATCTCTTTGTTTGTAAATTGGATTTTCTTTCCAATTATAATTGGTATTTGGAGTTTCAAAATCAGCTCCATACAAGTGACTGATATAGTCTCTTGTATTCTCTGGAATTTTCACATCCACTCCCTTAAAGTTAACAACTTGTAATTGACTGAATGGCAATTCGTAATGATAGACCTCATGACGAGTTGGGGTTCCCAAAGCATTGATCATAAAGAAAATAGTATCTGAGGAGATTGTTTCCCCCTTTTTAGTATAAACAATAAGGTCGACATTCAGTCCTTTAAAACTATAGGATAGTTCTACCAATTGATCATTATAGTAAAATTCTTTAGTTCTTGAAAAACCTCTAGCCAAGAGATATTGTTCATCCTCTACAAAGCGTTGATAATCTGGAATAATGATACCAAAATCCATATCCAAGTCATGGCTAATAAAATCATTTTCTCTGTAGTAGCCCAATAGAGTCCCGAAATCCAACCAAATATCATAATCTTTCAAAGGAGAACTATAGATTGTATTGAGAATCTCCTCAAAATTATCTTTTAATAACTCACTTCTCTTTGAATCCAATTCAATGTTCGCTTTGTTATTGAGACTTTTAATGATTGGCAAGTTTTTTATGAGGTCTTTTTTGTCCCCTAAAAGACTTGCCAAGCTTCTTTTTAACCATTGTAACACGTCTTACACCTCTTTTATATAAGCGACAAAATCATCATGTTTCACTCGTTTTTCAACTGGAGGAATTTCCATGAAATCATCACCATAGATAGCTGATAAGATTTGATGAGAAGCCTCAGGGATTTTGTAGGTTCTATCTTCAAATTGACTATCAATTACCTTATCAAGTAGAGTCTTCCCAAATTTTGTAGAAGTTCTCTTATTTTCCATCAAATAATCGATAGAATCACTATCTTTAGCCTGCATAGATAGTAGATTCATTTTTTTATTCCAAGTTTTTACTCTTGTTAAACGAAAAACAAGAATCAAGAGATATCTGACAATATTCTTTAATCCAGCACTCTTGCTATGAATACCATAGAGGGTATAAACAGATAGTCTACGATAGGTATCTAGTTTAACCATCTCTTTGTTGACATCAGCGTAATAATCAAATGGAAATACATCAACGCAAATTCCTAGTTCAATATCATTTTCAATGTAGTTGTTCTCATAAACTGTACGTGCATCATATACTCGATAAAATGGATACGGATAGCGTTTATCATTTTCCCATGATGCGACTTTATAAATCGGATCGTTATCATTTAAAACAGCTTGGTATAATTTATCATACTCATCACGTTTTAAAGAGATATCAACATCATCATCCCAAGGAATATAACCCTTATGTCTAACGGCTCCTAATAGAGTTCCATAAGCCAAAGAATAATTAATATTCTCTTTTTGGCAGAGATTATGAATGTAGTCCATTACTCCTAATTCTACTTCTTTAATCTCTTCTTCAGATAGCCTTCTGTATCCATCTCTCTTTTTAGAAATAACAGAGAAATAATATCCTGAAATCATAAATAGAATACAACCCAACAATGAAATACCATAGAGAGTTGAGCTCAAGAACAAATTAGAAATTAAGATAACAACCGTCATGAGTAAACCAGAAATAAGCTCATTATCTGTTATCTTGTCCTTTTTGTCTTTTAGGAATTTCTTGATGCTGGCACAGATAAATGAAATCATAAAAGCAGCAAAAGGTAGGAAACCTAGTATACCATTATAGAAAAGTAGTTCTAAATATCCATTATGAGTCAAGTAATGCTCTTTAATGATATATGCACTTGCGTCATAAGTTTTCCCTAACTCATACCAGTTACCTGCTGAGTAACCAAATAGTAGTCTCTTTGGAATAAATGAAGCTGTCGATTGCCAAATAGCAAAACGATTATTGGAGATATTTTCTTCGCTAGTATCAGTTCTCTCTAAAGTTAAATTATTGTTTTCCCCTTTTTCTTTATTGAGCTGAATTTCCGCAGAATGAGCTTTTAAATACAAATCACTGCTATACTTTACACCATTATATGATAAAAATACTAGCCCAACTGTTAATAATACAGTGACAAAAGATTTCGCCTTATTGCTATATTCAAATTTTATCAAAGAATAAAGAAGTGCTGCTACAACTAAACAAATATATGTCGTTCTTGAACCTGATAGAACTATATAGGCAAAGTTTAAAATTATGGAAGAAATGGCAAGAGTCTTAATAACTTTGTTTAAAACAGAAAGTCTCATCCATAAATAAATAATGATGATTAAGGAAATAATTGAAAGATAGTTGGGACTTGCTAAAATACCGAACAAGCGTGACTCAACAAATCCTTGACGAATCAACAAACCTTTATAGTCGAAAACTCTATATCCGATTAGCATAAAAAATTGAACAAGAGATAAGAAAACCCCAACAGTGTCTGCAACAGTAATTACTGAAAAGAATACGTTAAACAAAATTCGAGATTTTTCTCTACTAAAGTTTTGAAAAATTGGGTAAATAGCAAAGAAATAGATAAAGAACACTACCAAGTTCTTGATATTTGTTGAAAAACCATACTTCATCACCAGTAAACTTGTGATAATATTCATGGCAAAAAAGATGATTAAGTACTCAATTTTTCTAACAAATAAATAGGCCTTCTTTACAAAGAAATTATATAAACCTAATAGGACTCCCAAAAGAGTCATACCTAAGGTAACAAATTTATTTGCAGAGATAAATTGAAGGGGAACAATGAGTCCCGCCATACAATAAAAAGATATGACTGATAAAAATACCAGATTAATTTTAAAATAGTTTTTCTCAATAATAGAAATCATTTTCTCTCCTAACGGGTATGTTGACGAAGTAAAATCTGTGTGTAGAGTTTTCTGCTAAATAGTAGAGCCAAGAAGCTAATTTTTCTAGCATTCGTAAATCTACTATCTTTTAAAATATTCACTCTATTCTGTTTTAGATAATTTATCAATTTATCTTCTAGTAGTTTATCTTTAAAATTAGAATCAATCAACAATCTATCCAAGACATAGAAATAGGCCCAATTTAATCGCATGGTTGCGACATCGGCGATTGCGGGATAGTGCTCTCTTATTATATTCGCATTTTGCTCATATGCTTCAATCACATTTAAGAATTTTAATGAGAATTTTTGTGTGGTAATACTATTTTCACGATGGACATAATAATACTTCTTCTCATTGGTTGCAACAACCTTCTGACATTGATCTAGTAAACGAATCATAATAAAGGCATCTTCTGCAATTTTTCCAACTTCAAATCTCAAATGATTAAAGAGCTCTTTTTTATATAATTTATTAACAGCAGTAACTGATAAGACCTTTGCTTCCATAACCATTTTTATAGCTTCTTCCGAAGAAAGTTCCCAAGTTTTAATCTCTGAGACTTGTTTTTCAGGTATTTGATTATAGACATCATAGTGTCCACACATTGATAAATCTGCATTCGACTCTCTTAATTGACGGTAGAGTGTTTCGTACATATCTTCATCAATATAATCATCACTATCAATAAAGCCAATTAAATCTGAACTAGCATGATCAATTCCAGTATTTCTAGCTGCTGATAGGCCACCATTTTCTTTATGAATCACACGAATTCGTTGGTCTCTCAAAGCCAGCTGATCACATAAGTCACCACTCTGGTCTGTCGAACCATCATTAATAAGAAGCAATTCAAAATTGGTATAAGTCTGCTTTAAAATCGACTCAACACATCGTTCAAGATAATTTTCTACGTTGTATACAGGAACAATGATACTAATTTTTTCTTGCATTGTATTCTCCCTTATATTCTGTATAGCTCTTATCCATATCTGCTATTACGGCATCGTGGTGAGGTACTTGCTTGTCTGCCGGAGGCGGTGTCATGTAATCACCAAAAGCTGTGCTAAGATAAGCGTCATAACCAACCGGAATAGGCATTTCTGTGCCTTCGAATGGCAGGAAAATGTTATCTTCAAAAGCCTGAATTGGATACTTATTCTTCATGTATCCTGGCCCTGAACATAATTCTGTAATGCCATCACTTTCAGCTGGTCCATACTTGGTCATTTCTTTCTCAGCCTTTTTCCAGATACGGTAGAGAAGCGACTTAGGAGTTAATCCTAGTAAAATGGTACTACCCCACTTCATGAGAGCTCCATGCTTTTCTGGAATGGTTTGTGCACAAAATAGAGAATAAATCAAAGCCCAGCGGACCTGTTTCTTGCGCTCTGCTAGATTTTTAGGGTAGTAGTCCAAGGGAAGAACATCCAAAGCCAAGCCGTGTGGTAAATCCAAATCTTGTTGATAAGGCTTGATACAAGTCGTCTCCTTATCTCGAATCGTGATAAAAAGGTTACGATCTACATAATCTTTAGAACTCTTTGATAGGAAGTAACGCTTATCCGCATATAGAGGCCATAACTCTGCTAGTTTTTCATAGTCCTTTCGCGGCATAAAGAAGTCCAAATCATCATCCCAAGGGATGAATCCCTTATGACGCAAAGCACCGATAGCACCTCCGCCACATAAATAACAGAGCAAGTCATGTTCTTTACAAAAGGCGACAAAATATTCAGCCATCTCTAAGCTACGGGCTTGAATTGCCTTTAAATCACTCATCTCATTCTCATCCTCTTCTATAGAATTACATCATTTCATTATACCATAAAAATGACCCAAAAATCCATCTGATTATGTAAAAATCAAAGCCTGAAGCACCTATTTTATTAGATGTTTCAAGCTTTGATTTTAATGTTTTTATCATCTAAATCCCATTTGGGCTAGTTTATTCTGGTAGGCTTTTTGATCCACTCGAAGTGCTAGACCTCCATATACATCATAGTCATCTACCCAGTCTCCAAGTTCCGGTACTGTTAGTCTTTCAATACCGTTCTGACCTCCTTCGAGGACGGATAAACCGTTGGTCAACAAGAAAGTATAAGGAAGGTTTGTAGATGTCATGGCGAATACTTTACCAAGTGCTTCTGAACCTGTGAAAAGTTTTGTAGGATCTTTAATTTGCTGTAAAACAGCCGTCATGACTTGTTGCTGTCTACGAGTGCGTCCATAGTCGCCTTCATCATCATCACGGAAACGTGCATAGTTGAGAAGAGTTGAACCGTTCATTTGTTGTGTCCCAACTTTAATAGTCTGTGTAGGTGATTCGGTTTCTGTCGCATGCAAGTCATCACCGACTGTCGCTTCTTTAACTGGAACACCATTTAGGGTTGAAAATTGAGCATCAATGGTCACACCGTCAGGGAAAAGCGTGTCAATAGCAGTCGCAAAGGCTTGGAAATCTACAAGAGCATAGTATTTGATATCTAGGTCAAAATTATCTTTAAGGACCTTACGTACCATTTCAGCCCCTTGTTTTCCTTCTTGTTCACCTAATTCGTAGGCTAAGTTCAACTTGTGGTCAGTTTGTTTTTGTCCGTTAATAACTTGGCTATAACCATCAATATAAACTAGGTTATCTCGCATAAAACTTACAAGCTTAAGTTTTTTATCTTTACCACTTACATTCAGAACCATAATAGAATCTGTCCGTGTTTCTGCACTATTCTGTCCAATACGGCCGTCTGTCCCTAAAATAAGAATATTGACACCATCTCTTGTATCCTGTCCATTGAAAACTTCAACTTGGGCAGCCTTGGCATCTTTTGGTTTGTCTGAATCAGCTGTTTGCATCCCTTTCAAAAACATGATGATCATTCCAACTAACACAAAAAGCAATAAGGTGAAAACCCATCCAAACAAACGTTTAAAAGAGAACCCTCTTTTCTTTTTGAGCTTCTTGACTTTTTGTTTTGGAACTTTATGTCGAGAGCTGCGACTTCTTTTGCCATAAGTTGGAAGGCCTATATTAGATTCTTCTTGAGGGAGTTCTTGCAAATCTTCGAATTCTTCCAAGTCCTCACGATAAACCTGACGAACTTCTTGTTGCGGCTTATCCAATTTAGCTTGTAAAAAAGCAAACTCCCGCTTTTCTTTATCATTTAGATAGTGGATGTTTTTTAATAGATAGTCATAACGTAGTTTCTCATGGTGTGTCAGAGGATTTTCTCTAGTCATTCCTTCTCCTTCCCTTTATCCTGTATGGTATAGATAGGGTAAGCTCCTAGTACTTTATAGTGGATGCCAATCGTTTCTAATTCTTTTTGAGCAAAATGGACCAATTCTTTATCTCTGTAGTCCACATCAATGATAAAAAAGTACTCACCTAGTGCTGTTTTTAGGGGACGACTCTCAATCTTAGTTAGGTCAATCCCGCGCCAAGAAAAGGTAGAAAGCGCCTTATATAAAGCTCCTGGAAGATTGTCTGGCAAGGTAACTGCTAAGCTCATTTTTTCAGTTGCATCTTGTAAAGGAATCTGTGGCAACTCTGCACCCAACACCCAAAAGCGAGTGAAATTGGCTTCCATCTCTTGAATATCTTGAGCAATTAATTCCAAACCATATTCACCAGCCGAACTTTTGGGGGCAATGGCCGCAAAAGGCTGATCTGGATGCTCGGAAACATAGCGCGCAGCGTATGCTGTACTGGCAGTGACTTCTAGTTGAGCATCTGGATAATGCTCATCGATAAATTTCTTTCCCTGAGCCAAGGCCTGCGGATGAGAAAAGATTTTCTCAATTTTAACTTGCCCTGGCACCGCCATCAACTGTTGATGAATTGGCTGCACAATCTCCGCCACAGCTTGAATACGAGCTTGATGAAAAAGATAGTCTAAGGTCTCATGAACACTACCTTCAATGGAATTTTCAACTGGCACTACTGAATAGTCTACCAAACCTTGTTCATAGGTCTTGATAACGTCCGTAATATTTGAAAAAGGCTCTAGTTCCTCATTTGGAAAAGCCGTCTGCACAACATGGTGCGAAAAAGATCCTTTGGGACCTAGATAGGCAATTTTCATGTCAGTTCCTCTATAATTTCCTCTGGGCTTAATCTTGATACATCAACAATCTGACTAGCCACTTCCTCATACCAGATTTGTCTTTCATTAAAAATCGCAGCCAAATCTTCCTTGCTATTGTTTAAAAATAGGGGGCGTTGGTTGTCCTTATCGGCTGAAATACGCTGGTAGAGAGTCTCAAAATCTGCTTTTAGATAGATATTCTCTGGATTTTGCTTTAGTAAGTCTCGATTACGTGGCGAAATAACAATCCCTCCACCAGTAGAAATAACTTTGTCTGTCTTTAGCAGGTCAGCTAGGACTTCTTCTTCTACCTGACGAAAGGCTCCTTCTCCTTTTTCTTCAAAGAAACGAGCAATCGACATCCCCAGTCGTTCTTCCAGCATGGCATCCATGTCTACGAAGTCAGGATCTAATCCTCTAGCGACGGTAGATTTTCCTGCACCCATAAAACCTAGTAAAAACTTAGCCATGAATTAAAGTCTCCAAATCATCAAAGAAGCTTGGGTAACTAGTATTGATAGCTTCGGCACGATCCAATTCGACCTCTCCATCTGCAACTAAAAGAGCTGCAATGGCTGTCATCATGCCGATACGGTGGTCCCCAAAGGTATTGACTCTGGCTCCATGGAGAGCAGATTTCCCTTTGATAATCATGCCGTCTGCTGTAGGAGTAATAGTTGCTCCCATGCTATTTAAAGCATCTGCGACAACTTGAATGCGATCTGTTTCTTTAACCTTGAGTTCTTCTGCATCTTTGATGACCGTTTGCCCTTGAGCTTGGGTAGCAAGGAGCGCGATAATCGGTAATTCATCAATCAAACGTGGAATCAAGGCTCCACCAATTTCTATCCCTTTTAGGTCTGAAGTTCCAACAGTCAAGGTTGCAGATTTGGCAATTGGATCAATATCAGTAATCTCTAATTTCCCACCCATAGCTCGGATAACATCGATAATACCTGTACGTGTTTCATTAATACCGACATTCTTAAGCACCACACGAGAATTTGGCACAATCAAACCTGCTACTAACCAAAAGGCTGCACTAGAAATATCTCCTGGTACGACAACTGTTTGTCCACTAAGTTTCTGTGGCCCTTGAACAGTGATTTTCTTACCATCGACACTCAAGTCTCCTCCAAATTGACGTAACATATCTTCTGTATGATTACGAGTGCACTCCTTTTCAATGATGACTGACTGACCCTGAGCCTGCAATGCTGCAAAAATCAAAGCTGACTTAACTTGAGCAGAGGCAATCGGCAATTCATAATGAATAGGTCTTAATTTTGTTGTCCCTTTTAAGTATAAGGGTGGCAAGTCTCGTTCTGTTTGACCTGAAATGCTAACTCCCATTTTTTTCAAAGGAAGGGTCACACGATCCATCGGACGTTTGGAAAGACTGTCATCCCCAAACATCTCCACTTCAAAGTCTGCACCAGCAAGGGCACCTGAAATCAAACGAATAGAGGTCCCAGAATTCCCCATATCTAGAGCATTTTGAGGAACTTTCAAACCATCCATACCAACACCTTGAATGGTAACGACACCCTCCTTGTCCTCAATCTCAACGCCGAGGTCACGAAATACCTGCATGGTTGACAAGACATCTTCACCACGCAAGATATCATAAACCTTCGTTTCACCCTCAGCCAAGCTTCCAAAAATGATAGAACGATGACTGATGGACTTATCCCCTGGTACGCGAATACTACCATTCAAATGCTTAACGTTTGTTTTTAACTTCATACTAGACCTCATACTGACAATACTTTTTCTTATTTTATCATAAAAAGTCAGAAATTTCTTAAAAATTCCTGACTTTATGAGGTGAATTCTTATTTTAAAAGTTCTGAAATTGGTTCAAAGACAATTTTTTCAATATCAGAAAGGTAGATAGAAAGTTGTTGCTGTTTTGCAAAGAATTCTGACAAGAGAGCATTGCCTTGAATCAACTTACCAAAGTTTTCCATTTTTTCCTGGAAAGAAGCGTCTGGAATTTGACCAGTTTGGGCCATGACTTGGATTTCATGCTGAAAAGCAATATAATCCGCAAAAATTTTGCTAGCTTCTGCATCTGCTTGGATGGCATCTCTAGCTTCCTTAACTGCCTTGTATTCAGGCAATTCGCGTAGTCCACGACTAAGTGCATTTGCACTATCATAAATATTTGACATGATTGTCCCCCTTATTTTATTACGACTGTGTAATCAGTATTTTCTGTAATGACTTGCTCAGCACGTTTTAAATCCTGAGCATTCTTAAATGAAATTTGTAGAATCCCGTGAACATCCTCACGGTTTTCCTCGTTAATATGGATATTGACCAAGGAAGTTCCTCGTAGCAATTCCAAGATACGCAAGATAACATCTTCCTCATCGGGAACATCGACATAGAGGTCATAAGAACTGTCAACACCGCCACGTTTATGGATTTCCATAGCTTGGCGTTGTTCCCGCGCTTGATTGAAAAAGTTCCAGATTTGGTTTTCGTCACCCTTACTGATAGCTTGCTCAATCTCGTCCAAACGCCCCTTGAAATCCTCGATGCGTTCAATAATGGTCTCCCGATTGGATAAGAGGATAGAAGTCCACATTCCTGGCTCACTTTCGGCAATTCGAGTCATATCACGGAAACCACCTGCCGCAAAACGTCGGGCCATCTCATGCTCTTCAGCATAACTGGCAGTTTGTTCCATCAATCCTGATGCTAAGATATGCGGAAAATGACTGATCTGAGAAGTCACTCGGTCATGCTCTGTAGCATCGATTTCAATGAAACGAGCGTGAAGACCTGACAGCAAGCCCTTCATTTCTTCGAGCGTATCCTGGGTTGTTAAGCTCGAAGGCGTAAAGATATAGTAGGCATTTTCAAAAAGATTAACATCGGCAGAAGCGGCTCCTGTCTTATGACTCCCTGCCATAGGATGAGCCCCTACAAAGCGAACAGGCTTATCTGCAAAACACTTATCTGCTGTAGCCACAATAGCTGACTTGGTCGATCCAGCATCGGAAATAATGACGCCTTCCTTTAAATCTAAGCTTGCCAACTTCTCGATAAAATCAAGTGTTTGTTGGATAGGAAGTGACAAAATAATAATATCCGCTAGTGGAGCAAAACTAGCAAAATTATCCGTCGCACGGTCGATCATTCCTCGCTCCAAGGCAATATCTCTGGACGCCTGACTACGATTGTATCCCAAAATCTCATAATCAGGATGATCTCTTTTGATGCCCAGTGCCATTGAAGCACCAATCAAACCAAGCCCTGCGATATAGATGGTTTTTGCCATAAGAACTCCTTAATAATTCTTTGTATACTCCCGATGATTAGCAACAGCTTCTTTTAATTCTTCCAGATTATCTGAGGAGAATTTCTCTAGAATTTCTTGGGCCAAGACCGTTGCTACGACTGCTTCCATAACGACACCAGCCGCTGGAAGAGCAGTTGGATCACTTCTCTCCACCGTTGCCTTATAAGGCTCATGGGTTTCAATATCAACGCTCATCAGTGGCTTATAGAGTGTTGGAATTGGTTTCATAACCCCACGGACAATAATCGGTTGGCCGTTAGTCATACCACCTTCGAAACCACCAAGATTATTAGTACGACGAGTATAGCCATCTGCTTGTGACCAGAGGATTTCATCCATGACTTGACTACCCTTGAGATAACCTGCTTTAAAACCAAGACCAAACTCCACACCCTTAAAAGCATTGATGGAAACAACTGCTTGAGCTAATCTTGCATCTAGTTTTCGATCCCATTGGACGTATGAACCCAGACCAACCGGAACACCACCGACAACCGTTTCAACAACTCCACCAATGGTATCACCATCGCGTTTGATTTGGTCAATATAGTCCTTGATCTCCTGCTCACGTTCTTGGTTAACGATAGAAACTTCTGACTGGGCAGCTAGTTTCTTAATCTCTGTGACTGTCAAGTTTTCTGGAACATCGATTTCCTTACCACCAAAGACAACAACATGGTTAGCAATTTCAATATCAAGCTCAGCCAATAGTCGTTTAGCCACAGCCCCGACTGCTACTCGCATAGTCGTTTCACGGGCAGATGAACGTTCTAGGGAATTTCTCAAATCATCAAAGCGGTATTTGATACCTCCTACCAAGTCAGCGTGACCAGGGCGAGGATGAGTGATTTTTCGTTTGCTTTTAAGTTTGTCTTCAATATCCTCTGTTGACATGATATCCAACCATTTTTGGTGGTCTTTGTTAATAACATCCATGGTAATGGGAGCCCCTGTCGTCTTTCCATGACGAACACCAGAAGTAAAGACAACCTGATCACTCTCAATCTTCATGCGGCCACCACGACCGTAACCTCCTTGGCGACGTTTGAGATCCTCATTGATATCCTCGGCAGTTAAAGGAAGGCCTGCTGGAATTCCTTCAATAATCGCTGTCAGACGAGGACCGTGTGATTCTCCTGCTGTTAAATATCTCATACATTCTCCTTATTTTACCAAGTAATCTTTCATTTCTTCGAGTGAGACGGCGTGAATAGTAGCTGAACCAAGCTCTGGTACCAAAACTAACTTCATAGTGTTTCCACGCGCTTTTTTATCATGAGTCAAAGCCTGATAAAGCTTATCAACATCCCAGTTTTCATAATCAACAGGAAGGCCAAATTTCTGACACATTTCTCGGATTGACTGAGTGATTCCAACTGGCATAAGGCCTTTTTGTTCTGCGACCTTTGAGACCTGAACCATTCCCATCGCTACTGCCTCACCGTGCATGACACGTCCATAACCAGCAGTTGCTTCAATAGCATGACCAATTGTGTGACCATAGTTTAGATAGAGACGAATGCCATTGTCCAATTCATCTTCAACTACCATCTTGCGCTTGACCTGGCAAGAGTGCTCAATCAAACTTTCTGAATGTTCCAAAATGCTTTCCACAGAACCATCCATTTTAGATAATAGGTCCCAAAGCTCTGGATCTTCGATGAGGCCATACTTGATGACTTCACCCATTCCTTCAATCAATTCTCTCTTCCCTAAGGTTTCAAGAACAGTTGGGTCAATCAAAACACCATCAGGCTGGGCAAAAGTTCCCACCATATTCTTAGCAAAAGGAGTATTCACTCCTGTCTTACCACCGATTGAAGAGTCGACTTGAGCAGTCAAACTGGTCGGAATTTGAACAAAGTGAATACCTCGCATATAGGTTGAGGCTACAAAGCCAGCCAAATCACCAACGACACCACCACCTAAAGCTACGATGCCGTCACTGCGAGTCAAGTCTTGCTTAACTAGAAATTCATAAGCTTTTTGAACCGTGGTTAAATTTTTTCGCTCTTCACCCTCTAGGAAGTCAAAAACCGCCACTTGAAAACCAGCATCCTCTAGGCTCAATTTAACTTTTTCTGCATAGAGAGAAGCCACATGGTTATCGGTAATGATAACGACTTTTTGCGGTTGCCAAAGTTCCCGCAACCATTTTCCTGCTTGAGACAGGCATCCTTTTTCAATCTGAATATCATAGGGATGGTGGGGAAGGTCTATTTTGATTTTCATAGCAGTTCTCCTTTTTCATTTTTGATACTTTTGTTTTAATAATTCCCAGATTTGATCTGTTGGCATTTCCTTACCGGTCCATAACTGAAAAGCTTCAGCTGCTTGGTAAAGCAACATGCCTAGGCCATTAACAGCGTGATTTCCCTGGCTCCTTGCCCACTTTAGAAATGGTGTTTCAAAGGGTTGATAAATCACATCTGCTACCAATAGCTTTTCTGGTAAAACAATACTTGTTGGGATTGGCTGAGATACTCCATCCATACCCACACTGGTCGCATTGACTAAGAGATCAGCATGAGTGATGCTGCCTTGAAGGTCTTGACGATCTTCTAAAGCAAATAACTCTACTCTAAATCCTGTTTCATGCTGTAGCTTCTCTAAGTAAGGTTTTGTTTTTCCCATCGAAGCCGAGCGTACAAAGACAGAAATCTGGTCTACTCCATCCAAGATTGCCTGTGACAAAATTGCCTTGGCTGCGCCACCTGCTCCTAACAAGACCATTCTTTTCCCTGATATTTTAAAAGAAGGCAAGCTCTTAAAGAATCCCTTGCCATCTGTGTTATATCCGATTAAAGTTCCTTCTCGATTCACCACTGTATTGACAGCACCAATCAAACGAGCTTCTTCGCTCAACTCATCCAGATAAGGAATCACTTGCTCCTTGTAGGGCATAGAAAGATTGATTCCATACATCTGATAGCGACGAATATTGGCAACTGTTTCAGCCAAGTCAGTTGCCTCTACTTCCCAAGCAAGATAAACACCGTTAGTATTTGTTGCTTCAAAAGCGCTATTGTGAATAAAGGGAGAAACGGAGTGTTTGATGGGATTTGCGACTACAGCTGCTAAACGTGTGTAGCCATCAATCTTCATTTAGAATCTCCCGAATTTTTTTCATGCTAGATAGAGAAATCTGTCCTGGAGCACTGGCTTCATCCAGACTTGCAAAAGACCAGCTAGAGCCCGTTACATCCGAAGTAATACGTGAGACCTTACCCACTTTCCCCATAGAAATGGTTACATATTCTTGTTCAGGGTTCAATGTTTTAAAGCCACGTGTAAAGTTCATCAAATCCAATACATCTTGTTCTGTATGAGCCATAACTGCGATTTTCACAACTTTAGGGTTTAAACTTGTCAACTCAGACAAGATTTCCATTAGATTTTCAGGTGTTTCTTGGAAATTATGGTAGCTCAAGACAAGGTTTGGAAATTCTAACATTTCCTCAAAAACATCCCTATAGCTAAAATACTCAAAATCAATATAATCTGGTTGATAAAGCTGGGCTACTTCCTTGATAATTTGAACATATTCTTCTGAAGAGAGTTCAATTTGACCACCCTCAGCACGAGTACGCAAGGTAAAAACAAGCTCACGTCCTGCAAATTTTTCGAAAATAGCTGGTGCTACCTGCAAAATAGCTTCCTTTGGTAAGAAGTCAGCTCGCCATTCGATGATATCGGCATCATGGTACCGCATCACATCAATAGCCTGAGCCTCCTCTAAACTTCTTGGCATTACGGAAACAATTAATTTCATTTACTAACCTTCATGGTAATCACTTTGAGGTAATTACTACTTTCATCTTTTTCGTTGTAGACAAAGTCTGCTGGAAGTCCATACTTTTGAAGGACCTGATATTCTCTACCTGCAAATCCTTTGTCGATTTGTTCTGTGAATTTTTGACGGGAAACATTAGCAGCATTAGTACTAGCAATAATGATTCCACCTGGATTTAAAATCTCTAGGCTTTGGGAAATCAATTTATGATAATCCTTAGCTACAGAGAAGGTTTGTTTTTTATTTCGGGCAAAACTAGGCGGATCCAGAACAATCACATCGTAGCTCAAACCCTTCCTCTTAGCATATTTAAAGTATTCAAAGACATCCATGACAAGCAATCGATGATTGTCTAGACTCAAACCATTAGCATGAAAATGAGCTTCTGATAGTTCTCTCGAACGCTTGGCTAGATCCACAGAGGTTGTTTCACTAGCTCCTCCCATAGCTGCAGCGACTGAGAAGGCTGCTGTATAGGAAAACATATTGAGCAAGGATTTCCCCATTGCTAAACCATCAACTAAGCTCCCACGAACTTCATGCTGATCCAAGAAGATCCCTGTCATTAGGCCGTCATTCATAAAGACTTGGTACAAGACTCCATTCTCAAGAACAGTGAAATATTCAGCTGCTTCTTGACCATAGATATGGGCAGACTCATAATCTAGACCTTTAAAGCGAATCTTTTCATAGGCACCCAAGACTTCTGGAAATACCTGAGCAAAGGCTGCCATAATCTCTTGGCGAAGACCATAGATATAGGAGTTATACCAAGAGAAAACAACATAATCTCCGTAGAGGTCCAGAGTCATTCCACCAAAACCATCGCCTTCTTGATTAAACAAACGAAAGGCAGTTATCAACTCATCCTGATAGTAGGAAGAACGTTTTTGTTTGGCTTTTTCAAATAAGCTTTCAAAGAACTTTTGATTAAAAGAAACTTTCTGGTTGGTTACAAACCAACCAATCCCCTTGTTTTGACTGGATAAATAAGCCTTCCCTAAAAATTTTTTGCTTTGGCTGAAAAGCTCAACTTCTTGATTAGTTTCAGATAGCTCTGGAAAATCAATCTCTTCTAAAACCATCTGACCCTTATTCAGCTTTTTTTCGACACGCCGGCTGACGAATACTTTTTTCATAGATACAATTATATCAAATTTGTTGAAAATTCACAAAATAGAAAGTGATTTCTCCATTGATTCCATAGGAATTGAAGCTATTTTTCACGCTTTTTCATCAGATAATAACTCTCTTCCGCATTTTAAAAAGTTTTTTGTAAAAAATGGACATAAAATGGCTAGAGTATATTTTCTAGCGCAAACGTTTGCGTATTCCTTAGCTTTGTGGTAAAATGATTGTCAAATTGTTAAGTATGAGGACTTTCTATGAAAAATCAAACCCTAATGCAATATTTTGAGTGGTACCTTCCCCACGATGGACAACACTGGACGCGACTTACCGATGATGCTGAGCATCTTGCAAATCTAGGAATTAGCCACGTCTGGATGCCACCTGCCTTTAAAGCTACCAACGAAAAAGATGTCGGTTATGGTGTCTATGACCTTTTTGACCTCGGAGAATTCGACCAAAAAGGCACTATCCGTACCAAATACGGCTTTAAAGAAGACTATCTTCAAGCCATTCAAACACTTAAATCACATGGGATTCAACCTATGGCTGACGTCGTCTTAAACCACAAGGCAGCTGCAGATCGTTTAGAATCCTTCCAGGTTATTGAAGTCGACCCAGAAGATCGCACAATTGAACTTGGAGAACCTTTTACTATCAATGGTTGGACAAACTTTACTTTTGATGGAAGACAAAATACCTACAATGATTTCCACTGGCACTGGTACCATTTCACTGGAACTGACTATGATGCTAAACGTCGTAAGTCTGGCATCTATCTCATTCAAGGTGATAATAAAGGCTGGGCTAACGAGGAATTAGTTGATAACGAGAATGGTAACTATGACTATCTCATGTATGCGGACCTAGATTTCAAGCATCCAGAAGTCATAAAAAATATCTACGATTGGGCTGATTGGTTTATCGAAACGACTGGTGTAACAGGTTTCCGCTTAGATGCTGTAAAGCATATTGACTCTTTCTTTATGCGTAATTTCATTCGTGACATCAAAGAGAAATATGGACAAGACTTCTATGTCTTTGGAGAATTCTGGAATCCAGACAAGGAAACCAACTTGGACTACCTCGAAAAGATTGAAGAGCGCTTTGACCTTGTCGATGTCCGACTCCATATGAATCTCTTTGAAGCAAGCCAGGCTGGTGCAGACTACGACTTGCGTACCATCTTTAATGATAGTCTGGTTCAAATCAAACCAGATAAGGCTGTAACCTTTGTCGAAAACCATGATACTCAACGAGGACAAGCTTTAGAATCTACTGTAGAAGAATGGTTCAAACCAGCAGCCTATGCTCTTATTCTTTTGCGTGAGCAGGGTCTCCCTTGTGTCTTTTATGGAGACTACTACGGTATCTCTGGTCAATATGCTCAGCAAGATTTTAAAGAAGTTCTTGACCATTTGCTAGCTATCCGAAAAGATTTAGCTTATGGAGAGCAGACGGACTACTTTGATGACCCTAATTGTATCGGTTGGGTCCGTTCAGGAGCTGACAATCAAGCACCTTTAGCTGTTCTTATCTCAAATGCTCAAGATAATTACAAAACTATGTTTGTTGGTCCAGAATGGGTTGATCATACTTTTGTTGATTTACTTGGCAACCATTCAGACCAAGTAACTATTAATGCTGAAGGATATGGTGATTTCCCAGTTGCTGAACGTTCTGTAAGTGTTTGGGGACTTACTTATTAAGAACACAAAAAAACTTGCCATGGGCAAGTTTTTTTATTGCTAAATATTAGTCTTTCCAAAGGTCCATGGCATTTTTAAAATCAGATGAAACTTGTACATTTTGAGGGTTTGTTGCCTCTCTCTCCTGACGTTTCGCTTCTACCTGGGCTACACTCCTAATCCCTTCGTGACGCCAGTTTCGAAGGATAGCTTGGATATATTTCCAATTTGGTTTTCCATTTAAAACAGCTTCACGTAAGGCTTCTTTTATCAAATCCGCACTAGTTCCGTCTTCTTTCAAACTCTTTTCCAAATCTTCGATTTCAAATGGGCTCAATAGACGGCCTAGCTCCTGTTGGAAAGTATCTACCAAGCTCTTTAAATCATTTGGAGCAGATTGCACCTGGTTTGGAGCTTGTTTTTCAAAAAGTTGGTCTAGGCGCTCCAAGGCAAGAGTTGCATCGAAGATAATTTCTATTTCGCCATTAAGTTCAATCGTACGGTATTGAAGCAGGCCTTTTTCTGTCAAGCGTGAAATGGCCTGATTGACTTCAGTGACATTTTTGCCGATTCTTTCAGCAATCTGACTTGGAGACAATTCTCCTAAAGCCGTTGTATTCTGTAGGTAAAAGAATTGCCAAACCAAGAAATCATCACTTGATGAGAACAATTGATTGTAATGTAAAAGCAGGTCACTCGGTAACACTAAGTTTCCTGATTTGAAAGCATCTAAATATGTCATAATTCCTCTTATAAATATCCAAAATGAGACACATCTTCTTCCGCACTCTTCCACTCAAACGGTGTTTCTTGGTAAACTGCATAATTTACCCAGTTACTGAAAAAGAGGGCTGCAGATGAACTCCAACGCATACAAGGAAGCTCATGAATGTCATCATTTTTGAAATAATTTTCTGGTATATGGGGATCTAAACCAGCATCTAGATCTCTAAAATATTCCTTTGCAAGCGTGTCGCGATCATACTCTAAATGCCCAAAGCTATAAACTTCTCTCAAATCTCGACTCGCAAGGATAGAGATTCCCACCTCTTTTCCTGATGCTAAAATCTCTAGATTTGTTTTATTCAGAATATCTTCTTTGTGGACTTCTGTATGGCGAGAATGAGGGGATACATATAAATCATCAAAACCTCTCAAAAGAAGGTGACCTTCTTTTAAAACATCCTGAGGATAAATCCCCGAAAGCTTCTGCTCCATCTGGTATTTATCTACGCCATAGCGATAGTATAGACCTGCCTGTGCCCCCCAACAAATATGCAAGGTTGAAAAGACATGAGTCTTAGACCAATCGATAACTTGGGTAAACTCCTGCCAATAGTCAACCTCCTCAAATGGAAGGTGCTCAACTGGAGCTCCTGTGATAATCAAGCCATCGAAATAATCATCTTTGACCTCCGAGAAGGTCTTATAAAAGGTCTCCATATGCTCTGATCGAGTTGTTTTTGATTGGTGACTCTCCATATATAAAAAGTCAATATCTAACTGTAAAGGAGTATTGGCCAAATGCCTTAAGAGTTGAGTCTCTGTTACAATTTTTTGCGGCATTAGATTTAAAATAAGAATTTTCAAGGGCCGGATATCCTGATGAGCCGCCCGTTGATCATCCATGACGAAAATATTTTCTGTTTGTAAAATCTCAACTGCTGGTAATTTTTTATCAATTCTAATCGGCATGGAAATCTCCTCACTGTATCATACTGGACTCAAGTAACCTGACTGTCATCAAATGGAATAATCCAGCTGACGACACTTCTTTCCTTTATTATACTGTAAGAAGATATAGTTTTCAATTATAGTTTTTCTCTAACTAGATATAGCCTATTTTTATATCCGATGAAGAGAAAACAGCCCTAAGGACTGTTTTTCATTAATAATGCATCAAAACTTTATAGTCGTAATCTCCGATTGCTTCACGACCTTTTAGTTCATCAAGCTCAATCAAGAAGGCACAACCAGCTACGATACCACCAAGTTTTTCAATCATTTCGATGGTTGCTTTCACAGTACCACCTGTTGCCAAGAGGTCATCTACGATAAGAACACGTTGACCTGGTTTGATAGCATCTGCGTGCATAGTCAAAGTATCAACACCATATTCTTTTTCGTAGTCAGCTGAAATCACTTCACGTGGTAATTTCCCTGGTTTACGTACAGGTGCAAAACCAATTCCCAACTCAAAAGCAACTGGACATCCAACGATAAATCCACGCGCTTCTGGTCCTACGATCATATCAATCTGTTTGTCAGTAGCATATTGAACAATTTCACGAACAGCATAGCTGTAGGCATTTCCGTTAGCCATCAAAGGGCTGATATCACGGAACGTAATGCCTTCTTGTGGATAATTTTCAATACTTGCAATGTAATCTTTTAAGTTCATAGCATTTCTTTCTTTTTAAGTTTTTACTCCCTATTATACCATATTTCCTAGAAAAGCAAAATAGAAAGAAGCCTTGGTACTTAGTCCAAGACTTCCCTTTGCTCTTCAATAGCAAATGGTTAATCAGGCAATGAAATCCTTACTTCTTTTTACTTTTAGAGTTTTGGTTGCGTTGACGATTTTGTTCGATGCGCCACTCTCGTTCATAGTAGGACATGGTTTCAAATACCCTTCGCGGCAAACCCACATCCAGCAAGTGGATTGGAATTTTTAAAACGTTAGAATCTTTCGAACTTGTAAATCTACTTCGTAGACGTCGCCATAGAGAGTTATTGTTCAAAAGATTTGTATCATAAAAATGAACATCAATAGTATAAAAATCCCTTGAATTTCTACTGCCCTTAATTCTCATAAGAGCAAATTTTTCTATATCTCCCCAAGAATAAAACTGCCAGTCTTTTTTCGGATGTGGCTTATAGGAAAAACCTTGAGCCGTACATTTTAAATACTCTTTATCTGATAGAAGAATCTGTATCCGTTCATACAAGAGCCATCCAACAATGATGATTAAGAATAAGACAAAGAGTCTTAATGCTACTAATCCAATAGGTACTTCTTTGGGATAGGTCATCATAAAAGAGAGAATCCAAAGAAGAAAAGCTAACTCAACTACGCAGAGAACAATAGTCCAAATGATTTTCTTACTGCTCCATTTGATGATTTTCTCTTCCATTAAACCAACTCACTTAAATATTCATAGCGTTCATATTTTTCAAGCAAGGCTTCATTCTTTTCATCCAGCTCCTTTTGAAGGGTGGCTAGCTTCCCAAAGTCAGAGCCATTTGCTTGCATTTCTTCTTCAATAGCAGCGATGCGATTTTCCAAGGCTTCGATGTCACCTTCAATGCTTGCCCATTCTTGCTTTTCTTGGTAGGTCATCCGTTTCTTTTCTTCACGAACTTTGACCACTTTTTCCTTGTCAGCTTTTTGGATTTGAGTTACCGTTTCTGCTTCAAAAGCTTTTTCATCTAGGTAGTCTGTGTAATGTCCAAAAAAAGGACGGATGGTTCCATTCTCAAAGGCAAGGATCTTAGTCGCAACCTTATCAAGAAAATAACGGTCGTGACTAACTGTCAGAACTGGACCTGCAAAACCTTGTAAGAAATTTTCTAAAACCGTTAAGGTCGCAATATCTAAATCATTTGTTGGCTCGTCTAAGAGGAGCACATTAGGCTTTTCAAGGAGTAGTTTGAGGAGATAAAGACGTTTCTTCTCTCCACCAGATAACTTCTCAATCAAGGTACCATGCGTTGATCGTGGGAAAAGGAACTGCTCTAGCAACTCAGCGATAGATGTCGTAGAACCACCACTGGTCTTGACTTCTTCTGCCACTTCCTGCAGGTAGTTAATAACCCGCTTGCTTTCATCCAAACCTTCGATTTGTTGAGAGAAATAAGCGATGCGAACCGTTTCTCCGATAATAACTTGACCTTCAGTTGGCTCGAGACTTCCTGCAATGAGATTGAGAAGAGTTGACTTCCCAACACCATTATCCCCGACGATTCCGATACGGTCTTTGGCTTGGACCAAAAGATTAAAATGTTTCAGAATCGGTTTATCGTCATAGGCAAAGGAAACATCCTTAAACTCGATTACCTTTTTACCGATACGGCTAGTTTCAAAATTCATGGCCAAGTCTGTCTCAACGCTAGTATCTGAAACTTCCTTTTTCAAATCGTGGAATCGATTGATACGAGCTTGTTGCTTGGTTGCACGAGCTTGAGGTTGCCGTCTCATCCAAGCTAATTCTTGTTTGTAAAGTTGTTCCTTTTTGTGAAGAAGAGCTGCATCGCGTTCATCCTGTTCCGCCTTGAGACGAACATAGTCTTGGTAATTTCCTTGATATTCTGTCAACCCTGCTCTGTCCAACTCAAAGATTCGCGTAGAAAGGGCATCTAGGAAATAGCGATCGTGGGTGATAAATAATACTGTTTTCTTGGAATTTTTCAAGAAGAGGGTTAGCCACTCAATGGTCGCAATATCCAAGTGGTTGGTAGGCTCATCAAGAAGCAAAAGATCATGGTTGCCCAGAAGGACTTGCGCCAACTGAACCCGTCTACGCAGACCACCTGACAATTCTCCAACAGGAGTAGATAAGTCTTGAATGCCTAGTTTACGGAGAACCGTCTTGACCTGACTTTCGATTTCCCAAGCTTGGAGGGAATCCATCTCAGCCATCACACGTTCTAAACGGGCTTGCTTATCCTCACTATAGTTGAGCATGAGCAGTTCATATTCACGAATTAACTGGATTTCCTTGAGGTCACTTGATAGAACGGTATCCAAGACAGTCTTACTATCATCAAAATCTGGGTCCTGGGTCAGGTAGCCAATCTTGTAATCATTTTTTGCTGAAAATGGGCTTACGTCACCATCAAAACCTGAAACTCCAGAAAGCACATCTAAAAGGGTTGTTTTACCGGTTCCGTTGACACCGATAAGACCAATTCTGTCCAAGTCATGGATGATAAAGGAAATATCCTTAAAGACTGTCTTATCTCCAACGGATTTACTTAGTTTTTCAACGATAAAGTCACTCATTTTCTCTCCCTTAGGTAGTCATGGATGGCTTGACGGTCATTTTTTAATTCTCCATCAACAATAGCATACTCAATTTCTTCTAAAACATCCCCTAATTCAGGACCTGGCTGATAGCCGTATTCTTTGATGAGAATGCCACCGTTGATGTGCATTTCTTTCTTATCATGAATGGTCAAACTCTCATAGGTTTCTGTGATAGCTTGCGGATTGACTTCTTTCCCTTGAGCTCGGCGAAGATTTTCAGCCTGTAGAAGCAAGTCCAAATCAAAGCGGTAACAATCACGCTTGCCGAGTTCCCCTTCTTCTCGGAGGGCCAAAATAGCGAGCAAATTCTGTACCTGCTTGGCAAATTGACGTGATGTCTTCCAATGTTTTAAAAAATTTTGAGCATCTTCCACTTTTAAAACCCATAAAAGTGCTGCCCAGGCTTGTTCAGAAGATTCAAAGGTGAAATTATCTTTTAAGTCAAATAAAGACTGGAGATTGCCCTGACTACCAGCCATATCTGGAAGATAATCATAAGCTTTGCTTGCAATCATAGAAGATAAGCCTACTCTCCAATGAGGGGCTAGTAGAAGTTTATCAAATTCTACAAAAGTACGTTCCACAGAAATTTTCTCTAAGAGTGGCGTTAAGGTCTTCATCGCTTCAAACGTTTCTTGTTCAAGTTCAAAACCAAGACTAGCTTGGAAACGAAATCCACGCATGATTCGTAGAGCATCTTCATTAAAACGTTCACTAGCTACACCAACTGCACGTAGAACTTGATTTTCTAAATCTTGTAAACCATCAAATAAATCAACGATTTCCCCTGTCTCATCCAAGGCAAAGGCATTGACTGTGAAATCACGTCGTTTGAGGTCCTCTTCTAACGAACGAACAAAAGAAACTGAACTTGGTCTACGGTAGTCTACATAGACATCTTCCGTTCTGAATGTGGTTACTTCGTACTCTTCATCTCCATCTAAAACCAAGACGGTTCCATGCTCAATGCCAATATCAGCTGTCCGTGGAAAAATCTGCTTGGTTTCTTCTGGATAGGATGACGTCGCGATATCCACATCATGGATGGGGCGGTTAAGAAGGGCATCCCTAACGGACCCACCCACAAAATAAGCCTCAAATCCTGCTTCTTTAATTTTTTCTAATACTGGTAAAGCCTTCTGAAATTCAGAAGGCATTTTTGTTAATTTCATAGTAAGTGTTCTAATCCATAGACAAGCTCATGACGCTTGACAACTTCTTTGATTCCCAAATTCACCCCTGTCATGAAGGAGCTACGATCATAGGAGTCATGACGCAGAGTCAATCCTTCTCCCTGATTTCCAAAAATGACTTCCTGATGAGCTACCAAACCTGGTAAACGTACCGAATGGATTCGCATACCATCAAAATTAGCTCCACGTGCACCTGCAACGAGTTCTTCCTCATCGCTAGCACCTTGTTGGAGAGGCTCTCGGACTTGAGCCATCAACTCAGCTGTTTTGATAGCTGTCCCGCTCGGCGCATCCTTTTTCTTGTCATGGTGAAGTTCAATAATCTCCACATTTGGGAAATATTTGGCAGCCTGAGCTGCAAATTGCATCAGCAAGACAGCACCCAAGGCAAAATTGGGAGCAATTAGGCCACCCAATCCTTTGGAACGTGAAAATTCTTTTAATTCTTCGATTTCTTGACTGGTGAAACCTGTCGTTCCTACTACTGGAGCATAGCTATTTTCAAGAGCAAAGCGTGTATTCTCATAGGCGACAGCTGGTGTAGTAAAGTCTACCCAAACATCTGCCTCAAAACCTGCCAAGTCATTCTTATCATTGAATACTGGAATTCCTTGCCACTCAGATGCAGACTCAAAAGGATCCAAAACGGCTACTAGTTCAAGTTCAGAATCAGACAAAACCATCTGACAAGCAGCTTGTCCCATTCTTCCCTTAAAACCTGCAATAATCACTCGAATACTCATCTTTACTCCTATCTAAGATACAAAGCCTGTAAGAACAATCTAGACGATTGGTGTGTATGCCAAAGCGATGCTTCCTTCTCCCAGGTGAGTTCCAATGACACTACCAAAGGTTGCAATCTCAACATCTGTAGCTACTCCACTATCTAGCAAAAGCTGACGTAAATCGGCTGCTTTTTGAGGAGCATTCCCATGAATTACAGTAATCTGATAATTTCCATTACTTGTTACTTCTTTGACAATTTCAACCAAACGTTTTGTTGCTTTCTTCTCTGTACGAACCTTCTCATAAACTTCGATAACACCTTGGTCATTAAAATATAGAATTGGTTTAATGCTAAGAAGATTTCCTAAAATGGCTGCGCCGTTTGATAAACGACCACCTTTAACCAAATGATCAAGATCATCTACCATGATAAAGGCAGAAGTATTTTCAATCTGTTCTGTTAACTTGTCTAGTATAGACTGGAAATCATTTCCCTGCTCAGACCATTGAAACACACTTTCCACCATGAATCCTAGTGGTGCACTTGTAATTCGAGTATCAGGAAAAGCAATGGTCAGACCTTCGAACTCATCCGTCATATATTGGATATTCTGATGAAATCCTGAGATTCCAGAAGAAAGGAAGAGACCCAGAACATGAGTATAACCTTTTTCTTTCAATGATGATAAAATTTCATCCAACTTTGCGATACTTGGTTGACTTGTTTTAGGTAGTTCAGATGAATGAGCCATTTTTTCATAAAATTCTTGAGCGGTTAGATTTACACCTTCAACATACTCCTGTCCGTCGATATTCACAGGAATGTCAAGCACAAATAAATCTTCTTTCCGCAAGGTTTCCGCTTGTAGAAAAGCAGATGAGTCTGTTATGACCGCTAATTTCATCTTTTTAAAACTCCAAATTAATTCCTGGTAAATCTAGTGCAATTTCCGTCACTTCATAAGTCAAACGGTTTAGCATATCCAAAGAAGGACGAGCAAGTGTCTCAACTTCTTCTTGACTAAAGTCACTTGGTTGATCTACGATACGACCTTCAACGTGGTTGACTTGAGAAATAGTACCACTGATAACAAATTTATCAAAGACAATCATAAAGCTCAAAACAACTACGAGAGAAGTCACTTGATTTTCTTGGTCATGTTGTAGTAGTTGGAAGTTCACATCAACCTTTGTTTCAGGAATTCCGTTTTCATTTTCCCATTCAAAATTACGTGCATCAAAGTGATACTGACTAACAAATTCTTGTTCACGTTTTAAATTCATCATATTCTCCATGGTTACAATTTACTTTGACATTGTAACATATTTTCTTATTTTCTGCTAACTTTCCTAAATTCCGATTTCTGCTTTCACAACTTCAGCAATGGTATCCACATAGTAATCCACTTCTTCAGTTGTTGGTGCTTCAGCCATGACACGCAAGAGTGGCTCAGTTCCACTTGGGCGAACGAGAATACGTCCGTTACCTGCCATCTCTTCTTCCATCTTATCGATAATAGCCTTGATAGCTGGTACTTCCATGGCTTTATCTTTCATGGTGTTTTCCACACGGATATTAACCAATTTTTGTGGGTAAATTGTTACTTCTGAAGCCAATTGAGATAAGCTCATCCCTGTTTCTTGCATGATCTTAGTCAATTGAACTGCTGAAAGTTGACCATCACCAGTTGTATTGTAGTCCATCAAGATAACGTGACCTGACTGCTCTCCACCGAGATTGTAGCCTGATTTTCTCATTTCTTCAACTACATAGCGGTCTCCAACAGCAGTGACAGCTTTATTAATGCCTTCACGGTCCAAGGCTTTATGGAAACCAAGGTTGGACATAACTGTCGTTACAATTGTGTTTTGTACCAATTGACCTTTTTCAGAAAGGTATTTACCGATGATATACATAATCTTATCACCGTCGACAATTTCACCATTTTCATCTACTGCAATCAAACGATCGCTGTCCCCATCAAAGGCTAAACCAATGGCAGATTGACTTTCTTTTACAAGTTCTTGCAAGGCTTCTGGATGAGTCGAACCAACATTCAAGTTAATGTTTAAACCATCTGGAGTTTCTCCAATGACAGTGATTTGAGCACCCAAATCTGCAAAAATTTGACGAGCACTTGTAGAAGCTGCTCCATTTGCAGTATCCAAGGCCACTTTCATCCCTTCAAGAGGAGTTCCAGTCGAAACAAGGTAGGCTTCATATTTACGCAAGCCTTCTGGATAATCAACAACAGTACCTAATCCTTCTGCACTTGGACGTGGGAGAGTATCTTCACTGGCGTCAAGCAAGGCTTCGATTTCTGCTTCTTTTTCATCGTCTAGCTTAAAGCCATCGCCACCAAAGAATTTAATCCCGTTATCAAGGGCTGGGTTGTGGCTAGCTGAAATCATGACACCTGCGCTCGCTCCTTCAGTTTTTACCAAATATGCTACTGCAGGCGTAGCAAGTACACCAAGTTTATAAACGTGAATTCCCACAGAAAGAAGACCAGCAATCAAGGCTGCTTCTAACATTTCCCCTGAAATACGTGTATCGCGTCCAACTAAAACCTTAGGCGCTTCTGTCGCATGTTGACTGAGGACATATCCTCCAAAGCGACCCAACTTAAAGGCCAATTCTGGCGTTAATTCTACGTTTGCTTCTCCACGGACTCCGTCCGTTCCAAAATATTTACCCATTTTAAGATTCCTTTTCTAGTATAATGTTTATTTTAAGATTCTGACTTCGTCTCTGCTGCTGTCGTTGAAGAGTTTTCGGTAGACGAACCATTACTTGTTGAGGTTGTACTACTTGTTGTTCTGACAGCTTTGGTCGTTACTTTCATAGTAGTTTCAAAAGGTGTAATCACTGTTGGTAAGACAGCTCCATTTTTATCAACAGCTTGCAAAGGAACTGATCCAGAATAGTTCCCTGTAATCTGTTCACTCGTTGGTAAAACTGCAACAATCCGATCAATCTTAGATAGTGTATCCGCATCACTAGTTACTGAAACTTTTTCATCAGAAACAGTAACACGTTCGATTATAATCTTCTCATCAATTTGACTAGAATCAATTTGAGGTACAACAGGTACATTATCTCGAGTAACTTTCTTACCAATCTTGACTGTGATTTTTTGTGGTGTTGCTACAGCTGTCAAACCACTTGGAAGATTTTCAATGGTTAAGGGAACTTCAATCGTTCCTTCTGTAGCCTGCGTCAAATCAGCAGTCACTTTAAATTTACGAGTGCTTTCCTGCATCTCACTAGCCAAGGCCACCCGATTTGAACCCGTTAGAAACACCGTCACTTCTGAGCTAAAACCACTGATAAAATACTGCTCACTATCATACTGAATATCAATCGGTACATTGACTACTGTATTGGTATAGGTTTCAGTTTTAGTTTGTCTTGCGTTGGTATTGTTTTGATAATTGATTGATGTTGCATAGATAAACAGGACACACGCGAACAGGAGCGAGGAGATGATATAAAGACTATTTCTTCTCATTATTCCAGCCTCCTAATAGACGTTCTTTTAAGCTTGGTTCTTGTGAATCCTTAGGGATCAGAATACGACGTAGTTCTTCCTCGAATTCTTCCAAACTTAGATCATGTTTGAAGACACCATTGTAGGTGATGGATATACCTCCAGTTTCTTCTGATACAACAAAAGTAAGGGCATCTGAAACTTCTGATAAACCAATGGCTGCACGGTGACGAGTTCCGAACTCTTTGGAAATACCTGTGTTTTCTGTTAGTGGTAAATAGGCAGAAGTTACTGCAATCCGATCTCCACTGATAATAACTGCACCGTCATGGAGAGGCGTATTAGGGATAAAGATGTTAATTAATAACTCAGCAGAAATCTTAGCATCCAAAGGAATTCCTGTAACGATGTACTCCTGCAAGGTTCTCACACGTTGAACAGCTACCAAAGCTCCAATCTTCCGTGGGCTCATATACTCAACCGATTTTACAAAAGCCTGGACCATCTGCTCTTCTGAACTCATAGGAGTATTTGAAAAGAAGTCCGTAGCTCGACCTAATCGTTCCAAACCTGTCCGAATTTCTGGAGAAAAGATAACAACCGCTGCGATAACTCCATAGGTAATCAATTGGTTAATCAACCAGGAAATAGTCGTCAAGCCCAAAAAATTAGCCGCAATCTGAGCTAAGATAAAAACTAAAACGCCTCGAACCAGAATCATAATCTTGGTTCCTGCAATTGATTTTGTAAATTGATATAAGATATAAGCAACGATTAGAATATC
Source organism: Streptococcus sp. oral taxon 061 (assembly GCF_013394695.1). Taxonomy (NCBI): domain Bacteria; kingdom Bacillati; phylum Bacillota; class Bacilli; order Lactobacillales; family Streptococcaceae; genus Streptococcus; species Streptococcus sp. oral taxon 061. Next base: position 1,302,368 of record NZ_CP058258.1, read on the forward strand.
AATCACATTTATCGCAATACTCCAAGGACTGGAAAACAAACTAGACCAGTATTGAAGATTAGATAATTGCTGAAAATTCATCCTGTGTCCCCTCTCCAAAAAAGCTTCTCTTCATTATACCATTTTTAATGGAAATTTTCTCCCCCCTACCTCATTTTAAATTGGCAGAAAATATGATAGAATAAAATGATAAAAATGAAACAAGGAGAAACCATGTCTGAACTATATGATATCACCATCGTAGGGGGTGGCCCAGTTGGTCTTTTCGCAGCCTTTTATGCAAATTTACGTCAAGCTAAAGTACAAATCATTGACTCTCTTCCACAATTAGGTGGCCAACCTGCCATTCTTTATCCTGAAAAACAAATTCTTGATGTCCCAGGTTTCCCTAATCTCACTGGTGAAGAATTAACAAATCGCTTGTTAGAACAATTACAAGGGTTTGATACACCAGCCCATCTCAATGAAACTGTTCTTGAAATTGACAAAGAAGATGGTGTTTTTAAGATTACAACCACTAAAGGAACTCATACTAGCAAAGCTGTCATCATCGCTATGGGTGGAGGTGCCTTTAAACCGCGTCCACTTGAACTAGAAGGTGTCGAAGGTTATAAAAACATCCATTACCACGTTTCTAACATTCAGCAATATGCTGGACAGAGAGTAACCATCCTCGGTGGAGGAGACTCTGCTGTGGACTGGGCCTTAGCTTTTGAAAAGATTGCTCCAACTACACTTGTTCACCGTCGAGATAACTTCCGTGCCCTCGAACATAGTGTCCAAGCCCTTCAAGAATCATCTGTTAGCATCAAAACACCATTTGTGCCAAGTCAACTTATGGGTGATGGACAAATTCTCAATAAGCTTGAAATCACAAAAGTCAAATCCGATGAGACTGAAACCATTGAACTGGATCACCTCTTTGTCAACTATGGATTTAAATCTTCTGTCGGTAATCTTAAAAATTGGGGATTAGAACTGAATCGTCATAAAATTATCGTCAATAGTAAGCAAGAATCTAGCCAGCCTGGAATTTACGCTATTGGTGACTGCTGCTACTACGAAGGTAAGATTGACTTGATTGCGACAGGTCTAGGTGAAGCACCTACTGCAGTTAACAATGCCATTAACTACATTGACCCAGAGCAAAAAGTACAACCAAAACACTCTACAAGTTTATAAGAAAAAAACCACGAATCATACGATTCGTGGTTTTATAATGGAATTATATTATTCGCAACGTATAAATCCTCTAGAAATATTATAAAGACTACTTTGATTGTAGAAAAGAAGACTGAATTAAGACAAAAGCCCCAACATTAAGTTGAGGCTAATTATTATAGGTGGACGGATTTCAACCGTCGTCTTGATAATAGCACAAGCTTCAATAGCTAGATACTACTAAACTCAGTGTACCCTCACTAAATCCATCTTCTTTCAAAGGTGCTATACCATGTTTTCACTCGTAAACTACTACCCTACTTATTTAGTTCTATTGTACCAAGAATTAAGAGTTTTTACAACTATTTTCATATCCCCAGAATTCAAAGCATGAGTACACCCTTCTTTATCAAATTCATACCCGTAAGCACATATAGAAGTTTAAAATCCGCTTATCTTATGTGCTCTCTTCATAATTCGTCTGCAATTTTATTTATCTTTCGCAATCTATGATTGACACCACTTTTGGTGAGTGGATTTGTCAAACTGTCTGCCAATTGTTGAATAGAATAGTCTGGATGCTGGATACGCAGATGTGCTACTTCCTGCAAATCAACTGGTAGACTATCTAGACCAATGGTATCAATGATTTTACTGATATTGTTAATGGTTTTCATGCTTGCAGAAACCGTACGTGCAATATTAGCTGTCTCTGCATTATTAGCACGATTGAGATCATTTCGAGTTTCTCGGAGAATCTTGACCCCTTCAAAAGTATCACGCGCCTGCATGGCTCCCACCAAAATCAGGAAATCCATAATATCTTCGGCTCTTTGGAGATAGGTTACTGCTCCCTTTTTTCGTTCGATAACCTTGGCATCTAACAAGAACTGCTGCAAAAGCGAAGCAATCCCTTGCGCATGGTCCACATAGACAGAACTAATTTCTAACTGATACTTTCCTGACTCAGGATCCCGAATACTCCCATTTGCCAAAAAGGCTCCACAAAGGTAAGCACGTCCAGCTTCTTCATCTCCTAAAATTTCTGGATCAATCCCAGTCTCTAGACCAAAGAAAGAATCAGCCAAACGCAAATCCGCTAAAAGTTCTTGAACCCGCTCATCAGTAAACACGGTATAAACACGATTTTTCCGAAGATTACTTCTCTGATGATGACGAATCTCGGACTTGATACCATAGAAGTGCAGGAAAGATTCATAGAGGTGACGAGCTAACTTAGCGTTTTCTGTTACAACGGATAAGGTTAAACCAGAGCTAGATAAACCTACACTACCAGACATCTTGATAATAGCTGATAATTCATAACGACTCAGATGGTGCTGACCAAGGATTTCTTCTTTTACTGCTACTGTGAAACTCATTTTCTCACCTGTATAATTCGCATCAACTCGTCCACGATTAAATCTCCATCATGGAAGGCTCCACCATTTTCCAAACGTAGGAAGTTAGATGAAATGACACGCGGTACTTGCTTACGCAAACCTTCAAAATCATGGTCAACCTGCACCAAATATTCATCAAAACGGTTGGTATCCATATAATCTCTCGGAACCTTTTCGATATTAACAAGAACAGTATCGATAAATGAACGGCCCAAATGACGATGTAAGACTTCTACGTGATCACTATCTGAGAAATATTCTGTCTCTCCACGCTGGGTCATGATGTTGCAAACATAGGCAATTTCTGCCTTAGTCTCAAGAAGTGCCTGACCGATTTCTTCGATGACGATATTAGGCAAAATCGATGTAAAGAGGGAGCCTGGTCCCAAAACAATCATATCACTCTCAAGAATTGTATTCACAACTCGACGGCTAGCCTGCGGCTTTTCATCATCCAGAGTATTGGTCACATATACATGGTCTATCATTCCTGGATGGTCTGCAATATGACTTTCCCCAGCAACCTCTGTCCCATCATTAAAGACAGCATGGAGTGTCAAAGGATGGTCACTTGATGGGAAAATCTTACCTGTGGTATGGAAAAATTTACTCAGTAATTGCATGGCATTATAGGTTGAACCTTGCATTTCAGAAAGACCAGCAATAATAATGTTTCCTAGGGGATGACCTGCAAAGGCGCCTGCATCCTCAGAAAAACGGTATTGAAAGACCTTTTCATAGAATTTTGGCATATCTGACATAGCCACAAGAACATTGCGAAGATCCCCAGGAGGAGTCAATTGCTGAATATTCTTACGAAGCTCTCCTGAAGAACCTCCATCGTCAGCAACGGTTACAATGGCTGCAATATCAACATCCTTTTCCCGTAAACTCTTTAAAATAACAGGAATCCCGGTTCCACCACCAATCACCGTAATTTTTGGTTTTCTCATGAACGGTTTACCGTTTCCTTTCTTCGGTCTTTATCACGATGACTTTCATTTACAGGCCAACTTTTAGATAGGTCATTTGCTAAACGCTTGGCAAAAGCAACACTTCTATGCTGTCCACCAGTACAACCAATCGCAATCGTTAAGACTGATTTGCCTTCTTTTTTATATCCTGGTAGGATTGGTTCAACCAAGGCTAACAAATGATGGTAGAAATCTTCAGATTCCTCATGGTTCATGACATAGTCATAAACAGCCTGGTCTTCACCTGTCTGGTTACGAAGTTCAGGTAGATAGTAAGGATTTGGCAAAAAACGAACATCAAATACCAAATCGGCATCAATTGGAATTCCGTATTTAAACCCAAAAGACATAACCTCGATACGGAAAGACTGCGTTTGTTCTTGGTCTGAAAACTGTTCTGCAATGGTCTTTCGAAGTTCACGTGGAGTTAACTCTGTCGTGTCTACCACGTTTTGACTCATATTTTTCAAAGGCGCCAAGAGTTCGCGTTCCAACTTGATTCCATCCAAGATACGACCATCTGCTGCTAGTGGGTGACTTCTTCTTGTTTCCTTATAACGTGCCACTAATTCCTTATCAGCCGCATCCAAAAAGAGAATCTTGAAGTCCAAATCATCTTGGTTTTCCAATTCATCCAAGACAGCCTGAATCTCTGAGAAGAAAGAGCGGCTTCGCATATCCACCACTAGGGCTAACTTGTGGTCGTCATCCTTGGTCTCTACCAACTGCAAAAACTTTGGCAAGAGAGCAGGCGGCATATTATCAATGGTAAAATATCCTAAATCTTCAAAGGACTGAATGGCAACAGTTTTTCCTGCGCCACTCATTCCTGTAACAATCACCAGGTGAAGTTGTTTCATTGTCATCATAGTCTCCTTATATCAAAAGAAGTTTGGAAGAACCAAACTTCAACTCGCTTATCCAATCTCTGCGATGACTTCAATTTCGACTTTTACATCGCGAGGAAGACGAGCTACTTCCACAGCTGAACGAGCTGGAAATTCCTTGTTAAAGGCTGTTTGGTATACCTCGTTAAAAGGTACAAAATCGTTCATATCACTCAAGAAGCAAGTTGTTTTAACAACATGGTCAAAATCTGTTCCTGCTTCTGCTAAAATAGCTCCAATATTTTTCAAGACTTGTTCAGTCTGTTCTTGGATTGTTTCTCCTACGATTTCTCCAGTTTCAGGAGATAGTGGAACTTGACCACTAGCGAACAAAAGGTTGCCAACGATTTTTCCTTGAACGTAAGGTCCGATTGCCTTTGGAGCTTTGTCTGTATGAATTGTTTTTGCCATATGTATTCCTCACAATTTACCTAAAATAGCATCCCAAGCTTGGTCCATTCCTGCTTTTGTTACGGATGAAAAGAGGATAAAATCATCACTTGGATCAAAGTTTAATTTCTTTTTAATAGCTGATTCGTGCTTATTCCATTTACCACGCGGAATCTTGTCTGCCTTAGTCGCCACAATGATGACAGGAATTTCGTAATATTTAAGAAATTCGTACATCTGCACATCATCTGCCGTCGGATCATGGCGAAGGTCAACGAGACTAACAACCGCTCGAAGATTTTCTCGAGTGGTCAAGTACTCCTCAATCATACGTCCCCATTTTTCGCGTTCCTTTTTGGAAACACGGGCATAACCATAGCCAGGCACATCCACAAAACGCATCTTATCATCAATGTTAAAGAAATTGAGTAGTTGTGTTTTTCCTGGTTTTCCAGAGGTACGAGCTAGATTTTTACGATTGAGCATGGTATTGATAAAACTTGATTTACCAACATTTGATCGCCCTGCAAGAGCAATCTCAGGAAGTTCATCCTGCGGATAGTGGGACTTGTTGGCTGCACTCAGCAAAATCTCAGCATTGTGTGTATTGATTTCCATAGTCACCTCTAGGCTGTCTCTAGAATTGGCTTAGCCGTTCCGTCAACTGCTTCTTTTGTGATACGAACAGTTTTCACATTTTCTTGACTTGGAACCTCAAACATAACATCTAGCATGGTTTCTTCGATAATTGAGCGAAGACCACGCGCACCCGTTTTACGTTCGATGGCTTTGTTTGCAATTTCTTGGAGAGCTTCGTCGTCAAATTCAAGCTCAACATCATCATAAGAAAGCAAGGTCTGGTATTGTTTAACCAAGGCATTTCTTGGTTCCTTCAAGATGCGAACCAAATCATCTACAGTCAACTGCTCCAAGGCTGCAAAGACAGGCAAGCGTCCAATCAACTCAGGAATAATACCGAATTTTTGAATATCTTCTGCGATGATTTCTTGCATGTAAGAACTATTTTCGTCAATAGCCTTGTTGTTTTGTCCGAAACCAATCACTTTTTCACCCAGACGCTGTTTGACAATCTCTTCGATGCCATCGAAGGCACCACCCACAATAAAGAGGATGTTTTTTGTATCCACTTGAATCATTTCTTGTTGTGGATGTTTACGTCCACCTTGTGGTGGTACACTAGCTACAGTTCCTTCGATAATCTTGAGAAGGGCTTGTTGCACCCCTTCACCAGAAACATCACGTGTGATAGACACGTTCTCGCTCTTCTTGGCAATCTTGTCAATCTCATCTACATAGATAATTCCACGTTCTGCACGTTCGATGTTAAAGTCAGCAGCTTGCAAGAGTTTGAGGAGGATATTTTCCACGTCCTCACCTACATAACCAGCCTCAGTAAGAGCTGTTGCATCTGCGATGGCAAAAGGTACATTCAAACTTCTAGCAAGAGTTTGAGCAAGGAAAGTCTTACCTGAACCTGTTGGGCCAATCATCAAAATGTTTGATTTTTGCAAATCCACATCTTCTGACTCTTCACGAGTGTCATGGAAATTGATGCGTTTGTAGTGGTTATATACAGCTACTGCCAAGGCACGTTTGGCACGATCTTGACCAATCACATAGTGGTTCAAGATGTTTAAGAGTTCGATTGGTTTTGGTACTTCAGATAAGTCTGCTAGGACTTCCTCTGCCAACTCCTCACGAATAATTTCCTGGGCTAACTCCACACACTCATTACAGATAAAAGCGTTGTTCCCAGCGATTATTTTTTTAACTTCTTCTTGGCTTTTGCCACAAAATGAGCAATAAACCATCATATCATTTTTCCTATTTGTAGGCATGATTCCCTTCCGTTCTAATTATTCATTCTCTCTAAAATAAGGTCATATAAAAAGCATGAATGCTATTCACCAAGTTTGTAAAGGCATTAAGCCAAAGTAGAGTAGCAAGTCCAAAGCGCTTTTTACGAAAAGCGTGTGTTCCAGCTACAAAACAGACAGCACACAAAAGAGCTGTAAAAAATCCAAAAATACTACGCTCCATTAGACTTCCTTTCTCTTTCTATATTCGATGGTAAAATCATAGGCATTTTTCTCATCTCTAGTATAAGATTTGCTTGCAAGAGTCTCAAAAACAGTCAAGTCAAAATCTGCTGGGAAATAAGTATCCCCTTCAACTTGAGCATGGATTTGTGTCACAATAATCTCATCGAGATAAGGTTCAAAAAGCTGAAAAATCTGCTTGCCCCCGATGATATAGAGATTTTTATCCTGGTTCTGATACCAGTCTAAAACGTCCTCAACATTTTGGAAAACCAGAGCACCCTCAATTGACTCTTCAGGGTTGCGCGTCAAAATCAGGGTCTCACGTCCTGGAAGCAATCGTCGTCCCATTCCATCAAAGGTGACACGTCCCATCAAGATGGCATGATTCAAGGTTGTTTCTTTAAAATGTTTTAACTCTGCTGGCAAATGCCATGGTAAGCGATCCTCTTTTCCGATTACACCCTTTTCATCTTGTGCCCAGATGGCTACGATTTTCTTTGTCATGCTTTCATCCTTTTTATTGATAGTTCTATTTTATCAAAAATCTTCAAAAAAGACTGTTTTGGAATGCCCTCCTGAATAGAAAAAATCCGTAGAAAACTTCTACGGATTTTTAGAAAAATTCAGTATCTTACAAACCAGGTGCTTGTCCTAATTCTGCCGCAAGCATCCAGACTGTTTTTTCAAGGTCAGCCTTAGCACCAACGAAGATATCATTAGTAACATCATCACCTTCCTCATCAGTTACATCCAATGCTTTTTGGAAGAGTGTGATGAGGTAACGATAAATAGATAGAACACGCTCTAAACTTTCTTCTACGTTACGGAATTCTCCAACTTCTTCTTCGATTTCACTGTGTTGAAGGAATTCTGTCAAAGTAGAGTAAGGTTTGCCACCAAGAGTGATCAAGCGTTCGCTGATTTCATCAAGGTAACCATCAAGGCTATTCATATATTCATCCATCTTAGGATGCCATACCATAAAACCACGTCCACGCATGTACCAGTGTACTTGATGAAGAGCGATATGCGCTACATACAAGTCTGCTACGGCTTGATTCAAGACTTCTTTCGTTTTTACTAGCGTTTCAGGAGCTGTCTTAGATAATGTTGTTACGTCTTTTAATGCATCTTTTTTCAATTCTACCATTTTTCTCACCTCATAATATTATTTTTGCAACCATATTTATTGATTACTATCTCAGTATACTACACCTAGTAGACAAAAGCAAGAAAATTAACCCATATTAAAAAAGTTGCAATAGACTGATAATTTAAGAATAGGAAGTCGTAATTTTTTAGTTGTTTTCTGCGTCTTTACCAGAAAATTGGCTTTGATAAAGGTCATAATAGAAACCTTTTGAAGCTAAGAGACTTTCATGATTTCCTTGTTCGATAATCTGTCCATCTTTCAGCACCAAAATCTTGTCCGCTTCCTGAATAGTAGAAAGGCGATGGGCGATAACAAAGCTTGTTCTCCCCTTCATCAAACGCTTCATGGCTTTTTGAATCAAGAGTTCTAGACGCGTATCGACTGATGAGGTCGCTTCGTCAAGGATTAGAATTTTTGGATCAGCCAAGAGTGCACGCGCAATAGTCAAAAGTTGCTTCTGACCAAGAGAAATATTACTTGACTCTTGGTTCATTTCCATGTTGTAACCACCAGGAAGGGTGCGGATAAAGTGGTCAACATTGGCAGCCTTAGCAGCTTCAACGATTTCTTCATCTGTTGCCTCAAGATTCCCAAAGCGAAGATTTTCCTTGATACTGCCTTCATAGAGCCAGGCATCCTGCAATACCATCCCAAACTGTCGACGATAGTCCTGACGAGACAGGTCACGAATATCTTGACCGTCCACTAAAATAGCTCCAGCAGTTACATCATAAAAACGCATGAGAAGGTTAATTAAGGTTGTTTTTCCTGCTCCAGTTGGTCCTACGATAGCCACCATCTCTCCTGGTTCAACATCCAGATTGAAATTGCGAATCAATGGTTTATTTTCCACGTATTGGAAATCAACATTCTTGAAGCTAACCTGACCTGTCAATGGTGCCAGTTCTTTCACTTCAGCAGTTTGGGCTTCTTCCTGTTCATCCAAAACTTCGAAGACACGATCAAGCGAAGACTTAGCACTTTGCATTTGTCCCGCTAATTGAGTGATATTTTGGATTGGTTGACTAACCTGCCACACATACTGAACGAAAGCTTGCATATTACCAATGGTTAAGCGTCCTGCGATAACCTGCAATCCACCTAATACTGCAACAATTAAGTAAGTTAAATCCGATACAATATGAAGGGCAGGCATCATCAAACCTGAAATGAAGCTAGCCTTGAATCCAACTTGTTGCAATTCATCCGTAATCTTTTCAAATCTCTCTTGAGATTTCTCTTCACGTCCGAAAAGTTTAAGAACATTGAAACCAGTCAAGCTTTCCTGTACAAATCCATTCATACTTCCTAGAATGGCTGCCTGCTGTTTAAAGTATGGTTGCGAACGATTCAGAATTGTTTTAGCCCCAAAATAAGTTATCGGAATCGACAAGATAACAATGATGGCCAACTGAAGATTTAGATAGAGCACCATTCCCATAACAAAAAGAATGGTAAAGACTGCATTGACAATCTGTAAGAAAGACTGTTGGAGAGCATTTGAAACAGTTTCAACATCACTGGTAAAGCGACCCAACAAATCCCCAAACTGGTGCTTATCAAAGTAGGACACAGGGATGCGATTGATTTTTTCGCTCATTTCATTTCGCAAATCCTGTATCATGGACTGCACCGCATTGGTCATAAAGTAGTTTGAATAATATGCCCCCAACTCATAGAGAAGACCACGCAGGAGATAAATCACTAGAATTACTGTGATATAGCTGGTATTGATACCTGCTCCTGCAACACCATTTGCCATGGCAAGGAGGTTGCTGGTTAACTCAGTGATAGCAAGCCCCAATACGAATGGCTCGATAACACTCATAATGACGCTGACTATTTTCAAGAAAACTGCAAAGAAAACAGAGAAACGGTAGGCTTTTAAATAGCTCCATAGACGAGCTAGACTAGATTGTTGTTTCATCCTTTACCTCCTATTCTTCTGTTAGAGACGCATTTTTCAACTGCGATTCAGCAATTTCTCGATAGATGTCATTGGTTTCCATCAATTCTTCATGACGCCCACGACCAACAATTTCACCCTTATCAAGGACGATAATCTGGTCAGCATCCATGATAGTTCCAACACGTTGAGCAACAATCAATACCGTAGCATCTTGTGTCACTTCCTTGAGACGACGGCGCAAAATAGCATCTGTACGGTAGTCCAAGGCTGAGAAAGAATCATCAAAGATATAGATATCTGGACCCTTGATGACTGCTCGTGCAATCGACAAACGTTGTTTCTGACCACCTGATAGGTTGCTTCCGCCTTCTGCCAGATGCGTCGCAAAACCTTCTTCTCGACTTTCGATAAAGTCTTTGGCTTGGGCCACATCTGCTGCTTGGTGCAAGTCCTCATGACTGGCATCCTCTTTCCCGTAACGGAGATTGTCTGCGATAGTCCCAGTAAAAAGCAAGGCCTTTTGTGGAATAAATCCAATCTTCTGACGGAGTGATTTGAGACGGTAATCCCGGACATCAACACCATCGACCTTGATTTTCCCTAGCGTAACATCGTAGAAACGAGGAATCAATTGAACTAGAGTAGACTTACCTGACCCAGTTGAACCGATAAATGCAATGGTTTCTCCCGGTTTAGCAGTGAAGGAAATATTATGCAAAACAGGGCTTTCTGTTTCCCCAGGATAGGCAAAGGTCACATTATCAAATTCTAAATAACCATGAGTTTCTGTTTCTTGAATTCCACCCTCGTTTGGATCAATGGAAATTGGCATATCCATGATTTCTTTCAAACGCTCACTAGATACAGCTGTTCTAGGATACATGGTGAAGAGGTTTGATAAGAATAGGAAGGACAAGAGAGCATGGAAACTATACTCGATGAAGGCTACCAAATCACCAATCTGCAAACTGCCGTGCTTGAGGGGATCAAGGGCAAACCAAACGATAGCCACAATCATAGCGATAATGATTTGCACAAATAGCGGTTCTGTCAAACCTGTCAATTTGAATAAACGATTCGAATTGTCCGCATAGATAGCATTTTTCTCTTCAAAACGTTTTTCTTGGAAGTCTTCACGAGCAAAGGCACGTATGACACGCAAGCCCATCAAATTCTCACGGACATACTGATTAATCTTATCCAGTGTTTTCTGTTGCTTTTCAGATAAGGGGCGAGTTTTGACCGCCACATAAATGACTACTACAGCCAGAAAAGGTACGGAAAAAGCGACGATCCAGGCTAGTGAAGGACTCGTCAAGAAAATCATGAGAATACTCGACAGCATCATCATGGGAGTGATAACACCCAACTTAAGCGTTTGTTCCGCAAACTGCATGAGGACAAAGGCATCACTGGTGATACGAGTAACTAGTGAAGACACACCAATTTGTTCATATTCGTGATGAGAATACTCCTGTAACTTAGCATAGACATCATTTCGCATTTCCTTAACCATATTGGTAGTCAGTTTACTAGCAGCATAGGCTAGAACAATCCGCCCACATGTTCCCAAGACGATTATGACCAACATGACAATAGCCCAAAAATAGAGCTTATCCTTGTCTCCTTGGTTGATTCCCTGGTCAATCATGCGGGCCAGAACAGTCGGTAGTCCAAGATTGACAATAACAAAGAAAATAGCTCCAAGGAAGTCTAAAACTAGCCATTTGGGATAACGTTTGAGATAAGACCAAATATAAAGCATAATTCTCCTTTCTTTTTCATTCAAAATGCAGAAAAGAGCGTGCTTACGCACGCCTTTTTACTAAAAAGAAGACAGGCAGTCTTAACCTCGAGAGAGGGAACTGTCTGTCTCAGATATTTGAGGCTTATTTTACAAAGTCAAGCAATGCCAAGAAGCTTTCTGGATCAAGTGATGCACCACCAACTAGAGCTCCATCAACGTCTGGACAAGCCATGTATTCAGCAACGTTTTCAGGTTTTACTGAACCACCGTATTGAACACGTACTTTATCAGCAACTTCTTGACCAAAGTCAGCTGCTACAACGTCACGAACAACTTTACACATTTTTTGTGCGTCGTCTTGTGAAGCTGATTTACCAGTACCGATAGCCCAGATTGGCTCATAAGCGATAACTGTTGCAGCTACTTGTTCTGCAGTCAATCCAGCAAGAGCAGCTGAAACTTGAGCACCTACGAATTCTGCTGCTTTACCAGCTTCGTAAGTTTCAAGGCTTTCACCACAACAGATGATTGGAAGCATACCGTTCGCAAAGATTGCTTTTGCTTTTTTGTTGATGTCTTCGTCTGTTTCGTGGAAGTAGTCACGACGTTCTGAGTGACCGATAACAACGTAGTCAGTACCGATTTCTTTCAAAACTTGTGGGCTAGTTTCACCTGTGAAAGCACCTGCATTTTCAAAGTAGCAGTTTTGAGCAGCAACTTTAAGGTTTGAACCTTTAGCAGCAGCAAGAACAGTTGTCAAGTCAACTGCAGGAGCTGCGATACCTGCTTCAACAAGGTCTGATGAAGGAAGTTTTGATGCTACAGCTTCAACGAATGCTTTTGCTTCTTCTGGGTTTTTGTTCATTTTCCAGTTACCAGCGATAAATGGTTTACGTGACATTTCACATACCTCTTTTTTCATTTTATTTTCTACTTATTTTATCATAAATATAGGGAGCTTGCAAATCTTACTCTGTAACTAAAAGTCTTCTTTTCAAAAACTTTCCAGTTATTCTTTCTATTTGGAAGCTGACTTACGCCTCGTTAATTTGACCACTGCTTCTGTTCTAGCCGTGTGTGGAAACATGTCAACGGACTGGATATAATGCAGGTCATAGACCTCCATCAATCTAACCAAATCACGCGCCAAGGTAGACACATTACAGGATACATAAACCATCTTTTCAGGAGCATATTTAACGATGGTATCCAATAGTTTGTCATCTAAGCCTGTACGAGGCGGGTCCACTATCAAAGCATCGGCGCGATAGCCTTCCTTGTACCAACGAGGGATAATTTCTTCTGCAGTTCCTGCTTCATAATGAGTATTGGTATAACCCATGCGCTTAGCATTTTCTTTGGCATCCTCAATAGCTTCTGGAATAATATCCATCCCTCTCAAACTTTTGACTTTTTTTGCAAAAGCAAAACCAATGGTCCCAACACCACAATAGGCATCGATCAGATGGTCGTCCTCAGTCACGTCCAAGGCCTTAACGGCTTCACTATAGAGAATTTCAGTCTGTTCAGGATTAAGCTGATAGAAAGCTCGGGGTGAAAGAGAAAACTCATAGTCTAATACACCCTCGCGTATACTATCCTGCCCCCAAATAATCTCTGTCTTGTCCCCATAAATCTCACTAGTTTTAGCAGTATTGGTATTGACTGCGACAGTCACTACTTCAGGATAATCCTTGACTAAATCTTTCACAAATTGAGTCAAATTCAATTGGCGATTGGTCACAATGATAATCTGGACTTCCCCAGTTTTCCGTGCTCGACGAACCATGATGGTCCGAACTCCAAGGATTTTCCGTTCATCCGTAATCGGAATTTGATGATAGGTCAAAAGCTCAGCAATGCGATTGGCAATAGCTTGTGTCTCCTTATCTTGAACCAGACAGTCCTTTAACTCGACCAAATAATGGGAATTCTGAGCATACAAACCTGCCTTGACCTGGCCCTTAAACTTTCGTGTTTGAAATTGCAGTTTAGCCCTATAATACTTTGGTTTCTGCATGCCAATAGTTGGTCTAATCTCAAAGTTTTCATAGCCAGCAGGGGCAAATTTCTTCAGAGCTTGATGGAGAAGATCTGTCTTGAATTCCAACTGCTTGTCATAGTGTAGGTGCATAATTTGACAGCCTCCACACTCATTATAAATAGTACAGTCTGGAACTACTCGAAATTTAGATTTTTTATTGACCTCAAGCAGTTTAGCCTCAACGTAGTTACGCTTGACAGAAGTCACCTGACAATAGATATCTTCACCCTTGAGGGCGCCTGGGACAAAAACGAGTGTTTTCTGGTAAAATCCGATACCTTCCCCGTTAATCCCCATGCGCTTGATTTTTAATGGAATTTTTTGTTTGACTTTTAGATTCATATCCCTATCTTATCACAAAGTACGCTATAATAGAAACATGAAAATCACAAAACTTGAAAAGAAAAAACGTCTTTATCTTCTAGAACTTGATAAGGACCAAACCTGCTACATTACAGAGGATACCATTGTTCGCTTTATGCTGACCAAGGATAAGGAAATTAGTCCAGAGGAGTTTGCAGAAATTCAGACCTTTGCACAATTTTCCTACGGAAAAAATCTAGCGCTCTACCACTTATCCTTCAAGGCTCGTACTGAAAAAGAAGTCCGAGATTATCTAAGTAAACATGAAATCGATGAGAACATCATACCCAAAGTCATCCAATCTCTAAAAGATGATAATTGGATAAATGACCGTCAATATGCCTATGCTATTATCAACTCTAATCAGCTTTCAGGAGATAAGGGAAGCTATATGCTGATGCAGAAGATTTCTCAAAAGGGAGTTGCCAAATCCATCATCCAAGAAGTCTTACAAGAATTTGATATGTCGGAAGTCGCAGAGCGCACAGCCCAAAAACTACTGAAAAAATATCAGGGTAAATTACCTGCCCGCGCTCTACAAGATAAGATTATCCAAAGCCTAACCAATAAAGGATTCTCATACTCAGAAGCCAAAACAGCCTTTGACCAACTAGATAGCCAAGTCGAAGAAGAAACTGTTCAGGAACTAATTTTTAAAGAGTTGGATAAGCAATATCGGAAATATTCACGAAAGTATGAAGGATACGAACTGAAACAACGCCTAACCCAAGTTTTAGCTAGAAAAGGCTATGATTTTTCAGATATAGCCAGCGCTCTCAGAGAATATCTTTAATTTTTTCATGGAAAAACTAAGAACTTTAAATAAAAATGTGATACAATAGTAAACGATAAACTTATAAATTGTAGAAAGTTGGTTAGTTATGAAACTTCCAAAAGAAGGCGACTTTATTACAATTCAAAGTTATAAGCATGATGGGAGTCTCCACCGTACTTGGAGAGACACCATGGTACTAAAAACAACAGAGAACGCTATTATCGGCGTCAACGACCACACACTTGTTACCGAAAGTGACGGTCGTCGTTGGGTGACTCGAGAACCGGCTATTGTTTACTTTCACAAAAAATATTGGTTTAACATCATCGCCATGATTCGTGATAATGGGATTTCCTACTACTGCAACATGGCTAGCCCTTATTATCTAGACGAAGAAGCTTTAAAATACATCGATTATGATTTAGATGTTAAAGTTTTTACAGATGGTGAGAAACGCCTCTTGGACGTTGAAGAGTATGAACGTCATAAGCGTAAGATGAATTATCCTGATGATTTAGACTATATTTTGAAAGAGCATGTTAAGATTCTTGTTGACTGGATCAACAATGAACGAGGCCCCTTCTCAGAAGCCTATGTCAACATTTGGTACAAACGCTACGTAGAACTAAAGAATCGGTAAAGTTGTCAGAGGTCAGGAACAAAATCCTGACCTCGTTTTTTTTATAAGCAAAAAACCTGCCTTGAGGCAGGTTTTCCTTTAAATATCTAACTTCGTAACAGTAAATTTGATGTGGGAATAATCTTTCTCTATATCCTTATCTACCATAAAGGCTGTCGCATCCTTCTTGACCTGCACCAAGTCAATATTTTGAGCTTGAGCTGCATAGACACAGCCACAGTAACATTGGCGATAAATGTCGTACTCTTCACACATTTCTACAGAGCGTTTATAACCTTGATTTTTCTTAAAATCACTGGGAAGATAGTGAGTGGTGTAGATTTTCTGCACATCAATCCCGATACTATTGATGGTTTGTGAATTTTTATGAGGACTGATGGTTAGGGCTGAGCCAAAGTAGTCAAATCCTAAGTCCATAGCCACTTGTGCTGTCTTGTCCAAACGATAATCAAAACAGACCTTGCAACGGTCCCCGCCTTCAGGTTCTTCTTCCAAACCTCGAACCAGTTTACGATATTCATTTGGTTCATAAGGAGCTTCTAGGTATTGGACCTTATTGCCAGTTCGCTCATTGAAATTACTGACAAACTTCTTGGTCACATAGGCACGCTTGTGATACTCAGCTTTTGGATGGATATTTGAATTTGCAAAATAGATGGTCACATCCGCATACTTGGTCAAATACTCTAGAGTGTAAGTGCTACAGGGAGCACAACAGACGTGCATGAGAATAGTTGGTCTTTCTTCATTTTTTTCCCAAACTTGAACCATTTTTTGCATAACACGGTCATAGTTAATCTTTTGATTGGGATTCATCTTGCTTAGAATTTCTTCTACATCAATCATGCTCTTCTCCTTTTCTTCTTGTTATTTTATCACAAGAAGGCTCTTTGGGCAAATAGGGTTTCATGCTTTATTCAGTTATTAAGTCCTGATTTAATAGCTTGCCCATCCTTTTTAGACCAATTCTTAAGATAGGATAGGTTAATAGTAAGATAAGGCCTAGAACTAAAAAGACAGCTACAAGACCCCAACGATCAATCAACCAACCTGTCAGTGGGAAAATGACAATCATAGATAAACTAAAGAGCATGGAATTGATACTAAGCATAGTTGCTCTTACACTGGACGGTAAATAGCCTTGTAAGTCATTAAAATAGATTGGTTGATAAACTGCATAGAGTATATCGGTTAAAAGATAGACGAGAAGAAAAGCAAAGGGAGTTCCAAAAAATACCAATAGTAAGGCCAAGCCCGTTAGTGCAACAAGAGTCGGAAAAACTCGATTGCTATTCCATTTTTTACCGATTTGACTAGCTACATAAACTGCTATAAGATTTAAGCCACTACCAATCAGCATGACCAGTGAAACCTGCCATCCTGCTAAGTCACTTATTTTCTGCTGATAGTAAAAGTAAAACATGCACATGAGTGTTCCGACTAGCTGATAAGTCATCATCCAATAAAAGAGTACTGGTTTTTCATGCCATTCTTTTCGAACTTGCAGGACAATCGTTTTAAAGGTTAAGCTTTCATTTTTTTCTCTCTTAGCCATTGGTTCTTTCATCAAATAAATCAAGATTATAGAAAGAAAAGATAATCCAATAGCAATTAGATAAGTCCAAGCCAATGCTCCGTGAATAAAGAAGCCTGCCACAACTGTACCTAGGGTTCGGGTAACTTCTGCCACACCAGACAAAAAGCTCGAAATCTGAAGATATCGGTCCTTTTGACCCGCTTCAACCGCAGAATCATATAAGAAAGCGGTGCTGGTTCCCGAGTCAAAATTATAGGACCAAGCACTGACCATCATGGCAAGAGCATAGATCCAAAAATTCCCCTGACCAAACAAAATCAAGATAGAGGATACAATACTGGCCAAGCGAGCCAAATAGAGATTGGTCTTGTAGCTAAATCGATCGGCCAACATACCAGATGGGATTTCACATAAGAGACTTGTCCCATGAAAGATACTCTCTAATAGACCGATTTGCAACAAGGAAAGACCATTCTGAATGAAAAATAAAATCCAAAAACTGGTAATTCCAAAATAAGATGTAAATTCCAGTCCTGCTAGGAGTGGAATATTACCTTTGTAAGTTCTTTTAAACATTGTTTTCTCTCTTTCAATATGTAATATGATTGTTTCTAAAAGACTTACTGAGAGTTGCCTACATTTTCTCTACCTCTTTCATTTAAAGTAATACTCAATGAAAATCAAAGAGCAAACTAGGAAGCTAGCCGCAGGCTGTACTTGAGTACGGCAAGGTGAAGCTGACGTAGTTTGAATTTGATTTTCGAAGAGTATAAAAACGCCAGACGGCGTTTTTATGGCTATTAAGGTTTGATACGGTGCAACATACGTGGGAATGGAATAGCCTCACGGATGTGTTTTGTACCAGCTGCGAAGGTTACCATACGTTCGATACCGATACCAAATCCACCGTGTGGAACTGTACCGTATTTACGAAGGTCAAGGTAAAATTCATACTCTGTACGATCCATACCAAGAGATTCCATCTTCGCTACAAGGGCATCGTAATCTTCCTCACGCATGGAGCCACCGATGATTTCTCCGTAACCTTCTGGTGCGAGCAAGTCTGCACAAAGTACGCGATCTGGGTTACCAGGGACTGGCTTCATATAGAAGGCCTTGATATCTGCTGGGTAGTTCATGACAAAGGTTGGTACACCAAAGTGGTTTGAAATCCAAGTCTCGTGTGGTGAGCCGAAGTCATCTCCATGCTCGAGATGTTCATAGTCAGCGTCTTCATCATTTTCATGCTCTTGCAAGAGATCAATGGCTTCATCGTAAGTGATACGTTTGAATGGCTCTGCAATGTAGCGTTTCAAGAGCTCTGTATCACGTTCCAAGGTTTCCAAGGCTTGAGGGGCACGATCAAGAACACCTTGAAGCAAAGCTTTTACATAAGCTTCTTGCAAGTCAAGTGACTCATCATGTGTCAAGTATGAATACTCAGCATCCATCATCCAGAACTCAGTCAAGTGACGACGAGTCTTAGATTTTTCAGCACGGAATACTGGACCAAAGTCAAAGACACGACCAAGGGCCATAGCACCAGCTTCCAGATAAAGCTGACCTGATTGGCTCAAGTAGGCTGGTGTTCCAAAGTAGTCCGTTTCAAACAATTCAGTTGAATCTTCCGCCGCATTTCCTGAAAGAATTGGGCTATCAAACTTCATGAAGCCATTTTTATCAAAGAACTCATAAGTTGCATAGATAATAGCATTACGGATTTGCATGACAGCTACTTGTTTGCGAGAACGCAACCACAAGTGACGGTTGTCCATCAAGAAGTCTGTTCCGTGTTCTTTTGGAGTGATTGGGTAATCTTGAGATTCACCGATAACTTCGATGTCTGTAATATCCAACTCGTACCCAAATTTAGAACGCTCGTCTTCTTTAACAATCCCTGTCACAAAAACAGAAGTTTCTTGGCTTAGGCGTTTGATGGTGTCAAATTTTTCAAGACCTACTTCTTCTCCAAATTTTTCGATAAAGTTTGGTTTAAAAGCTACACCTTGGAAAAAGGCTGTTCCATCACGCAATTGCAAGAAAGCAATTTTCCCTTTTCCTGACTTGTTAGCAACCCAAGCACCGATAGTCACTTCTTGGCCAACGTAGTCTTTTACTTCGATAATTGTTACACGTTTTGTCATCATTTATCTTCCTTTATTCGTTTAACTTGTCCAAAGACATTATTACTCATTATTGTACCACAAATAATGGCTGATAGCTAGCTAGTTTGATAGAAATTCATAAGTTTTTAGCTACAAAAACCTCCGTTATTAAGACAGAGGTTAAGCTTCTTATTTTTCCATAAATTGGTGCAAACGACGAATGGCTTCCTTAAGAGTTTCCAAGTCTGTCGCATAGCTGAGGCGGACATTTTCTGGTGCTCCAAATCCAGCTCCTGTTATCAAGGCTAGCCCCACCTCTTCAAGGATGGCCGTTGTAAATGCTGTTACATCGGTATAACCTTTCATCTCCATGGCTTTTTTGACATTTGGGAAGAGATAGAAAGCTCCTTGTGGTTTGACAACCTCAAAGCCAGGAACTTCACACAAGAGTGGATAGATAGTATTCAAACGCTCTTCAAAGGCTTGGCGCATGATTTCTACAGAATCTTGAGGTCCAGTTAGCGCTTCAATCGTTGCATATTGAGACACTGCTGTCAAATTTGAAGTTGTTTGACCAGTCAATTTGCTCATAGCAGCAATAATTTCTGGATCACCTACTGCATAACCAACACGCCAACCAGTCATAGCGTATGCCTTAGACACTCCATTGATGACAATGGTTTGTTTACGAATAGCTTCTGACAGACTTGAGATTGGGACGAACTCATTCCCATTATAGACCAAACGACCATAAATATCGTCTGCAAGAATGAGAATATCGTGTTCAACTGCCCAGTTTCCGATGGCCAAGAGTTCCTCACGAGAATAAATCATTCCAGTCGGATTAGAGGGTGAGTTAAGAACCAAAACTTTGGTCTTACCTGTGCGAGCTGCTTCTAATTGGTCTACCGTCACTTTAAAGTGATTGTCTTCCTTGGCTTGAACAAAGACTGGAACACCTTCTGCCATCTTAACCTGATCCCCATAGCTAACCCAGTAAGGTGTTGGAATAATGACCTCATCACCTGGATTAATCACAGCCATAAAGAAAGTGTAGAGAGAGAACTTGGCACCTGTAGCAAAAGTGACTTCGTTTGCCGCCACAGAATAACCGTAATAACGTTCAAAATAGGTATTGACTGCTGCTTTTAACTCAGGCAAACCTGAAGCTACCGTATAGAAAGAAGCTCGTCCATCTCGAATAGCCGCAACAGCAGCATCTTGAATATTTTCAGGAGTATGAAAATCGGGCTGACCTAAAGTTAAGAAAAGAACATCTTTTCCTTCAGCCTTTAACTTCTTTGCTCTTGCATCACTAGCCAGAGTGACACTTTCTTCCATTTCTAATACACGCTTGGATAGTTTCATAGCTTCTCCTTTTCGATTAGGCTACCAGATTCAAAATCTACTAGATAATAGTCTCCTCCAGACTCGATTTCCCAGACGGGCTTATCAGCGTACCGCCCGAAAGTAATCTTGTCGATCTCAGTTGCTCCTTTTTCTCTGACAACTGCTTCTGCTTTTTCTTGAGAAGTACCATTTTCTAGTTGATATACGTAAATATTATTGCTACTTTTCTCTATTAAGACAGCAACTGGTTTCTGATTCTTATCTTGACCAAAAACACTATAATAGCTTTCTAAACCATTGAAGATATCAACCTGGCTAACCATTTCTAGATTTGCATACTGCTTGGCAAGTTTTTCCCCTTCGACTTTTGCAGTTTGATAAGGTTTCATACTAAGCCATACCAAATAGAGAAAGGAAGAAGTCACAACTAGAGCCAGCAAGGTTAGGCCAATAGTATACTGAAATAATAGGGAATTTTTTTCTTTTTTTTGTCTCTTTTTCACTCGTCTATTTTACCATCTATCCTAGTGAATTACAAGTGAATTAAGGGGGAGATTCTTGAACTCTAACCTACTTTCAGGCATTCAAATATAAGCTCCAACTATTGAGCTATAGGCTTTTCTTTATCTACAATCTCATGATTGATAGCTTCAAATTTAATACTTTTTATATTTTGAGCAAATTTCTTGCAAATGATTTTGCTTTGTTGTAACATATATTGTAACAACAGAGCAAATCTGAATAAAATTAAAAGGAGACATCCTATGTCTAAAAAAGTATTATTTATCGTTGGTTCATTACGCGAAGGTTCATTCAACCACCAAATGGCACTAGAAGCCGAAAAAGCTCTTGCAGGTAAGGCTGAGGTTAGCTACCTTGACTACTCAGCTATTCCTCTCTTTAGCCAAGATCTTGAAGTTCCTACACTTCCAACTGTTGCAGCTGCACGTGAAGCAGTTCAAGCTGCTGATGCTATCTGGATCTTCTCTCCAGTCTACAACTTCTCAATTCCAGGGACTGTAAAAAACTTACTAGATTGGCTTTCACGCGCAATTGACTTATCTGACACTCGTGGAGCATCTGCTCTTCAAGATAAGATTGTTACGGTATCTTCTGTAGCTAATGCAGGTCATGATCAACTCTTTGCAATTTACAAAGACCTCTTGCCATTTATCCGTACACAAGTTGTTGGTGAATTTACAGCAGCCCGTGTTAATGATTCTGCCTGGGCAGATGGTCAATTAGTCCTTGAAGATAGCGTCGCTGCTTCTCTAGAAAAGCAAGCTGAAGATTTACTTCAAGCTATTCAATAATAAAAAAGATAGTAGAAAATCTCATTTCTACTATCTTTTTGTTTATTCAACAAACTCTCCAATCATACTATGTTTTAATGGCAAACTACACATTACCAAAAGGAAGATGAAGGAGGATTGAATCCAAAAGAGGGCCAAATCAAAAATTCCATGCACAGCAACTACTGTTAAAAACGAAAGATAAAGACCAACAATCGGACGCTTGCTCGGCTCCTGACTCATATCGATTAATTTTCGGATTGGGTCTGAAGAGGCAATCCCTAATAATACCGTCCCTACTACACCGTAACTCAATATCGTATCAATGTAAATACTATGAGCATGTTCATGATAAGGAGCAAAAATACGAGGGTAAGAGTGCATATAGGTTAGGGGACCCTCACCCCAGAAGGGGTTTTGTTTGAATAAGGTCATACCCGCATTCCAGATAGATACTCGTTCTTCCATAGATGAATCGAGCGTTCCCATTCGAACTCCCAAATCACTCGAGAAGAGGAAGGCTAGACCAACACCAAATACTCCAATACTGAGCCAGAAGGCACGCCAGTTTTTAATGGTTGTGAAAAGATAAATAATCGCACCAAAGATAATGGCTGGAAAAGCTGTTCTATTTTGAGTAAAGTTGAGTCCAAACAAATTCGCAAAAATCGCGATCACTGAGAAAATTCTCAACCATCTCAATTTAGTTGTACTAATTAAGTAAAATCCAATCATAATACAGAAACAACAGATAATCCCATAATAATTAGGATTAAAGAAGGCTACCTCTGCACGGTTCTGATGCCAGACCTGCATCTTAGGTGATAAGAAAGTATAATCAAATTTCTTTACAATCTGAAAGTGCTCTAAAGCTGCGAAAACTGATGCTAGCACACTAAGCGACATAACCGATTGCAATACTAATCTGAAAAACTTAGGGGTTAAATGAGCTTGGTAATAATAAAAGAAAATTGCAAAGAGGAACATTCCTAAAGTGGAAACCATCCCCATCACATTTTGAGCTAAAAGAGAGATAACACCACTATAGCCAATAAATAAAAGCAAAATGGCATGATTAGAGAGTCGTTTTAGAATTCCCTTCATTTCTCCTGTAAAAATTAGACCTATTAAATAAGCGATAAAAATGATGATGAAAATATAAAAAGGCAAGAAAATACTTAGAATAACTGCTAGCAAGACTAGTTCTTGCTTAGACAAGCCTTTCAATTTTTCAATAATACCTATTGATTTCACAACAGATCCTTTCTCTCTGCGCTATAATGCACAGATATATAAACTATTAAAACATTTTACCATTTTTCAAATGATTTGAAAACCACTTTGTCCATGGCACCCTAACTAAAACTAGGTAAAATTTTATAGTGGGTGAAGATATCTCTTAAACCACGCATCCTTTTTTAAAAATATGGTACAATAAATCTAGTTGTTTCAGAAAGGACCTAGTATGAAATCCTACCAAGAAGTTTACAAAATCTTAGCTCATGAAACAGATTATTTAAGCGGAGAGAAAATCGCTGAAATATTAAACCTCTCTCGCACCTCTGTTTGGAAGGCTATCCAACGCCTCCAACAAGAAGGTTTAGAAATTGACAGCATCAAAAACCGTGGTTACAAACTTCTTCATGGTGACCTAATCTTACCTCAAGAAATCGAAAACAACAGCCCCATTACTGTTCAATATAAACCTATCACCAAATCAACCCAGAGTGATGCCAAGGAGGCTATGGAAGCTGGTGCCAAAGGAGATACACTCTACCTTTCAACTAGCCAAACGATGGGCCGTGGTCGATTTCAACGCCCCTACTACTCTCCAGACAAAGGGGGAATCTATATGTCTCTCCACCTCAAACCCAATCTTTCTTATCTAGATTTACCAGCTTATACACTCTTAACTTCAGCTGCTATTTATAAGGCTGTTAAAAATTTGAGCTTGATTGATTTAGACATCAAATGGGTAAATGATCTGTATCTAAATCAGAAAAAAATAGCCGGTATTCTAACTGAAGCCATCACTTCTGTCGAAACCGGCCTTGTCACAGATGTTATTATTGGTGTTGGTATCAACTTTTCTATTGCTGATTTCCCAAAAAACTTACAAGGGAAAGCTGGAAGTCTCTTCTCTCAAAATAGCCCAATCACTCGCAACGAGTTGATTGCAGAAATCTGGAAATGTTTCTACGAAACAGAGGCTGATGAGCTGCTTTACCTTTATAAAAAGCAATCAATTGTTTTAGGAAAAGAAATTTCCTTCAAAAAAGATCAAGAAATAATCACGGGAAAAGCGTGTGACATTTCGGATCAGGGCCAACTGCAGATAGAATTAGCAACTGGTGCAAAAATCTGGCTCAACAGTGGTGAGGTTTCGCTTACCAAATGGTAAACACTCGTCAACAACATAAAAATCGACCTCTCTATCGAGAAGGTCGATTTTCTTATCGTTTATTTTTTCAAACGTTCCACATCACGCGCAATAACAAGTTCTTCATCAGTTGGGATGACAAGAACACGAATTTTTGCAGCATCTGTAGAGATGTCTCCAGTTACACCAAAAACATTTTTCTCTGAATCTACATCACAACCAAACCAAGAAATACCTGAGATGACTTTCTCACGGACAAGCGTTGCATTTTCACCAACACCAGCAGTAAAGATGATAGCATCAGCTCCATTTAGGACTGCCAAGTATTGGCCAATATGTTTTTGGATACGGTCAACATACATTTCAAAGGCCAAAGCAGCATCATGATCCCCTGCCTCCATTGCAGCAATCACATCACGCATATCACTAGACTTGCCTGAAACACCCAGCAATCCTGACTCACGATTAAGAATACGACTGATATCCTCAGGCTTGTTAAAGTCCTCTGTATATTGCATTAAATAAGGAATGATAGCTGGGTCAATATCCCCTGTACGAGTTCCCATCATAACACCACCAAGTGGAGTGAATCCCATTGATGTATCGATTGATTGACCACCTTTAACAGCTGTGATAGAAGCACCATTACCGATATGGCACGTGATCAATTTCAACTCTTCAAGTGGACGGCCCAATAGTTTTGCTGCTTCTTGAGCAACATATTGGTGACTTGTTCCGTGTGCACCGTATTTACGAACTTTGTTTTCTGTATAGTACTTAGTTGGTAATGGATAACGGTATGCTTTTTCTGGCATTGTTGTGTGGAATGATGTATCAAAGACCGCTACACTTGTGATATCTGGCAACAATTCTTTGAAGGCACGAATACCAGCAGCATTTGCAGGGTTGTGCAATGGAGCAAGAAGTCCTAGCTCTTCAATTTTTTCCAAGACATCGCCTTCAACAACTGTAGACTCTTTGAAGTACTCACCACCTGCAACGACACGGTGTCCAACACCAGTAATCTCATCATAAGATTTAATAATATTAAAACGAATCAAGTCATCAAGCAAAATCTTAACAGCTAAGGTATGGTTTTCAATATCAAGAACTTGTTCTTCAGAACGACCATCAAATTTAACTGTAGAAACAGAATCCTTCAATCCGATTCGCTCAATCAAACCTTTTGCAAGTACCTTTTCTTCTGGCATTTGGTAGAGTTGCCATTTCAAGCTTGAGCTTCCAGCGTTAATTGCAATGGTTTTTGTCATAATGTTTCCCCTTTTTTAAGCGTTTTCAACTATTATATCAAAATTTATATTAGATTTCATGTTCTTGACACCAATTTTGAAAATTTTCCTTAAATTCCATCAAAATTTCAGGGTCACGAAGACTCGTAAGTGGATAAACAAATGGTTCAATCCCTTCTCCCGTCTTCTTCTGTAGAACAAAAATTGTTTTAGACTGAGCTCCGTGTGCAAAGAGATCCTCTGGTAAAGCTATGATTGCTACTAGTTGGGCTTTTTCAGTCAGCCATGATTTTAAAAGTTCACTCTGAGGGCTCGTCAAGAGGTCCGTTGGAGCTAGAAAAATCGCATAACCACCTGTTTTAAGATACTTGAGTGATTGTTCCATTAACAAATGATGAGCATAAGTATGTTCATTCTTAGCCGCTACTTGATAACGTGAGGCTGTCTGATCATCTGGATAGTAACCGACAGGCAGGTCGCTCACAATGATGTCACTTTCTTTTAATACTTGTGGACGCACTGCGTCTCCTTGGACAAAGCCCATTTGAAGATCCATTACTTCTGCCATGCTTGCCGCCAAGTCAATCAAGAGGTCATCAAGTTCTATTCCCAGGTAATCTATCTTTTTGTTCATAGACGTTAAGAAACTAGCTCCAAGAATTCCCATCCCAGATCCCAATTCCAATAAGCTCACATTTTCAGCAGGGAAAAGTTGTTCAATGATAAAAATCATCAAGTGACCAACCGCATCCGGTGTGAACTGGTGATTTGCTTGAAGAGGTTCTGTTTGCGCTGCCTTCATTAACAAAAATTGATAGGTCCGTAACCACTCCTCTTTTCGAAGTGCCAAACGTTTTAAGGCCTGGTTATTTTTTTTGACTTGCTCCAGAGCGGTTTGACCATCGAGATAGATCCCATTTTGTTCAATCAAGGCATCATAAAAGCTTGTCGCCAAATCGTTTTGAATGATTTGGACATTTTCTAGTAAATAGGTATATGCTTGTTCAATTTTTTCAAAATCCATAATCTTATCTTACCAAATTCAGAGCCGATTTTCCAGATTTTCATAATACTGAAAACAAATAAAAACCTCTGAGATGACTCTCAAAGGTTTATTCTACTATTTACTATTTTCAACAGCTGCTGTTACAAAAGCAGTGTAAAGTTCTTCTGGACGATTTGGACGACTTGAAAGTTCTGGATGGTACTGACAAGCCACAAAGAATTTGTTTTCTGGGATTTCAACAATTTCGACCAAGCGATTGTCTGGTGAAACACCTGAGAAGACAAAACCTGCTTCTTCGAACTGTTCACGGAAAGCATTGTTAAACTCATAACGGTGGCGGTGGCGACGTTGGACCACTTCTTTGTTATGATAAGCTGCTGCTGCCTTAGAACCACGTTTCAACTTAGAAGGATAAAGTCCCAAACGAAGGGTTCCCCCCTTGTCCTCAACATCAATCTGATCACGCATGATATCGATGATCGGATATTTTGTATCAGGATCAAGCTCTGCTGAATTAGCTCCTTCAAGTCCCAAAACATGACGGGCAAACTCGATACAAGTCAATTGCATTCCCAAGCAGACTCCCAACATTGGTACATCATTTTCACGCGCATAGCGAATCGCTTGAATCTTACCTTCTGTCCCACGTTGACCAAAACCACCTGGAACGATGATTCCGTCAGAGTCCGATAGGAGTTCTGCCACATTTTCAGCTGTCACATCATTGGCATTAACCCAATCAATCTTCACTTCTGCATCATTGGCATAACCAGAGTGTTTCAAAGCTTCAACTACAGAGATATAAGCATCTTGTAACTCGACATATTTACCAACAAGTGCAATCTTGACTTGTTTTTTGAGGTTCATAACCTTATCAACCATAGCTGACCATTCTGTCATATCTGCGGCAGGTGCATCAATCTTCAAATGGTCGCAGACAATTTGATCCATGCCTTGTGCTTGCAGATTAAGTGGGATTTGGTAAAGATGATCCACGTCCAAGGACTCAATAACTGCTTCTGGTGCCACATCACAGAACTGGGCTAGTTTATTTTTAATCCCTTGTCCAGCTGGCTTTTCAGTGCGGATAACCAGCATATTAGGCTGGATTCCCAAACCACGCAATTCTTTGACAGAGTGTTGAGTTGGTTTGGTTTTCATTTCACCAGCTGCCTTGAGGTAAGGAAGCAAGGTTGTGTGGATATACATGACATTATCTGCACCCACATCTGCCTTCATCTGACGAAGAGCTTCTAAGAATGGAAGGGACTCGATATCACCGACAGTTCCCCCAACCTCTGTAATAATAACATCAGAGTCTGTCGTTAAAGCAGCACGCTTGATTTTTTCTTTCAAGGCATCTGTGATATGAGGAATAACTTGGACAGTTGCACCCAAATACTCTCCACGACGTTCCTTACGAAGAACTTCGCTGTAGATTTTACCAGTTGTCACGTTTGAGTATTTGTTAAGATTGATATCGATGAAACGTTCATAGTGACCCAAGTCCAAATCTGTCTCAGCCCCATCATCAGTTACAAAGACTTCCCCATGCTGATATGGGCTCATGGTCCCTGGGTCTATATTGATATAAGGGTCAAATTTTTGAATGGTCACCTTCAAACCACGGTTTTTTAAAAGACGTCCAAGGCTCGCTGCAACGATACCTTTCCCAATAGACGACACCACTCCACCAGTTACAAAAATATATTTCGTAGACATAGATTCCTCTTTCTAAAATGCTCAAGTCCTGCTCACTAATAGGGGAGATAGGAAACAAGACCTTCATCAATAACCACAATCCAGGATAAAAATTCCCGGAAAAACAAAAATAGCTCCCTAATAACTAGGGAGCTCCGACCTCTAAAAGAGGTGCCCGAACAATATCTTACCTCAATTCGACTCATTTGTCAAATCAAATTGACTATCAGATTTTAGTATCTTACCTTCAAGTATGAACAATCATTAAAAAAACAAGGAAATTTCCCTTGCTTTTTTGTATTATTCTTCTTCGTCCTCAGAATCTTCGTCATCTTCTTCATTAAGATCGACATCTTCTCCAAGATCATCTGGTGCAATTTCGTTGATTTCAGCGTCGTATGCTTCTACTTCGTTCTTCTCATCATCTGGATTTTCATCATCATAAGAAAGAGCTGGATCTTCTTCGTAGGCATCTTCATCTTCTGGATCATCTGCGCCATAATCAATGGCATCAGCATCTCCGTCCATAAAGGCATTAACGCGTTTTTTCTTAGCTTTAGGTGCTACTTCTTCATCGTCACTTTCCTCAAGAGCAATGATTTCTTCATCAATTTCATCTACTCCATACCATGAACGAAGACCCCATTTGTTATCTCCAAGTGAGATAAAACTACCGTCAAAGTTCAATTCTGTATAGAACAAAGGTAGTGCTTCACGAATATCGCTATTAGAGGTACCAAGATAGTTTTGGATTTCATTAACCAAATCGCTAAAATGCATTTCGTGATCGCGACCACGGAGTTCCAAGATGGCACGAGCCACCTCAATCATAGATAGTTCACTTTTTTCTTGCCCAGCAAATACTTCTAATTCCAAAGCGTTTCTCCTCATTTTTTACTACTAACGCCAGAGCATATAAACTCTGGTCTCATTTTATCATGTACTCTTTATTGTACGATAATTTTCGTTATTAGTCAAAGGTTTAGAAGAAATTAATGTGAAATATTTCAGCTAATTGAAAGACCTGGGAGATACACTCTCAGGTCCACTACTTTATTTATAGCTCAAAGCTCGTTTAAAGGTTTTCCAGATGCCTAAGTCATCTGTTTGAAGAACTAAGCTAGCATACATACGGCCGATAAAGACTGTTGCAGTTACTGCAAAAATGACTGTTATAGCAAGCGAAATCCATGCTTCTAAACTACTTGCATAACCATTAATAGCTCTAAAAGGCATAAAGAAAGTTGAGATAAATGGGATATATGAGCCAATCCTCAAAACCAAATTATCTCCAGATGTTCCTAAGGCAGTTACTCCAATAAATCCTACCATAATTAAAAGCATCAAAGGCGACAAGGCTTTACCAGAGTCTTCAGGCCGAGAAACCATCGAACCTAGAAAGGCAGCCAAAACCACATACATAAAGAGACTGACTAAGACAAACAATAAGGTATTGACTGAAAAGGATTCTCCTAAGTGGTTTAAAATACCTGAATTTGCTAATAAGGGCATATCTTTAAAGAATAAGATTGCTCCAAGTCCGCCTACAATATAGATACCAATATGAGTCAAAATGACAAGAAGTAAGGCAATCATCCGTGCGTAGAAATAATGGCTAGCACGAATACTTGAAAATACCACTTCCATAATTTTTGTTCCTTTTTCACTAGCTACCTCTTGAGCAGTGACACTAGCATAGGTAATCAAAATCATATAAAGAAACAAACCTAGTCCTGCAGCCGCAAAGGTCTGAACCATCTTTTTATTTTCCTTGGCTTCATCTATCTGCTCTGTGAATTGAATTGTTTGCGCCAAACGTTTTTCCTGTTCCTGAGACAAATTTGCTTCTGAACGGTTGAGTTGGGATTGAAGTTCATTCAACTTAGCAGTCACAGCTAATTTAATGCCACTCTCTAGTGAAGTCTCTCCATAATAGACCGCCTTAAGTACACTATCTTCTTGATCAATGGTCAGATAACCTTTTATTTTCTCATCCTTGATGGCTTCTTGGGCACTAGCTTCATCCTTATAATCAAAGTTAATGCCATTTGTCGATTTGAGCTCCTCTGTTACAGCAGGGACCGAACTAACTACTGCTACTTTATTATTTTGAGCTAGAGAGGAACCTTGGAGATACCCAATTCCTCCAGACAAGCCGATAAAGAGAAATGGCGAGATTACCATAAAGAAAAAACTCCAGGATTTAACATGACGCAGATAGGTTTCTTTGATTACAACCAACATATTTCTCATACTTCCACCCCTGATTCTAGTTTAAAGATTTCATCAATTGTCGGAGCTTGCTGATCAAAGGTCGCGATATAGTGTCCTTGAGTCAAGATAGCAAAGAGCTCCTGTCCAGCATTTTCGTCATCTAGAATAAGCTTCCAAATTCCCTGCTTGGTCAAGCTAGCATGAATGACATGTGGGAGGTTTTCCAAGTCTTCCTGACTCTTTTCACTTGCAACAAAGAGTCGCGTTTTGCCGTATTGATTACGAACATCTTGGACTGGTCCATGCAAGACGACACGCCCATCACGAATCATAAGAATATCATCGCATAGCTCTTCGACATTGGTCATGACGTGGTCAGAGAAGATAATGGTTGCACCACGTTCTTTTTCTTTGAGGATGACCTGCTTAAGCAATTCGGTATTGACTGGATCTAGACCACTAAAAGGTTCATCTAGGATAATCAAATCTGGTTCATGCATTAAAGTAATGATTAGCTGAATCTTTTGTTGATTCCCTTTTGAGAGGCTCTTAATCTTGTCTGTCAGTTTCCCCTTGACTTCCAGTTTTTCCATCCATTGAGGGAGTTTTTCTTTGACTTCTTTTGCATCCATGCCTTTTAAGGTTGCAAGATAGCGCACTTGTTCGAGAACTGTCAATTTAGGCATGAGACTACGTTCTTCGGGTAGATAGCCAATCCGAGCATAGGTTTCCTGACGAATTTCCTGACCATCAAACTGAATCTCTCCCTGATATTCTAAAAATTTCAAAATACTATGAAAAATGGTTGTTTTCCCAGCTCCATTTTTCCCAACTAGACCTAAAATTCTTCCAGGCTGAGCTTGAAAGTCAACGCCAAACAAGACTTGCTTAGGACCAAAGCTTTTTTCAAGATTGCGGACTTCTAACATGTTCCACCTCCTACTAATCTTACCCTCATTATACTCCTTTTTTGGGGCATTACAAGGATTTATGTACATTTTTATTAGTAGAATTTGCTTGGATTTTTTCATACCAAAAATAATAAAATTCACATTTATTTTTCTTTCCAATATTCGGCATTGACAAAGACAAAAAAATCCATCCCTCAGGATGGATTTTAGACTTTTAACGCACTTCTGCATTGACTTTTTCTTCAAGTGAAGCTTGGATTTTTTCCATGTAACGTGCGACTTCTTCGTCAGTCAAGCTATCTTCTGGATTTTGGAAGGTCAAGCTGTAGGCCATAGACTTCATACCGATTCCTAGTTTTTCACCTGAGAAGACGTCGAAGAGTTTGATATCTGTCAAACGTTTCACGCCAGCTGCTTGGATGGCATCTACCACCTCTTGGTGAGTCACTTCTGCCTTGAGGAGAAGGGCGATATCACGGCTCACCGCTGGGAATTTGGTGATTTCCACAAATGGAGCGGCTGGTTGAAGAGCTGCTTCGATAGCTGAAAGGTTGAGCTCTGCCACATAAGTTTCTGGAATATCGTAAGCCTTAGCTGTAACAGGATGTACTTGACCGAGGAAACCAAGGACTTGGTCACCGAGTGAGATCAAGGCTGTACGTCCTGGGTGAAGACTAGCAATTTCAGAAGTTGCTGTATAAGTCACTTCAAGACCCAAGCGAGCAAAGAGAGCTTCCAAAATTCCCTTAGCATAGAAGAAGTCAACAGGAACTGCTGCTGTTTGGAAGTCTTTTTCAGCGACTAAACCTGTCAAAGCAAAGGCAAAGCTATTGATTTCGTTTGGCAAGTCTTCTTTTGGATTACCAGTTTGTTCAAAGACTTTTCCAATCTCATAAAGAGCCAAGTCTTTATTCTTACGTGCTACGTTGTAGGCAACTGTATCAAGGATACCTGAAACCATATTTTGACGGAGAACAGAACGGTCCACAGTCATTGGCCACATGAGCTCTGTTAAATGACTTGGCTGAATCGTAAACTCAACCGCTTTTTCAGGAGTTGTAAGAGCGTAGGTGATGATTTCAGTCAATCCAGCCCCTTCAGCAATAGTCCGAACTTGACGACGGAGTTTTTGTGTCGCTGTTAACTCACCTGCTGTCCCATCGTCTTTTGGAAGACTAGTTGGCAAGCGGTCATAACCGTAGATACGAGCGATTTCTTCAAAGAGATCCGCTTCGATAGTGATATCCCAACGGCGACGTGGAACTCTTACTGTGAAGCTGTCAGCATTTCCAGAAAGGCCAAATCCAAGACGACGGAAGACATCTTCTACATCGGCGTAGGAAAGCTCTGTACCGAGGACACGGTTGACGTCAACAAGAGTTGAAGAAACTTCCACATCAGAAGTGTCAAGCTCACCTGCTGAAACGATCCCCTTACGAACAGTTGCTCCTGAAAACTCTGCAATCATGCTCGCTGCCGCATCAAGGGCTTCATTGACAGTTGCCACGTTGATGCCTTTTTCAAAGCGAGAAGAAGATTCTGAACGAAGGTTGAGGCGACCACTAGTCTTACGGATAGATTTGCCATTGAAAACAGCAGCTTCAAGGACGACACGACTAGATTTTTCAGAGATTTCTGTAGCTTGACCACCCATAACACCTGCAAGGGCTACTGGTTTATCAGCGACAGTGATTACGAGGTCATTTATTTCTAACTCACGCTCTTCACCATCCAAGGTTACTAATTTTTCACCAGCACGCGCTTCACGCACACGGATGTCAGTCCCTTCAAAGGTATCCAAGTCAAAGGCATGCATTGGTTGACCAAAGTAAAGCAAGATATAGTTGGTCACGTCGACGACATTATTAATCGGACGGATGCCTTCGTTCATGAGGAGGTTTTGCAACCATTGTGGACTTGGTGCGATGGTCACATTGTCCAAGATACGAGTTGCATAATAAGGCGCCTTGTCTGTGTCAATGCTGACAGAAAGAGCATCGGCTGTAGCTTGGTCTGTTTCTGAAAGAGCAAATTCTTTAAAGTTAACTGCCTTGTCATAAATCGCTGCTACTTCGTACGCTACCCCACGCATAGAAAGAGCGTCTGCACGGTTTGGAGTGATAGAAAGCTCGATGATTTCATCATCCAAGTCTAGGTAAGAGAAGACTTCATCTCCTGGAACAGCATCTTGAGGCAAGATTTGGATCCCATCTGCAAATTCCTTTGGTACAACGGAGTCAGAAATGCCCAACTCACCAAGTGAACAGATCATCCCGAGTGACTCTAAGCCACGGATTTTCCCTTTTTTAATCTTGTAGTTATCTGCGATACGAGCACCTGGAAGAGCCACCATGACCTTGATGCCTGCATGCACATTTGGTGCTCCACAGACGATTTGACGGGCTTCTTCTTCACCCACATTGACTTGGCAGACATGCAAGTGTGTTTCTGGCACATCTTCACAAGACAGGACTTCTCCGACGACAATTTTTGAGAGACCAGCAGCAGGTGATTCCACACCTTCTACTTCGATCCCTGTGGTTGACATTTTTTCAGCCAACTCTTGTGATGGCACATCAATGTCCACCAATTCTTTTAACCATTTATAAGATACTAACATAATTCTGATTGTAAGATCCCAGTAAGAGAGACCTTTTCAATTCCTTTCTTTTTCTTTGAGGTAGTCCTCACCATTTCTCATTGAGAGAAGATGATTAGTACTGTATAGGACTGTGTTTCAGGTTTCAATCTTATTTAAACTGTTCTGAGAAGCGGACATCGCCTTGGTAGAATCCACGGATATCGTTGATTCCATAACGAAGCATAGCTACACGCTCTTGACCAAGACCAAAGGCAAAACCAGAGTAAACACTTGCATCAATCCCACTCATTTCAAGGACACGAGGGTGAACCATTCCGGCACCCATAATCTCGATCCAACCTGTTTTCTTACAAACGTTACAGCCATCTCCACCACACTTGAAGCATGAAACATCAACCTCAACAGAAGGCTCTGTAAATGGGAAGTAAGATGGACGCAAACGAATTTGACGCTCTTCACCAAACATTTTTTGCACAATCAACTGAAGAGTTCCTTGAAGATCAGCCATAGAGATGTTTTTCCCTACAACCAAACCTTCGATTTGGTGGAATTGGTGACTGTGGGTTGCATCGTCTGTATCACGACGGAATACACGTCCTGGTGAGATCATCTTCAAAGGACCTTTAGAAAAATCATGGGCATCCATCGCACGCGCCTGAACTGGAGACGTGTGGGTACGGAGCAAGATTTCTTCTGTGATGTAGAAAGTGTCCTGCATATCACGGGCTGGGTGGTCTTTTGGAAGGTTCATACGTTCGAAGTTGTAGTAGTCTTGTTCTACTTCAAATCCATCCACAACTTGATAACCCATACCGATGAAAATATCTTCAATTTCTTCACTAGTTTGTGTAAGAACGTGACGGTGACCAGTCGCAACTGGACGAGCTGGAAGAGTCACATCAATACTCTCACTTGCTAGTTGAGCTGCGACTTTCTTTTCTTCCAAGAGCTTAGCTGTTTCTTCAAAGGCAGCTGTCAAGACATCACGAGCCTCGTTTACGTGTTTTCCGATAACAGGACGCATTTCTGCAGAAACGTCTTTCATCCCTTTAAGGATTTCGGTCAGTGACCCTTTTTTCCCAAGGACTGAGACACGCAATTCTTGCATCTCTTTTTCATTTTCAGCAGTAATCTGCTTCAAGCTAGCTAGCGTTTCTTCACGAAGCGCTTTTAATTGTTCTTCAATAGTTGACATAATTCCTCCATCAGTCTCTCGTAAGATAAAAAGAAAACCACATGTCAAAAACTCCACTCGGAGCGTTGACACGCGGTACCATCCGTTTTCATCTGACAAGTCAGACCTTTATTTCCGAATCCTTGCGCAAGTGAATTCACCCAGTTTTCATATAGAGAGCTTTCAGTCACGGCTCTCCTCCCTGATATACTTCCCTTGAGTTACTAGTCTTGCAGATTCCTATTTAATTACTAAATATTTTATCAAATTTCAAGCATTCTTGCAAGATGTTTTGCGACTAATCAACATAGTCTCCACCTTCAAAGCCATAATACTCTTCCAGACTGAGGCCACTTGCAGCGATTTCTTTGGCTTCTTTGCCGACGTAGCGAAGGTGCCATTCCTCGGCCATATAACCCGTTTCCTTTTCCTTACCTTTGAGATAACGGACGACAAAGCCATAGTCAGCCGCATGGTCCAAAAGCCATTGGGCAGCCTTTTCTTCAGTCACTAAATCTCCATTTGTTCCAATTAGGTCAAAGGCAAGGCCAGTTTGGTGTTCACTGTAACCAGGCCGAGCAGAATAGCGGTCAGCCTCTGCCTTTCCGTCTTTGTTGACATAGTCCTGATAAAGCTGAGTTTGAGTTTCATAACTTCTAAAACCACTATAGTTGTCGCTAATCGGGAATCCTGCTTGTTGCATAGCTGCAATGAGTTTCAACAGTTCTGCTTTAGCGGTAGGGTTTTCCCCTGGATTATAGTCTTTTGACATAGGATAATGCTTATTAGCGACAACAATCTCATCGTACTTGCCTTGAATGCTGTAGTGATCTCCTTTGTCTACTACTTCTGCTTTCTTTTGACTAGCTACCTGAGACTTACTTCCCGCAGTTCCTTCTTGGACAGTTTTTTCTTCCGTTGAAGTCTGAGTTTCTGAAGTTGCTGGCTTTTCTTGTGAGCAAGCCGCTAATGTCAAGGCTAATAATCCTGATAATACA
Organism: Streptococcus sp. oral taxon 061; assembly: GCF_013394695.1. Lineage (NCBI taxonomy): Bacteria > Bacillati > Bacillota > Bacilli > Lactobacillales > Streptococcaceae > Streptococcus > Streptococcus sp. oral taxon 061. The sequence goes on from NZ_CP058258.1 coordinate 1,338,397, forward strand.
AGATATCTTTTCTTCATCTTTAATCCTTTCATTTTACTATCTGGTTTAAAGTTTCTGATAATGTCGCAATCAAGTTTTCCAGTCTCCGATCTTTAACGTGATATTCCTCAGCGACCATTTCTTCCCAAGGAACCCACCAGACTGGACCACGTCCATTTAGACCGTGCCCTTTCATATCACCAGCTCGTCTTGGAAAAATATGCCAGTGAACATGAGCGTCTCCATTTCCCAACAACTCTACATTCATCTTTTCAGCAGTAAAAGCCTTAGAGACAGCTTCCTGAACCAGACTCATTTCCTCTAAAAAGCGGAATTTGACAGTTGGATGTAGATGATGCAATTCTGTGACATGTTCCTTGGCTAAGAATAGAGTGTAGCCTTCAAAATACTGGTGGTCTCCGATGACAACATAGCCAGTTTCTAATTCCTTGACAAAGTAGGGATTTTCCCCTGCCTTAATCAATTCAATTCGATCACAAATCAAGCACATCTTATTCCACCAAGTCACTCTTGAGATAAGCATCTACCATACGCTCAGTAGCCACTACAGAATCAATATGAGTACGCTCATAAGAATGACTAGACTCAATACCAGCTCCTAGAAGAGCGTGCTTAACCTCTGCTCCAGCTGACATCGCTGCAGAAGCATCCGAACCGTAAAATGGATAGATATCTAGTTTAAACGGAATGTCTTGCTCTTCAGCTAAAGCAACTAAATGTTGACGGAATTCATAGTGGTAAGGACCAGAAGCATCTTTGACACAGATAGAGACTGTGTACTCGTCCGTCTGCTGGTCATCTCCCATCGCTCCCATATCTACTGCCAGATATTCGACAACTTGACTAGGGATACTTGAGTTAGCACCATGCCCCACTTCTTCAAAGACTGAAAAAGCAAAATGCGTAGTAACTGGAAGCTCAATTCCTTCTTCTTTGTAGACTTTGAGGAGATTTAGGAGAATTGCTGCGCTGACCTTATCATCCAAATGACGCGATTTGATAAAGCCTGAATCAGCCACCACAGTTCGTGGGTCAAAACTGATAAAGTCTCCAACCTCGATACCGAGTGCACGTGTTTCTTTTTCGTTGGTCACTTTTTCATCCAAACGTACTTCCATATTGTCCTGCGTACGTTCCGCAGTTCCAGCATCCTTATAGACGTGACAAGAAGTCTGGTGGATTAAAATCGTACCTGAAACAGTCTTACCTGTGCTAGCCACATGAACGGTACAGTTTTCTCCCTCAATCATGTTCCAAGGATATCCTCCAATACGGTCCATTTTAAGACGACCATCTGGTTTAACAGCGCGAACGATAGCTCCCAGAGTATCCACATGGGCAGTCACATAGCGTTGTTGTTCATCATTTTTACCTTTAACAGTAACGTTGACACCACCTTTGGCAGTACGGACAGGTTGATAGCCTAACTTTTCAAGTGTCTCAACTAAATAATCAGTAATCTCACGGGTAAAACCTGTTGGCGATGCGATAGCAGTTAGTTCTTTAATATATTCTACAGTTTGATTCATTTCTTCACCTCTTCTTACCATTATATCACTTTTCCCATTTTAGTATGTGTAAAAAGGAAAAACTGACATACTTTGATAATGAAAGTATGTTATGGTATAATAAAAGTAGTTCTTATGATGAAAGGAAAAAATATGAACAGATATTTCAAAATAACGCTTCTCTTAGCCTTACCGTTGGCATTCTTGTTGGGATGTTCTAAACAATCAACAACTTCTAACTCTTTAAAAGCAGAAACAAGTGAAGTAAAAACTACCGAAACTGAAACTACTGAGGCTGAAACTACAGAAAAGAAAGCTGAATCAAAAACTGTAGCCTTTGTTCATGACAGTAATCCAGGAAGACATTCTACCTTGACATACACTGTTGAAGGCGATGATGTTATGAAACAAGAAGTTTATAATGTTTTTGAACCTGAAGTACTCAATAAGAGCGCCGATGAGATTAAAGAACTTATCGTGAAAACTTATAAAGGGTATGAAGGAATTAAGGGCGTTACACAAAATATCGAATTCAAAGATGGAAAAGTCGTCCATACCATGGTCATTGACATGACTGTAGTCAATCTTGATGAGATGAAAAAAGCAATGCCAAATGAATATTCAGGAGCTGGAAAACGTGTAAGTTTTGCAAAAACTAAAAAAATGCTTGAGGATCTTGGGTATACTGAAAAAACGAACTAAGAGTAATAAAAAAACCTTGGCATCTGCCAAGGTTTTTTTATTCCATCTCAAAAGCTTCACTTTCTTGTTTGTTAGGAAGAACAAGAGAAAGTAAAATTCCGATAATCGCTGGTACTAACCATGGCAATGAAGCCTTAGCAAATGGTAGAGCATTCACAATGTTGGCAAGGAAGGTCACTTCAAATGAACTTCCTAAGACGCTAGCTATGGCAATAGCAGTTACAAGTCCCATAGTCAATTGCATCCCTGGTTTTGAAAGTGGTACAAATTTGTTCACAATCACAATCATAACAATCACAATCGTGATTGGATACAAGACAACTAGCACTGGAACTGAGTATTTGATAATAGCACTCAATCCAAGGTTTGCGATAGCAAAACCAATCAAGGTAAAGACAGTCGCATAAACCTTGTAGCTGATTTGTGGGAAGCGGTCGTTGAAGAATTCAGCTGTTGATACAATCAAGCCTACTGTTGTTGTGAAACAAGTCACCGTTACCATGACTGCAAGGAAAAGCTGTGCTGTCGAGCCAAAGATTTCTTGCGTTGCTTGTGACAAGATATAAACTCCTGGAGTTCCTTCGCTCATCACTTCAGCTGGTACTAGGAAATGATTTCCAAGGAAACCTAGGCCAATGTATAAAGCACTAAATCCTAAAGCTACAACGATTCCAACGACCCAAATAGTTGAAATGTATTCTTTCTTACTTGAAAATCCAAGCTGTTTCAAGGTTTGAACAGCGATAACACTAAAGGCAACAGAAGCAAGCGCATCAAGTGTATTATATCCCTCAAGGAAACCTGCACCAAAGGCTGAAGTTTGATAGGCACCTGATGCTGCTTGCGGTGCGTTCCCACCATATTTAAAGGCCCCAAGGATAACCAAAACAACAATCAAAATCGCAAATACTGGAGTCAAGATTCGTCCGATACGATCCAAAATCTTTGAAGGGTTAAGGGCGATTAAATAGGCTGCAACAAAGTAGAGAATTGTAAAGACAATCAAACCTAACCCCTTATCTGCTTCGGCCAGGAGGGGACTAATACCGACCTCAAACGATGTTGTTGCTGTACGTGGAATGGCAAAGAATGGACCAATCGACAAGTACAAAGCTGCAAGATAAATCGTCGCAAACCATGGAGAAATTTTCTTAGAAATCTCATAGATATAACCCTTAGGATTAAGGGTCCCAATAATCAAAGTTAGGACGGCAATCCCAACACCTGAAAATACAAATCCTGCAATGGCAGGAAGGAAGTTTTCTCCAGACTGTGCGCCTAGAGTTGGAGGGAAAATCAAGTTACCTGCTCCAAAAAATATTCCAAACAGAAGTAATCCTGTTAAAGCACCTTTTTTAGCCATAAACTCTCCTTATAAAATTAAAATACTTTCTTAGTATAACATGTTTAAAGGCATGAAAAGGCTATCAGGAAATCATTCTAAAATGTTTTCAATTTTCGGAATTTTAGAGCAAATAAATTCCCTTTAAAACCTTTCTTATTTTCGGTCTCAAAGGGAGTTTTTCTTATTCTAAAGCATCCATGCCACCTTGGACATTGATAACCTCATATCCTTGTTCTGTTAAAAATTGACAAGCGCGTGCTGAACGCATTCCTGATTTACAAATCACGTAATAAAGCTGGTCTTTGTCCAGTTGTACATAAGTATCTGCCAGTTGACTGAGAGGGAAATTATGAGCACCTTCTAAATGAAGAGCTTCAAATTCCTCTACTTCTCTCACGTCCACTAGAGAAAGTTGCTCATTTTGATAAAGCTGGTAAAATTCATCGAAGGAAATTTCTTTCATTCTTTTTCTCCTAAAATTGTTTTAATTCTTTTTTTCAAATCGGGAACCACTTCCGACTCAAACCAAGGATTTTTTTTCATCCAGATTTGATTACGTGGTGATGGGTGTACCAGAGGGAAATAATCAGGCAAATAATCCTTGAACCGATGCACACGGTCTGTCACCTTGCCACTGACCTTTTCATGCAGATAGTAAGCCTGAGCATACTGCCCAATCAAGAGTGTTAATTGAATATCTGGCAATTCCTTCAAAAGTTTTGGATGCCATTTTTCTGCAAAACCTGGACGTGGTGGTAGGTCACCCGATTTTCCATGACCTGGAAAGTAGAAATCCATAGGCATGACTGCAAAGTAACCTGAATTATAAAACGTATCTTCATCCACACCTAGCCACTCTCGCAAGCGGTCACCACTTTTATCCTTCCAGTAAAGTCCTGCTTCTTGAGTTTTGAGTCCAGGAGCTTGCCCAATGATATTGATACGAGCAGTCTTTGGTGCTGCAAAAAGAGGCTCGATACCCTGCTCAGTATAGCTGGCATTCTGTGGATCCGCCATGATAGCTTGCTTGATTTTTTCGATTTGAGACATCTGTTTCCCTCCAAAAAGAAGTCCAAGCATAGAATCTCAGACTTCTAGATCATTATTTGATCAATTCATAAATAGCTTCAGCGTAGATGGCTGCTGCACGGAAAAGATCGTCCAAGGCGATAAATTCATTGGCCTGGTGCATAGTATCGATAGAATCTGGGAACATAGCACCGTAGGCTACACCACGCTCTAATAGACGTCCAAAAGTTCCTCCACCGATGACTTGTTCGTGACCTTGAAGACCTGTTTGTTTTTCGTAAACATTCAACAAGGTTTGAACGAGTGGATCTTCCATTGGCACATAGTGAGGAGTGTGACCATGTTCAGAAAGGCTGACTGAAGCAACTGGCAAGCTTTCAAGAACTGACTTGATTTGCTCTGGGCTTGTTCCTTTTGGATAACGGAAGTTGAGGGCAATAGTATTGTCAGCACTTGTTTCATCAAAGCGGAAGACACCCGCATTCATAGAAAGAGCACCCATCTTTTCATCTACATGAGCTACTTTCAAGTTTTTACCTTCGTGGTCATTCAAGAGAATCTTACCAGCAATGTCAAGATAGTCTTTTGCAGGCCCTTCAAAGGCAAATTGGCTGAGGAAGAGGGCAAGGTAAGTCGCACCATTGACACCTGAAGCAGGCATAGCACCATGGGCTGATTTACCAATTACAGTCACCTTGTACTGACCATTTTCTTCTTGAATTTCTCCTCTGAGATTGTGCTCTGCAACGAAGGCGTCTAGCTTAGTTTGCAAGTCAGCTAAGTCGCCTGAAACAACTGCTGTTGCTGATTCTGGCACCATGTTTTCGCGTAAACCACCTGTGAAGCTGTGAAGACGAGCTGCACCAGTATTTTCACCAGCAAAGTGGAGATATTCTGTGATATTTCCTTTTTCACCATTGATGATAGGGAATTCAGCATCTGGTGAGAATCCAAAGTCAGGTTTTGCAAGTCCTACATGCTCAAAGTAGTAGTCCATATCTGCCCAACCTGATTCTTCATCAGTTCCCACGATGAAGCGAACTTTCTTAGAAGTTGGAAGCCCCAATTCCTTGATGATTTTCAAACCGTAGTAACAAGCTGTTGTAGGTCCCTTATCATCAGAAGCCCCACGCGCATAAAGTCGACCATCTTTGATAGTTGGAGTGTAAGGGTCAGTGTCCCAACCACTACCTGCTGGCACTACGTCCATGTGGGCAAAGATTCCGAGAACTTCTTCTCCTTGACCAAACTCGAAATGACCTGCATAGTTGTCGACATTTTTTGTTGGGTAGCCATCACGGTCTGCGATTTCGAGGAATTTCTCCAAGGCTTTTACTGGACCAGGTCCAAATGGATGCTGCGCATCGGCCTTACTGTCATCACGTTCTGAGTTGATTTCCAAAAGGCTAAACAAGTCAGCCAAGAGGTCTTCTTTGCGTTTTTCTACTTCTGTTGTAAAATCAATAACTGTCATTTTTACTTCCTATCTTTTCTCGATAATTTCATCTACTGGCAAGCGGTAGCTTGGTTCCAACTTCTCGTCTGTGTATCCTACTGTAATCAAAAGCTCTGGACGGAAGCGTTCTTCAATTTCCAAGACTTCATTAGCTTTTGATTTATCAAAACCTAGTATAATATTTGAACCAATTCCCTGGTCAGTCAATGCAAGGACCAAGTTCATCGCAACTAATCCTGCATTAAGAGCCAAGTAGTCACTGACTTGTTGTTCATTGTAACGTGCATACTCAGCTGGAAGATTTTTCATAAAGTACTGAAGTTGTTCTTCTGAGAAGTTCTTTGCTCCACCAACACGGGCAATCTTGCGAGCTCGTTTAGCTAGGTCAGTATCTGTAAACAAGGCAATCGTTACAGGTGCAGAGGCTACTTGCTCAAAGTTTGAACCGTAAGCCAATTTTGCTAGTTCAGCATTTTTCTCACGAACCACGACGAATTTCCAAGGCTGGCTGTTGTGGGCACTTGGTGCCAAGGTTGCGATTTCGATAGCTGTACGGACATCCTTTGGATCAACAGGTTTATCAATAAAATGCTTGGTCGCATGACGTTTTTTATTTAACTCAAGAAATTTCATAAGCAAGTTCCTTTTCTATTTCTATTGCTTCCATTTTACCACATTCTGAAAGAGCTTGCAGAGATTTTTCATAAGTAGAGACCTTTATCCCATCTCTTAACCAGGAATTACAAGCTTTTCGATTTAGTTGTAAGCTATAATAAAAACTTTCTGCACAAGAAAAAGTAGACGATTAGTCGCCTACTTTACTCATATTATTGCGCTGATACAATTTTACTTGCAGATTCAATCGCTTGTTTCATAGCATCACGTGCAGTCTTCAATTGTTGAAGGAAAACAGTACGTGCTTCTGCAGGCATTTCTGTATCGTCAGAACCTGCGCTTGACAAGCCATCATTAAATGCCTTTCTTGAAGTTTCTAGTGAGTTAAGAGCAGGTTCCACTTGTTGTTTATAAGCATCTTTTTGAGCCTCAGGAACTTTGTCACCGATTTCTTCAACATATTTCTTATAGTTGTCAATCAACTTACCAAAAAGAGTTTTCATATCTCCAATTGTTTTAGCGTTGTCAATTTCTTCATCTGTTAGAAGAGTAACTTCAGATGTGTTTGTCTTTGAGTTATCTGTTTTTGATGAAGCTGATGTTTGTTCAGTCGTGCTTGAAACTTTACTTGCAGAATCAGAAGATTTATTTCCACAAGCTGCTAAAGTTGCAACTGATAAGAGCACAAGGCCCGCAGTAAGAAGTTTTTTCATGACTATCTCCTTTAAATAGTTTTATGATACCTATATTTTAAAATAAAATAATTTTATTGTCAAACATTTACCGAATTATTGAAGCTAAAAAGCTCATTGAGTTCACTATTTTTAAAATCTATATTAAATTTATCGAAAATGTTCAAAAGATTATCCAAGACCGAGGTTTAGACTTGAACGTAGTCGACTTGGAAAGCAATGATAATCCAAATAACTACATTATCTTCTCAAGCGATGGAAAAGAAATTAAAGAACAATTTGACAAGGTCCTCAAAGAACTCTACCAAGACGGAACCCTTGAAAAACTCAGCAAAACCTATCTCGGTGGTTCCTACCTACCAGATCAATCTCAATTACAATAAGATATATTAAAAACGATTGGCTAGTCCAATCGTTTATTTAGTATCTGTTAATCAAAGCAACTCTTACAAAAAATCAAAATAATTCTTCACATCCTCCACATAGCCATGCTTTTCAATTAAACTAGCTAACAAATCTCTATTATGGCCTTGATAGTTGTCCTCTCGCCGCAATTCTTCATACATTTCGATAAAGGGAAGGCCCTTGGTCTTAGCTGATTCTAGCTCTGCTTCATAGTCATAAACAACCTTACGAAATTGGATATTGACTAATTCACCATTTTCAACCTCAAGTAAGGCATACTGGGCACGGTGATTTTTCAGCCCTACCCAGTCAAAATAAGGCATACCAATCGAACCTGGATTGATGATTTGTTGACCTTGGCTACCATAACGAAGCAACTGCTTGTGAACATGACCATAGACGGCTACATCAGTAGTTTCATCAAGTAGCTGGTCAAATTTTTCGGTATCATTTTCAACCAGCAAATCACCACCATAATTTTTCTCAGGTAAATTATGTGAAAGAGAAAAGCGCAAGCCTTCTACTTCTTTCTTGGCTACCATAGGTAGATTTCTCAACCAATCAATATGCTCTGGGTTTAGACGCTCCATCAGATACTGGGTCAATCGCATAAGCTGGATTTCTTGGGGATCCTCTAAACCATATTGCCCATCTAAAGCCTCTAACACACAATCATCCCAGTTGCCTCGAACAGATGCTGTAATGGGAAGGTCTTTCAAAAGAGCCACCAAGTCATTTGCTCCCGGCCCAGGAAGAAAAATATCTCCCAGAAGCCAATATTCAGTCGCTCCCAACTTTTTAGCGTCCTCAAGCACTCCAGCTAAGGCTGTCGTGTTACCATGAATGTCTGATAAAATTGCAATCTTATGGTTCATTTTCTGCTCTTTCTTTATTGGATAGCATTCAGGGTATCCAAATCACTCTTATTTTTCTTCATTATAGCATAAAATCGTAGAAGATTTTCACATAGAAATATTATCACCAAGATTCTTTTAAAAATATGTCAAAAATAGTTGACATTTTATTTTTTAAAAGATATACTATAGTCAAATATATGTGACATAATCAAATAAGGAGGAAGCATGAATCGTGTGAAAGAATTTCGCAAGGAATTGGGCATATCCCAGCTCGAACTTGCCAAAGATATCGGTGTCTCTAGACAAACCATCAACATGATTGAGAATGACAAGTACAATCCTACCCTGGAACTCTGTCTCAATCTCGCTCATAGCCTCCAAACAGACCTCAACAGTCTCTTTTGGGAGGACGAATTTTAATAAGGAGAAGAAAAATGAAAAAAGAAACTCTCACTGAAAAACTAATCAAACGCACATACGGCATTTCTGGACCACTTGATGAACACAAACAACGTGAGGCTGACCGCATCGGAAATAAACTCTTTATGGTTCTCTTCTACCTCATGGTTTTTGGCAATCTCATTCCCTTTGTCCTCGCTTATAAATATCCCCAAGTGGTCGCTTTCGGATATCCAATCATTATTTTTCTGGTTTCTATGGCTTGTGCTATCTATGTTTCCACTCAAACTAAAAAAACAGGTATTACTACTATTGATCCTGAAATGTTGACTTGTAAAGAAAAGAAACAATTGCACTACCCTGGACTTAAGGCTGGTCTAGTCTATGGAGTTTTTATGTTCTTTGGCATGCCACTTCTCAATGTCTTAACGGATGATGGCAAGAACTATTTCACCTCTCTTTTCAATTTCGGTCATTTCACATCAATTCTTTTCGCAGCATTCTTTTTCGGATTAATAATGCAACTTGTCGTCTGGCTTCGCATTCGAAAAGCCAAGGAAGATCAAGACGACTATTAGGAGGAATCATATGAAATCATTACAAACTTTAATTCTCAGTCATATTTTGGTCAGTATCTTTATGACCTTTTTCCTAGTTTATGGCTATATTACACGTCCTTTTCTGATCATCTTCCTGCTAGCCCTTCCTGTCTTGAACAAAGGACAAAGGTTTCAGAAAATCACATCAAAAAAAATACGCCTCTTAAACGCATCTCTCTGCTTTATCCTCGTATCTCTCCCACAACTAATTACGAATTCTATGGATTGGAGATATCTCCTATTTCTAACTATCTGTATCATTTTTAGTTTGGTCTATTTCTATACTCTTTATCAACTCTTTAAAGAAGTTAAGCAAAAAGAATGTTATTAATCGCTCTAAAAAACACCCCCCTAACACTTCTCAGTGCTAGGGGATTTGTTATTTTCTTAAATATCTCACATATTCTACTAATACGTAGATGAGGATTGTTAAACAAATGATAGTTTCTAACCAAACGAGGAGGTTAAGGGTTGGAAACTGTAGGATTCCCTGGGCCATTTTCAAGGAAGTTGCCGTGATGATGGTTGGGAAAGTTAGAGCTGAAAAGGATGGTTGAAATCCCTGTTTTAGAATTCTCGGCAAGCGACTAAGGACAAAGAAAAAGAAAGTCTGTGATGCAAGAATCATGACCAGTAAAACCCAGTTAGGAAGACCTGGGCCTCCTATCCGAACCAGTGCTGCCAACAGTAGAGAAAATGGAGCACAATAGATTCCTTCTTGACCCATTAAAGCTAGTGGCAATGGATTCTTTTTCAAATCTTGATAAATGAGAGGATACAGGATGAGGGTTAAGATAAAACCAAAAATCCAAGCTCCATAGGCAATACCAACTATCCCCACCACGGGGTAGGTCAAGCTTGCTACTGCTATTCCTACATAAAGAACAGTCCAAGTCGGTGTAGCACTAGCCCTTGGCTTAGTCTGAACGTAATTGATAGTAAAGTAGATAATTAAACCTACATCCAGTAGAAAGGCAAACCACCAGAGAACTTGTGCAATGATACTCAAGCTCATAGGTAACACTCGCAATAAATAAGTCGATAAAATCATCCCTGCCATGGGAAAGGTCGCCATTCCTGACAAGAGGGGTGCTTTCTTCAGTTCTTGCTTGCTTACTTGCCAATCACTAAGATGACTGTAAATAAAACAAAACCATAGAATCAAGCCTGACAAACTAAGCAAATGAGAAAGAAATGGGAAGGTATCTAAGATAAGATTTCCTGCACCAGCTAATCCCAATAAGCAACCTGAAAAGGCTAAGGGGAGTTTCTTCATGTTAACCTCCGAAAATAACGTTACTATCAGTATAGCATAATTAAAGCTCAGCTAGACAAGCCTTCATCAATTTTTTTTGGCTATAAAACGATTGTCCCCTTTTAAAATACTCACTAACAATAATGATTAAAATAAATTCATCAAAAGAGTACCTATCACTTGATAGGTACTCTTTTAACATTTCATTCTATAGCTTGGTTAGCCTTTAAAGGTAACGATAGTCGCTCCAGAACCACCTGCATTTTGTGGCGCATAGCCAAAGCTCTTGACTTGCTTGTTTCTTTGGAGATATTTAGTTACTCCTTCACGGATGACTCCTGTACCGATACCATGGATGATGTCTACTTGAGCCATGTTGTTGAGCAGGGCTTGGTCGATAAAGGCATCCAAGGCTTCCATAGCCTCCTCATAGCGTTTGCCACGAAGATCAAGTCTAGCCTGCGGTGCTTTACCAACAGCGCGCTTGACCACGTTGACTTGTTTCTTTTTGACAGGCGCTTCTTGCTGAGCCTGAACCAAGTCGAATTCCTTATCTTCAAGCGTCATCTTGATCAAGCCGACTTGAGCTTCCCAACGACCATCCTTGAGTTGATTGGTCAAGGTACCTCGTTGACCATAGCTTAAAACGATGATATCATCCCCAATTTTTGGAGCTCGTTTCTTCTTGGCCTTTTGAAGGACCTTATTTTTAGAAAGATCAACTTTTTCAGGTGCCAACTTCTTGAGCTTGGCCTTGGCTTCGATAATTTCATGTGGTTTTAGTTGAGATTTTCTGTGAAGGTTTTTAAGAATATCATCACTTTCAGCTAGAGCCAATTCAACAATCTCAGCAGCTTGCTCACGCGCCTTATTGAGTTCTGTTTCTTTCTCACGATTGAGTTCATTGTAGAGTTTTTTAAGCGCACGGTTCATCTTGAGGTTTTCCTGCTCAACTTGGCGAATATTCTCAAGACGTTTACGGCTTTCAAGTGTCTGCTCTTCCAACTGCTCTATGATGCGATTGACATCATTGTCTTGGTTAATCTGCTTGCTGGCATCACCTACAATGACATCTGACAAGCCCAAACGTTTAGCAATCTCAAAGGCATTGCTTCGACCAGGTACTCCCTGCATAAAGCGATAGGTTGGACGCAGGCTAGCTGTATCAAACTCCATGCTGGCATTCTGAACATAAGCCGTTTCAATTCCATAGGCCTTGAGTTCAGGATAGTGAGTGGTTGCCATGGTCTTGACCTGACGCAAGCGCAAGTCTTCTAGGATAGACATGGCAAGGGCAGCTCCTTCCTGAGGATCTGTACCTGCTCCAAGCTCATCTAGTAGCAAGAGGGAGTTTTGGTTGACTTTACCGAGGATGTCTACGATATTGGTCATGTGACTAGAGAAGGTTGACAGGCTTTGCTCAATGGATTGTTCATCTCCTATATCCGCAAAGATCTCCTCAAAAATTCCCACACGACTGCCCTTATCGGCCAAAATCGGCAAACCTGACTGGGCCATCAATTGCGTCAACCCTAAGGTTTTGAGCATAATGGTCTTACCACCCGTATTGGGACCAGTGATAACGATGGCTGTTAGATCCTTACCAAAGTGCACATCATTAGCAACAGCATTTTTCACAAGAGGATGACGAACATGAAGGAGTTGAATCTCCTGTCCTTCAGAGACTTGTGGAACCACTGCTCCTGTCTCCTGGATAAAGCGGACCTTAGCCCGAATCAAGTCTAAATGCCCAATAATCCATGCATCATTTGCAATTTCAGCTGCGTGAGGTCTTACTCGTTCAGAGAGTTCTTGGAGGATACGCATCATCTCATAGCGTTCGTCTGCACGAAGACTGGCGATTTCCTCACTCAGCTTGACTACTTCACGCGGTTCGATATAGACAGTGTTCCCGCTGGCAGAAATATCATGTACTACACCGGCAATCTTATTACGATAGGTATTTTTAACTGGAAGAACTTGGCGACCATTTCTACTAGCGACAATCCCTTCTGTCAACATCTGCGCCTTCTGCTTGAGAAGGTCTTGCAAGACATCACGAACCTGGCTCTCGCTATCATGGATCTTGCGACGGATTCGTGCTAGTTCTTCACTAGCAAAATTCTCAATAAATCCAGCCTCGTTGATGGCTTGGAGATTGCCCTGTAGATGTGGGAAGTCGTGAAGTTTCTCAAACCAATTTGCCAAGTGGTCCAAGCGTACATTTTCAAGATTATCATAGAAATTTTTCAGTTCACGGCTGGCAAAGATGACACGTTTGAGAAGGAGAAATTCCTCTATGTTGAGATCAGCACCCATCTCCAAACGTTTGCAGGTAGCCGCAATATCTTTTGTTGCCGAAATGCTGAAATGAGGATGCTCAACAAAGAGTTCTTGCATCTCCTTCATCTCTGCAAATGCCTGTCTAATTTTATCAGCTTTATCTATTGGGGCTAGCTCTTTTAACTGCTCTAGTCCTTGTTCCGTCAAAAGATGAGGCTCAAATAGAGCCTTGACCTTGTTAAATTCTAACGTTTCTAGTATTTTTGTATTCATCTAATTTCCTTAGTAAAAAAGTAATGACTTTTCTTATTTTCAACTTTTTTAATTCAATCTCTTACTTTTCGAAATTGTAAACAAAAGGCTAGGAATAGTTCCCGCCCTTTTTATCCGATTATTTTTGTAACCCAAAGCTGTTTAATAAAATTAGTTGTGAATGGAATGCTTTGGATGATATGTCTAGCTACAAAGCTATTTTCAAGTGAATTTTGAACAATTTGTAATGGCACAGTCGCGAGAATCGTTAGCATCATCTGGAGGACAAACAAGGTCACACCGACTGATAGCACACCCGCACCGATACGGTAGTATTTCCCATCAAGTATCTTACTTGGTACTAGGTTTAGAAAAAGACCAAGCAAACGGCCGATGCAGTAAAAAATCGTAAAGGCTAAGAGGAAGCCGACACCTGCATAAAAAACCTTATCTAGTTGGAAAAGTTGATTGGATGGGAAAAAAAATGTTCCCTGTCCTTCCTGCGGATTAGCATAAGGGATTAATAAATTGAACTTCTGCCCTAAAGATTGGTAATATTTGCTTGCAAAATAAGCAGAGACAATCGTTGCTACAAGATAATATGCTTGCAAAATAATTCCTCGGCGGTAGCCTATATAAAAGCTCCAAGCAAGGATTAATAAGAGTAGAATAGAAATCATAGGGAATCCTCAATCTTACTCTGCTCTTGTTTAGCCGCAACCACCTTATAACGGAGTGATTCTAACTCTTGCTCCTTATCATCAAATTCAATCTCACGGCTGAGCTGTGTTGACAAGCAGTTAACTGCTAAAAGGATAGCTACTGTCTCATCATCAGCTCCAGGCATTTGTTCTTTGATTGCTTCATATTTTTCTGTCGCAACTTTAGCAATCTCCTCCATGAAAAGATTGTCATGTTCAGTTGTCAGCGTTAATGTTTTTTTCCCAAATGTAAACTTGAATCGATTTAGATTTGCCATAAAATTCACCTCACGATATTATACCAAATTTCACTAAGTTTGTCAGTTTTTACCAATTCTAGCGCTTTTATGGTACAATAGAGACTATGGCAAGTATCACATTAACTCCGAGTGAAAAGGAAATTCAAGCTTTTGTTCAAAAGCATGAGCAAGCTCTCGCTCCAAGTAAAAATCCCTATATTCGCTACTTTTTAAAATTTCCTCAAGCCAGTGTTTCCGTCTATACATCTGGGAAAGTCCTCTTGCAAGGAGAAGCCGCTGAAAGCTATGCTAGCTTTTTTGGTTATCAGGTAGCACAAGTAGTTAGCGGGCAAAATTTCCCCTTAATTGGAACAGATGAAGTCGGAAATGGTTCCTACTTCGGTGGTCTGGCTATAGTGGCGTCATTTGTAACTCCTGATCAGCATGACTTTTTACGAAAACTTGGGGTTGGAGATTCTAAAACACTAACTGACCAAAAGATTCGTCAGATTGCTCCTATTCTTAAGGAAAAAATCCAACATCAAGCACTCCTACTTTCTCCGAGTAAGTATAACGAAGTCATTGGTGAGCGCTACAATGCTGTTTCGGTCAAGGTAGCTCTTCACAATCAAGCAATCTATCTCCTCCTTCAAAAGGGAGTTGAACCTGAAAAAATTGTTATTGACGCCTTTACAAGCTCACAGAACTATGATAAGTATCTAAAAAATGAAGCCAATCATTTTCCTAATCCAATCACTCTAGAGGAAAAAGCTGAGGGCAAATACTTGGCCGTCGCTGTCAGCTCCATCATTGCGCGTGATCTCTTCCTAGAAAATCTTGAAAACCTAGGACGAGAGCTGGGATACCAACTTCCAAGTGGTGCTGGAGCTGCTTCTGATAAGGTAGCTAGCCAAATCCTTCAAGCATATGGAATGAATGGCCTCAATTTCTGCGCCAAACTTCATTTTAAAAATACTGAAAAAGCAAAAAAACTTCTATAGAGGTGAACCATGAAATATTTAAAATCATTTATAAGAGAATGGGGAGTTTTCTTCCTGATTATCGCCTTAGTTGGTCTCAGCCGTCTCTTTCTCTGGAGCAATGTTCGTGTAGAAGGACACTCAATGGATCCTACTCTAGCTGATGGAGAAATCCTCTTTGTTGTTAAACATCTCCCTATCGATCGCTTTGATATAGTTGTCGCTCATGAGGATGAAGGGAATAAAGACATCGTAAAGCGAGTCATCGGATTGCCAGGTGATACCATCCGTTACGAAAATGATAAGCTCTACATCAATGGACAAGAAACCGATGAGCCTTATCTAGCAGAGTATCTCAAACGCTTTAAAGAGGATAAACTTCAATCTACCTATACTGGAGATAGTTGGGATGGGAAAAAAGGCGAGTACTTCAGAAGTCTTGCTGAGAAAGCTCAGGCCTTTACCTTAGATGTTAATTTCAATACTAGCTTCACATTCACTGTTCCAGAGGGACAATACCTCCTACTTGGTGATGACCGTCTGGTATCTAGTGATAGTCGACACGTTGGTACTTTTAAAGCAAAAGATATCATCGGAGAGGCTAAATTCCGTTTCTGGCCACTCAAACGTATCGGAACATTCTAATAACACTAAGAGGCCGAGAACACGAATCTCAGCCTCTTCTCATTCTATTCTGAATGATTTGATTTCATTTAGGAATGTAAAGGAATTATATGGAAGTCTATTTTACAGGTACGATTGAACGTATTATTTTTGAAAATGTCAGTAATTTTTATCGTATTCTCCTCCTAGATATAGAGGATACCAATGCTGAGGACTTTGATGATTTCGAGATCATTGTGACAGGAACTATGGCTGATGTCATCGAGGGAGAGGAATACACTTTTTGGGGGCAGATTGTCCAACACTCCAAATACGGAGAGCAACTACAAATTACCCGTTATGAAAGAGCAAAACCAACTAGTAAGGGCTTAGTCAAGTATTTCTCTAGTAGCCATTTCAAAGGGATTGGGCTCAAAACTGCCCAAAAGATTGTGGAACTCTATGGAGAAAATACCATTGATGAAATCCTGGAGCATCCTGAGAAACTCGAAACCATCTCAGGACTATCTTCTAAAAGTCGTGAGGCCTTCGTTTCTACACTTCGTCTCAACTACGGAACTGAGATGGTTTTGGCCAAGCTTGCAAACTACGGGATTCCTAATAAATTAGCTATTCAAATCCAGGATACCTATAAAGAGGAAACCATCGATATCGTTGAAAATTATCCTTATCAGTTGGTAGAAGATATCAAGGGTTTGGGCTTTACCATCGCTGACCAATTAGCACAGGAATTGGGGATTGAGAGTCAGGCACCTGAACGCTTTCGAGCAGGTCTTGTTCATAGCCTTTTAAATGCTTGTATGGAAAGCGGGGATACTTATGTTGAAGCAAGAGATCTATTAGAAAAAACTCTAACTCTACTTGAATCCTCACGACCTGTTGAACTGGAGCCCAGTCAACTTGCACAAGAATTATCCAATCTCATTGAAGAAGAAAAAGTTCAGCAGGTTGATACGAAAATCTTTGACAACAGTCTCTTTTTCGCTGAAGAAGGAATTCACAATCACCTCATTCGCATCCTTGAAAAAGAAGAACCCAATAAACATGAAATAGAAATCATCCAGGATCATATCACAACTGTTGAGAAAGAATTAGGCATCCAATACGATACTATTCAAAAGCAGGCAATCTGCGACGCTATCCAAAACAAGGTCTTTATCCTGACAGGTGGACCTGGTACGGGTAAAACCACTGTTATCAATGGGATTATTGGTGTTTATGCTCTAATGGAAGGACTTGATCTCAAGAAAAAGAGCAATCTACCGATTCTCCTAGCTGCTCCAACTGGTCGCGCGGCTCGTCGTATGAATGAGTTGACAGGCTTGCCAAGTGCAACGATTCACCGCCATTTGGGGATGACTGGAGACGACGATACCAGTCATTTGGAAGATTATCTAGATGCTGATTTTATCATCGTAGACGAGTTCTCTATGGTGGATACCTGGCTAGCCAACCAACTCTTCTCCAACATCTCCTCTAATAGTAAAATTCTCATCGTAGGCGATAGTGACCAGTTGCCATCGGTTAGTCCTGGTCAAGTCTTAGCTGACTTACTCCAGATTTCGAGTATTCCTCAAACACGCTTGGAAAGAATCTACCGTCAGAGCGAAGAATCAACCATCGTCACCCTTGCTAGTCAGATTCGTCAGGGAATTTTACCTGCAGATTTCACTCAGAAAAAAGCAGACCGTTCCTACTTTGAAATCGCTAGTAGCCATATCCCTGCGACCATTGAAAAAATCCTAGATGCTGCTATTAGAAGTGGCATTCCTGCTCGTGATATCCAAGTTCTAGCTCCTATGTATCGTGGTACAGCAGGAATTGACGCGATCAATCAACTCATGCAAGAACTGCTCAATCCTCTTCAAAAGGGACAGATCAGTTTTGAAGCAAGTCAGTTTCATTATCGCACAGGCGATAAGGTCATTCATCTGGTCAACGATGCAGAAGTCAATGTCTTTAATGGAGATTTAGGCTATATTACAGACCTGATTCCTGGAAAATACACTGAATCCAAACAAGATGAAATTATCATCGATTTTGATGGCAACGAGGTTTCCTATCCTCGAAATGAATGGTACAAAATTCGTCTGGCCTATGCTATGAGTATCCATAAGTCACAGGGGAGTGAGTTTCCAGTTGTGATTCTGCCAATTACCAGTGCTAGCAAGCGCATGCTGGAGCGAAATCTCATCTACACTGCTATCACTCGCGCCAAAAGCAAACTCATCCTACTTGGTAAACTTCAGGCCTTTGACTATGCAACCAAGCACATCGGGACAGCTCGCAAGACCTATCTGATTGAACGTTTTAGTGAT
Organism: Streptococcus sp. oral taxon 061; assembly: GCF_013394695.1. NCBI lineage: Bacteria > Bacillati > Bacillota > Bacilli > Lactobacillales > Streptococcaceae > Streptococcus > Streptococcus sp. oral taxon 061. The sequence continues at coordinate 1,356,656 of NZ_CP058258.1, forward strand.
TTAATTGAAAATAATATTGAAGAAAGTAAACAAGCCTTCTCTGAAACTGCCACAACAAATGACTCTGGACAATCCTACATCCTCACCGAGGAAAACTGGTCTAGTATCCCAGCTATGATTGGAATTAGTCAAGATGACCTTCAAGAATTTTTCGGAAAATAAAGCATAAGAAAACCCACCGAATCCGGTGGGCTTTTTATCTTTTCAGATTATTTTACTGTTGCAGTGCTTGTAATCAATTCAACAGCTTTTTTGATTGTGATATCGTGTTTCAACATGTCAGCTGAAAGCAAGCTTTGTACTTGAGCAACTTCCATGTTGTAGTCTGCAGCCAATTGCTCGATTTCTTTTTGGATTTCTTCTTCAGTAGCGTCAAATCCTTCAGCTTTAGCAACTGCTTCGATAACAAGGTTTGTCTTAGTGCGTGACTCAGCTTCTGCTTCATATTGTTTGTGAAGATCTTCTTGAGTAGTTCCAGTGATTTGGAAGTACATGTCAGGGTTGATACCTTGACGTTGCAAGTTTCCAAGGAATTCATTTACTGAGCGGTGAACTTCTTCGTGAATCATTTCTTCTGGAAGTTCTACGATTTCAGCGTTTTCTACAGCTTTATCGATTGCTGCACCTTCAACGGCATCAGTGTATGCTTCTTCTTTAGCAGCAGCTAATTCTTTGCGGTATTTTTCTTTCAATTCGTCAAGAGTTTCAACTTCTTCGTCGATATCTTTTGCAAGTTCATCGTCAAGAGCTGGAACTTCTTTAGCTTTAACTTCGTGGATAGTTGTTACGAATTTAGCTTCTTTACCTGCAAGGTCTTCTGCTTGGTAGTCTTCTGGGAATGTTACGATAACATCAACAGTTTCACCAGCTGAGTGACCTACCAATTGGTCTTCAAATCCAGGAATGAATTGTCCTGAACCAAGTCCAAGTGAGAAGTTTTCGCCTTTTCCGCCGTCAAATTCAACACCGTCGATAGAACCAACGAAGTCGATAACAACAGTGTCGCCGTCTTCAGCAGCACCATCTTTGATTACCAATTCTGCCAAGTTGTTGCGTTCACGTTCGATACGTGCATCTACATCAGCGTCAGTTACTTCTTTATCTACATCAACTGATACTTCAAGGTTTTTGTATTCACCCAATTTAACTTCAGGTTTTGTAACAACTTCTGCAGTGATAACCCAGTCTTGACCTTTTTCCATAGAAGTTACGTCAATTTTTGGTTGTGCAACTACTTCAAGACCAGCTTCTTTTACAGCTGCTTCATAAGCGTCTGGCAAAAGAGCGTTCATTGCATCTTGGTAAAGGGCTTCTTCACCAAATTTTTGGTCGAAGATAGGACGTGGAAGGTGTCCTTTACGGAAACCAGGAACATTAAGAGTTTTCTTTACTGAGTTAAATACACGGTCCAATTCTGGTTTGATTTGGTCTTGAGAGATAGTGAAAGTCAAGACACCACGGTTTGTTTCTTTGTTTTCAAATGATACAGACATTCTGTCATTTCTCCTTAAAATTTTTAATACAGTCCATTATACCATATAGTAGCGAATTTTTTCAAGTAATGGATGCGCTTTTCCTCCATGCTTAAGTTGCTTTCAAACTTCTCTAAAATTCGTCAGGGCCTACCAAGTGGTGCTGAAAGGCATAAACAGCCACCTGGGTACGGTCACTAACCTGAAGTTTAGCAAGTATGTTTGAAACATGAGTTTTAACAGTCTTGAGGGAGATAAACAATTCATCAGCTATACGCTGATTTTCATAGCCCTTAGCGATTAGTTGAAGGACATCTCTTTCACGAGCTGTCAGATCTTCGTGTAGTTCGACGTGATTACGGTGGTATTCTACCTTCTTGCTGACCTCTTGTTCAATAGCAAATTCACCGGCTGCTACCTTACGAACTGCGTGTAGCAACTCATCTGCGCTCGAAGTCTTGAGCATATAACCCCTAGCTCCAGCATTCAAGACCGGCATAATTTTTTCATTGTCTAGGTAAGATGTCACGATCAAGATTTTAGCCTCTGGCCATTCTTTGAGAATAGCTAGTGTTGCATCAATCCCATTGACTTCAGGCATGACAATATCCATGACAATCACATCCGGACGAAGCTCCAAGGCCATAGAAATCCCTTCTGCGCCATTGGTTGCTTCTCCTACAACCTCAACATCTTCCTGTAATTCGAAATAACTTTTTAATCCCAGACGCACCATTTGGTGGTCATCTACCAATAATAGTTTCATCTTACTTCCTCTTATTTATCCAAATCAAGCAAAGGAATGCGAATATCCACTGCTAAACCTTGCTTGGGAGCTGTTAATAATTGTATAGTCCCAGCCATATCTTCTACACGTTCTTTGATATTCCGTAAACCATAGCTCAGTTCGTCTCCATCATCTAGTTGAAAACCGCGCCCATTGTCTGCCACCTTCAACTGCAATTCCGTTTCCGTTTGATAAAGGTAAACATCCAGACAAGAAGCCTGCGCATGCCGAAGGGTATTACTAATCAATTCTTGGACAATACGGAAAATATGCTCTTCTATCTTTTTAGGTAATGCAGTTACCTGATATTTAAAGCTTACCTTCAGATCACTTTTTTCTTCTAGTTCTTTGAGGAGTATCTGAATCCCCTCCACCAAACTCTTTTGTTCCAGTTCAATAGGACGCAAATGCAAGAGTAGAATACGCAAATCTCTCTGGGCTGTCTCCAAAATAGCAGTCACACTCTGAAGCTGAGTTTGCATCTTTTCTCTATCTAATTTCGAAGCTTGTTGACTGAGTCCTGATAACATCATATGGGCAGCAAAAATTTCTTGGCTAACCGTATCATGCAAGTCACGCGCAATTCTCTTGCGCTCCTTTTCAACTATCTCTTCTTCTTTGACTAAAACCTGATTATCTGCTTTTTGAATAGCTTCTGTCAACAAACCAAGCTTACCTGATAAGTTTCTAAAACTTGCGTCTAAATCAGCATCTCCAAGGCTTTTAATATCTTTACCAGCTAGTAGACGTTTGAGATTTGCTTGGATTCTTCTTCTTGAAATTTCGTCAACCATTTTCCAGAATAAGACTAATAAAAAAGCAAGGGCAAGACTAAACATCAAGCCTAAAAATACGACTTTTTCTGTCTTTTCTAAATCTTGGAAGAGAGAAGTCCATTCCAAATCTAAGACCTTAAAAATGCTTCGAAATAGAAAAGCGACAAAGAGAAAAGAGGTGAGACCAATTAAAATATAGGGTTGTTTTTTCATCCTCTCACCACCTCAACATCTCCAACCATAGTTGTCAAAAGAATCTTAACACTCTTGGGACTCTTGAGATAATCTCTGGTTTCTTGATGAAATTGCTCATTACGCAAAGCACGTTTAGGCTGGTTAAAAAAGGTTAAATCTCCGTACAGAGAATTGACACTTAGGCTGACTTCAACATCTACTGGTACGATAATTCTAGTCGTACCGACCAGTTTTCTCAAGATGATGACATTATCATGATTGCTCAAAATCACGTGCTCTAGATGAATGGTATCCTTCCCCATAAGGCGAAAGAGATTGATATCATCAAAACGACAAGTCTGGTAACTTGAAAAATGATGGAGATTGCCAAACCAGCGATTTTTCTCCCTCTTTACTGTCACAACTTCTTCAAAAAAAAGATTGGTATCTTCTCTTTCCTGGTTCATCATAGGGTAAAGCAGGAACAGGCTGTATATCAAGGCCACAAAGATGGCTAAAATGACAAAGGGATTGAGCATGATGATAAAGAAAAATAAGATGCTCACCGCCACTAAAATAAAGTTATTTCCTTGTTTTCCAGTATAATAGCGAATCAGCAGTAAAAACAAGAGCAATATCAGTAGAAAACGGGAAAAATGCTCTGATACCATCATAATCAGAGCTCCTGTTAATAAACAAGCTTCAATAAATAGAAAAATTTGGAATTTTCGCATGTATCCGTCCTCTCCATTTAATTGTATCACAAATCCCAAAAGTCACATCCGTCTGAGGAATGATAAAGAGGTCGGGACTAAAATCCTGACCTCTTTCTTTACATTTGGTCTTTTGCTTCTTTCAATTTTCCATAAAGGAGATAGTCGACCTCTTGTAAATCCTCAATTTTTTTACAATTAAGGGCACACATAATCAAGCGTAGGTCTTCCTTCCAGCTTTCAACAATGGAAATAACAACATCAACAGAGTAATTTTCAACCAGCTCTAACATAGTGCGTGATAGACCAACTGCCTTGGCTCCAAACACCAAGCATTTGATGATATCTAGTGGATTGCGAACTCCTCCACTAACCAAAAGTTCCATCTTGTCTTTCCAGTCTTGGGCATTCAGAAGAGCTTGCATGGTCGATTGACCCCAATCATTGAGGTAGTCCCGTTGACCGCTACGACGATTTTCGATATAGGCAAAGCTAGTTCCCCCACGACCAGACAAATCAACCGTACGTATGCCTATCTCATATGCCTTAGCAATGGTCTTCACATCCATGCCAAAGCCGACTTCTTTTAAGACAAGGGGAACAGAGATTTGCTCAGCATAATCTTTCAGATTATTTTGCCACAATCTAAATTGACGCTCACCTTCGGGCATGAGCAGTTCCTGCATAACATTAACATGAACTTGCAAGAGGAGGGGATTCATTTCTTTTACCGTTTGTATCCCCAATTCAACAGGCTTGTCTAAGCCAATATTGGTTCCAAAGAGGAGGTCAGGATGATTTGACTTGACAGAGAAAGAGTCATCCGCTGGATCCTTAAGTGCCGCACTGTAAGAACCCGTCACAAATAAAATTCCACAGGCCTCTGCCACCTGGGCCAATTTTTGATTGATTTCTCTGCCCCGATCACTCCCACCTGTCATGGCGTTAATATAAAAAGGAAAGTCCCATTTGTGCCCTGAAAATTCTGTCGAAAGATCAATCTCATCTATATCGTATAAGGGTAGTGAGGAGTGGATTAACTCCACCTCATCAAAACTATTATAAGTACTTTTTTGTTCAAGGGCATAGCGGATGTGTTCATCCTTCCGATTTGTCGTCATGTCCTATCCTTTCTTGATACAAGAGCTCAATCCCAAGATCAGCCCAGCGTTTTTTCAGTAATGTGGTCGAATCTTGGTCAAAACTGAGGGCTATCCCACAGTCTCCACCACCAGCACCACTACTTTTAGCAACAGCTTTTAAGTTTCTGCTGGCATCTTTTAATTGTCTGAGCGAAGGTGTGTAAATATCTGAACTCAAGCCTTCTAAAAGTTGGCTGGCTTGTTCTTGTAGCTCCATTATCTTTTCTTCTTGGCCTTCATGCAAAGCCTTTACCAAGTTAGTTACTGTTTCTTTTGAAGCCTGCAAAAAGCTAGCATTCATATTCTTCTTGATTTGCTTAACCATGTGACTAGACACCGCTACTTCCTTGGTCCAACCCACCAGAAAATCAAATTTCAAGGTCGGTTCAACACTCCTAATAGAAAAGCCCCAATCACGTGCTAATACAGTTGGCAAGTCTTCTTTTTCTAGCCATTCTGCCACTTTCTCACGGTCAAAAGACTGATAGAGGACCAGGTCTTCTGAAACGATACAGGCAATATCCCCCATGGAACCATTATCTCCACGTTTGAGAAGTACAGCACTAGCCAGTTTAAACAAAAGGTCTCTTTCAACAGGTCTTTCATAGAAAGCAAGCATGGCCTTGATGACCAAGACAACAACACTACCACTAGAACCCAGGCCAAACTTCTTGCCCTCACGCTCCATTTTCCCACGAATGTCTATGGAAAAAGGTTGCAAGTCAACTCCTTGGGAAGTCAGATATTCCTCCACCAAGGCAACTGTTTCTTGAATCAAGGCATAAGAAGAATCTGGGCGCATATCTACACTATAAGTAAACATATCCGAGTAGAGTCGATAAACTTCTGAGGACTCAATCTCAGCTGTCATATAGATGGGAATAGCTTTTATTAGTGCCAACTGCCCTGGTTCTAAAATGGCATACTCACCAGCCCAGTAGAGCTTACCACAAGTTTTAACAATCGTCATCTTGGCTCAAATCCTTTGTCTTTGAAACGATTAAGCGATAGCGTTGACCTAAAAGTTCTGATAGATGTTCCAAGTCTTTTTCTAAACAAAGAACCTTTACATTAGGCCCCGCATCCATGGTGAAGTAACAAGATTCTCCTTGTTCTCTAAGCTGACGAACGAAATCCATAGCCTCATAACTTGCATCTGTCAGATAAGAGAACGGCGGATTTGCAGTTTTTGTCGTCGCATGCATTGCAAGAGCGTTCTTTTCTGTTAAAGCTCCAACCTTCTCAAAGTCATTTCCCTTGAGATAGACCAGCATATCATTGTAGTCTTGTTCAGACTGACGGACCCAGTCCTCAAAAGTAGTCGAAGTTTCTACACAGAGTTTCATACCATCCCGACTAGAGATTGGTTTTTTCTGGTCTTCCAAGACCAACATAATCATAGCTAGTTTCAAGTCAGTTTCAACTGGATAAATCTCTCCACTATCCTTATCCCAAGCTGCTATGGGGCCATAAAAACTACGAGATGAAGAACCCGATGCAAACTTAGCTTCCAAGGCCAACTCTTTACGATCTAGTCCTAATTGGAAGTAGGCATTGCAAGCTTTGACTAGAGCAGACAAACCACTGGAACTTGAAGAAAGGCCTGCTGCTGTTGGCATATTGTTCTTGGTATCGATACGAACAAAACCTGCTCCTTCAGGACGGTAGCGGTCAATGATTTTACTCATCTTTTTATGTTCAGCTTCATTTTGCAACTGACCATTGATGTAAAATTCATCTGCCCTAGCATCTGCTGGCAAAGGTGAAAGTGTCGTCTCCGTATACATATTTTCTAAAGTCAGAGAGATACTGCTAGTCGCGGGAACCATCTCTTTTTCTTTTTTCTTACCCCAATATTTAATAATAGCAATATTGGCATAGGAACGTACTGTTACAGGCTTTCGATCCATGTCTGAACAGCTCCTTTCTCTTCTAATCTTTCTGCGAGTTCTTGTGCTTGACTGACATTAGCAACCAAGGCAATGATGCAACCGCCTAGACCACCACCACTCATCTTGGCTCCTAGAGCTCCATGTTCAAGGGCAGTTTCAACCAAGGCATCTGCCTCAGGGCTACTAACTCCGATTTCTTTTAGATTTCCATGAGCTTTGGTTAGAATTTCTCCCAGCTTCACGGCATCTTTTGTTTGAATAGCTTTTTCTGCCTCTTGGGTTAATTCTCCTAATGCATGCAAGAAAGGCAGAGCTTCCTTACCTTTGCTCTCTACGACTTGGATAGCTTCACGAGTATGTCCATAAACTCCAGTATCTGCAATGATCAGATAAGCTGACAAATCCATGGCTAATTCTTCAAAACCAACATTCTTGATAAAACGAATAGGCTGGTCACTTAGGCAAGTCTTAGCATCTAAACCACTAGGATTCATATGGGCAATCATCTCCGCCCGATTGACCAGAATTTCTAAAACATCATACGGAAGTTCTGCTTGGTAATAATCAAATACTGCACGAATGGCTGCAATACTAATGGCTGCTGAAGAACCCATCCCCCGTTTTTCTGGAATAGCCGAGTCAATTTGACAACGGATGCAAGCATCTTTGATATTTAGATACTCGAGAGAAGCATAAACAGCCATAGACAAGGTGTCCTCTTCAAACAGACGCCATGGTGTGGTTGCTGGAACCACCCGACAAGTCACCTCTACCTCTAAAAGAGGTAAAGAAATGGCTGGGTAGCCATAAACCACTGCATGCTCTCCGATTAAAATAATTTTACTATGTGCCTGACCGACACCAACTTCTTTTGTCATTTAATCCTTCTATCAGACGAAAACCGTCTTTTTCTAGATAAAATTTTAGAACTTTATTCCTTTCTATTTTATTATATTTTCACAAAAAAAGCGATTGTTTCCTTCACAATCGCTTTTTTTCATTACTGGACCCACTCGCCATTATAGTTGAGGTAGTAGCCACCTACTGTGGTATTTACAGCCAAGGCACCAGAATTATAGGCGTAGTACCATTTCCCATTGACTTGGAACCAACCGGTTACCATAGCTCCTGACGAACGGAGGTAATACCAAGTATTATCGACATAAATCCAGCCAGTTTTCATATCACCGTTTTGAGCATCTAGATAATACCAGGTTGAACCTTCTTGATACCAGCCGGTCGCCATAGCACCTGATGAACGGAGATAGTACCACTTGTTACCAAGATATTGCCAACCCGTTTGCATTGTAGCAGTTGTTGGATCTAGATAGTACCAAGTTGAATCATCGTTTATCCAGCCACGTGCGAGCTCTCCAACAGTCAATCTGTTGATGCGAGAATCAAAGCCACCATCCTCCTGTAAATAATACCAATGCCCCTTATCATGAACCCAACCGGTTTTTAAGGTGTGATAACTTCTTTGGTCTTCAAAATAGTAGACTCGTTTCTCTGCTGGACTATCATATTGTTCCCCATGATGTTTGTTGATATTTGTAGCAGTTTTTGCTTCTAAAACTTGCTTACCAACAAATTCTTGTAGTACCCCATCTTGACCAAAGTAAAACCAATCTGGTCTAAAAGCAACATCTTGCCTTATAGAAGAACCAATCGTAACCCCTTCGTGTGGAGCAGGTATATATTGCCAGCCGACAACCATCTCTCCAGATAAAGGATCAAAATAATAGTACTTACCATCAATCACTCGCCAGTAGGTTTCTTTGAGTTCCCCCTTCTTGTAGTAAGTTCTACCATTTTCTTGGACAAATTGCCAGCCTTCTGAATCAGCATCGTCCGCAAATACCGTACTTGTTGCTAACAGACCAAAAAAGAATACTGTTAGACCGACTTGCATCATTTTTTTCAAAAATTTCATTCTTGTTTCCTCCAAAATGATTGTAGCAAAGGCAATACTATATGTCAATATATAATAAATTCAAAAAAAGCAGTTACATAACTGCAACTGCTTTTCTATTCTTGCATGGTGTAACCAACACCACGCACAGTTTTGATATAGCTCTTTTGACCTTTTACGTCAAGTTTGCTACGTAGATAACGGATATAAACATCGACGATATTGGTTTCGGTCGCACTCTCATACTTCCAAACACTTTCCAGCAACTGCTCACGAGTTAAAACCTTCTTACTTCCCATAAGAGTAGCTAAGAGGTCATATTCACGACGTGTCAGAGCAATCATCTCCTCGCCACGATAGACGGTATGATGTTCTACATCCATACGCAGATTGCGATAGGATGTTGGAACCTTCATCTGATTACAGTGTTGGTCGATAAAGTCCCGACCTCGGAAAATTGCTGCAATACGAGCCACTAGATCATCGATAATGACTGGCTTGTAGATATATGAAACAGCAAAACGTTGGATTGTTTCAACTTGGTCTTGCAATTCTTCTCGATGGTCCAAGACCATGATAACCGAAGCTGGCTTAGTCCGACTCAACTGTTCTGCAAAATCCTGGGCTGTCATATCCCCTAGATGAGCATTCAGTAAAATCAAGTCATAGTCTGTCTGAAGAGCCATGGAGAGGGCTTTTTGTCCCTCTTCTACCTGATCAACTCGGTATTGCTCTTTTTGGAGTTCCAGACTTAAAAAATGAGCTAGATTTCTTTCTTTCTCAAGTAATAAAATCCGTTTCCCCATGGCTGACCTACTTATTTTTCGTCATACCAAGAGTAGTGGAATGTTCCTTCTTTGTCTTTACGTTGGTATGTGTGAGCACCAAAGTAATCACGTTGTGCTTGGATCAAGTTCGCTGGAAGGTCAGCTGAACGGTAGCTATCAAAGTAAGTAATGGCTGCTGAGAAGGTTGGTACTGGTACACCAGCTTGAACCGCAAGAGCAACAATATCACGAACAGATTGTTGGTACTTAGCTGTTACATCCAAGAAGTACTCATCCAAAAGAAGGTTGGCAAGATCTGCATCACGGCTGTAAGCATCTGTAATCTTTTGCAAGAAACGAGAACGGATGATACATCCAGCGCGCCAGATAGATGCGATATCTGCAAATGGCAAGTTCCAGTTATTTTCTTTAGAAGCTACACGCAATTGCGCAAAACCTTGTGCGTAAGAAATGATTTTTGAGAAGTAAAGGGCTTGACGGATCTTTTCAATCAACTCAGCCTTGTCTCCTTCAAATTTGAAAGCAGCTGGTTTTGGAAGCACCTTGCTAGCGTGTACACGTTCTTCTTTATAAGTTGAAATGTAGCGCGCAAATACCGACTCAGTAATCAGTGACAATGGCACACCAAGGTCAAGAGCTGATTGGCTAGTCCATTTACCAGTTCCTTTATTTCCTGCAGCATCCAAGATGTAGTCTACGATTGGTCCATCTTGACCTTCATCATCTTTACGGCTCAAGATATCAGCTGTGATTTCAATCAAGTAGCTGTCCAATTCACCCTTGTTCCACTCAGTAAAGATTTCAGCCATGTCTTCTGCTGAAAGACCGAGCAAGTGTTGCATCAAGTCATAGCTTTCTGCGATCAATTGCATATCACCGTACTCGATACCATTGTGGACCATTTTCACATAGTGACCTGCTCCATCAGGACCGATGTAAGTCACACATGGTTTCCCATCTTCTGGTGCTTTTGCAGAAATTTCTTCAAGAACGTCAGCCACCAATTCATAGGCTTCTTTTTGTCCACCAGGCATGATAGATGGTCCTTCAAGGGCACCTTTTTCACCACCAGATACACCTGTACCGATGAAGTTGATACCTGAGTTCGCCAATTCTTCATTACGACGGATAGTATCTTTATAGAAAGTATTTCCGCCATCAATCAAGATATCGCCTTTATCCAAGTGTGGAAGAAGGGCTTGGATGGTTGCGTCTGTACCAGGTCCTGCTTGAACCATGAGCATGATACGACGTGGTTTTTCGATTGAGTTTACGAAGCTTTCGATATCATAGCTTGGCACAAAGTTCTTTTCAGGATGGCAAGCAACAACATCTTCTGTTTTTTCTTTACTACGGTTATAGATAGCAACTGTGTATCCACGAGATTCGATATTAAGGGCAAGGTTACGACCCATTACGGCCATACCAACAACACCAAAGTTTGCTTTAGTCATGTGACACTCCTCTTGTTTAATATGTTTTATTTTATCATGTTTATCTGTGAAAAGAAAGAATTTTATAACAATTTGACTAGTAGTCTAAATCATCCGCATGGCCAGAACCATTCCCTACAAAGTAACCTGTCTTACAGTTTAGGGTGAAGAGATAAGTTCCATCTGGTTTATAAAGGTTGTAATAACCATTGCCATTAACGATATTTACAGGTTCCAAGATATATTGGTTTCCAGTGATATATCCACGTGCACGGGATGTCTCAAGTATTCGTTCAAGGACACCATCTGCAAAAGTCCAAGCAGGATTACTACTATCACTTACAGCGGCTTGATTATACGGTACTCGACTGACACTTCTTTGCAAATTAACGCCTTCGCTCGACAAGCCACCATTCGTAGATGACGCAGTCTCATTTGTTGAAGTAGATGGACTGCTTTCTGTCGTTGGGCTTGACGCTTCTTGGCTAGCGGCTGACGTTGAAGCTGCACTTGTTGTTGTACTTGCTAATTGACTCTTACCAAGACTGATTGCTTTGTCTAGAAGTTTATCAATTTCTGTATTACCAGTCTTGATATCTGTAAATTTAGCATCCGCTTTGATTTTTGCATTTGTATCCAAAACACCATCTGTAATAGCTGGAGTTTCAAATTGAGAATTTACTTCTTGAATTGCTTTTATCTGTGTTTCTAAGCTATCATATTTTGATTTGGCTAGAGTATGTTCTCTCGCTCCTTCAAGTTTATCTAGAAGTTCCTTCAATTGATTCAGTTGACTAAACTGGCTATTTTTAAGAGCTGTTTTGTTTTCATCAGTATAAAACGTGTCGTAGAGCGCATTAAATTGTTCATAGACCGACTGATTGCTTACCAAGCCTGAATCTGCAGCCTTAGTTTGAAGTTCTTGAGAAGAGCGCGCAATCTGACGATAAACGTAATAGCCACCTCCAAAAATCAAGAGGAATAGCAAAATAATGGCTGACAAAATCGCCCATTTCTTTTTATTTTTTGGTTCATCATCAACTTCAGTAGAACGAGAAAAAGGTTGTAGCTGATCTTCATTTTCCTCATAAACCACTCCCACTTCGGAGTTTTCTACCTCAGTCATTTCAACAGCTTCCAATTCATCCTTAAAAGGTTGCTCGAGAATTCTCGTTTCCTCTTCTTCAGCTTCTTGAACAACGATTTCAGTTGTCTCTGCAGCTACTGCAAGAGCAATTGCTTCCTCTTCTGAACTTAATGCACTTTCTTGTTCAGTTGTTTCTCTCACTTCCTGAATCATATCGTCCAAGCTTTGAGTGGATTCCTCTTTTTTCGTTTGTAAATTTTCAAATTTGTCTGCTTCGATTTCTTCACGGTGTTGCTTGATATATTTGTCTAAGATGGTATCATCTGGAGTCACACCTGCTTCAACCTCTTCGTTCTTACGAATAGCCTGACCAACCGTTAAATCTTTAGCCTCTTCAAATTCAAATTTAGATTCTTGCTCACCTTTATGATGACGATCGCGTCTTTTCTTACTCATCTGCATTCCTTTCTTTTTTAACATCTTGCCTTTTCACACGTTGACCAAAATATTGATATAAATCAACTTTCAAAGTACCGTTATAGAGTTTCCGTTTTTTATCTGCCTGACTACCATATTTACTTTCAAAAGCTTCATCACTAGTCAGGACAAATTTACTCCATGTTTTAAGGGGGGCAAATACTTCTCCCATCTCAGCATAGAGCTTGGTTACTCCTGCATCATCTGACAAGCGTTCTCCATACGGTGGATTCGAAATAATAACTCCATTGATCTTGTCCGTTCGCAAATCCTGCACGCGCATCTGCTTAAAGTGGATATCCTTAGAAACTCCCGCAGCCTGAGCATTTGCCTTAGCAATTTCCACCATGCGTCCATCAATATCACAACCCATAATGTCTAGCTCAATCTCACGATTGATTTTTTTGCTTGCTTCTGTGCGGACTTCCTGAATTAAACGATCACTAACCCAGTTCCAATCCTCAAAAGCAAAGGAACGGCGCAAACCTGGCGCCATATTACGAGCAATCATAGCTGCCTCAATACAGAAGGTCCCTGAACCGCAGGTCGGATCAATCAAGGGTTTATCAGGATACCAGTTTGATAATTGCAGAATTGCTGCTGCCATGTTCTCTTTAATAGGAGCACCACCTTTTTCAGTACGATAACCTCGTTTGAAAAGACTAGAGCCACTTGTGTCAATCATGATAGTCGCAACATCTTTAAGAATTGAAACCTCTATTTTAAACTCTGGACCATTTTCCATCAGCGGAACACCTTCTGGTCGAGCATAATGTTTCTGCAATTTCTTAACAACTGCCTTTTTAGAAATAGCTTGAACACTAGGTTCATTATGAAGTTTTGATTTGACACACTTAGCCTTTGAAATTGGAAAACGCGCTCCAAGTGGTAAATAGTTTTCCCAATCTAAGGCGAAAACTCCTTGAAAAAGTTCTTCAAATGTTTTTGCAGGAAAAGTCCCAACAACAATCTTAATCCTATCTGCAGCTCGTAGCCACAAATTAGTTTCAATAATTGCCTTTACATCTCCTTCAAAGCGAACGCGACCATTCTCAACTTGACAATCATAGCCAAGTGCACGCACTTCACGACCTACAACAGCCTCTAAACCCGCTGCAGCAGTCGCTATTATATTAAATGTTTGTTTCATGTCAGTCTTTAAAGACCTTTCTCTTGTTCACCTTTAAAAAATGAGGTTGAGAAAATTTCTCAGCCCCAACCTATATGCAATTTTCTATAAGCCATGTTTTGTTCCAGAAGCGACTAGGACCACTTCTTTCGATAATCATCTGTCTACCACTAACAGCTAGAAGCTGCTAGCAGTCAGAGTACTACGTTCGTTTCCGCGCACTCCATGCCCCGACCAAAATTTGGGTTGCTAGCTTGAGGGGTTTACCGCGTTCCACTCTCTCTGTTTCCAGAGAGACTTCGTCACTGTGGCACTTTCAGAGCTACTAAAACATATCCGAAAACTTAGTCTATTCACTCGCCGTAACGATTTCTCGTTCCTAGGCTTATGGTTTCGCCTAGCACAAACACTACAGGCATCACAGCCTGTGCTAGCATGGACTTTCCTCATGAAAAGATAAACTCTCCACGCGATTATCCAAAAATTGCACAACTGTATAATTCTTAGAAATCAGAATTTTCTACAATTTGTTTGCCAAATACTTCTTTTTCAAGACGATTCAAGCGTTTCAGGATATCAAAATTAGTCATAGAAGTCGTACTTCCAAGCTCAGCAGGTTCAGACGTTACAGATACAGGTGCCGCCTGAGGTTTGTTCGCCAATTGCTCTTTCAATTCTGCGACTTCCAAACGTAGTGATTTAACCAACGCTGCATAGGTTTCATAGTCCTTGATAACGTCATCTAAGAATTCATCTACCTCTGCTTTACTGTATCCACGTACTTCTCTTCCGAAATCCTGCTCAAAAATATCCTTTGCTGTAAAAATAATACTTGCCATGTCTCTCTCCATTCTCAGTTACTAGTATTATTATATAAAAAAAGGCAAACAAAAAGCAAGGTCAAAGCCTCAATTTTCGGAAAAATTTTCGGCTATTTCGTTTAATTCCTCAAATGTTAATCTTTTTGTCATATAGTTGTCTTTCTTTTTCATCAGTTCGTAAAAAAATCTCATTTTTGTTTCGTTGTCTTCGTCGTAAAAAATATAGGCGCCATCCGTATTTTCGAGTAAAAAAATCTGATAATCTCTCAATTGGCCTTTGTGCTCATAAGTTGGATAGGCATATTTGACAAAATCGACCTGTTTAAAATCACTCAATTTGACCTGGTTAGCCTCATTCCAGTTTGATCCATGTGTCTCAAAATCAAAAATAGTCGCTAGTTGAAATTCATAGGCCTCCTTCATGTCTCTAGCTACTTCTAAGACCCAGTGTTCAAAACCAAGAGTGCCTGTGAAAACTAGCCATTTCAACCCTTCCTCAGCTAATCTTTCCAAATCTCTACGAATGGCTTTTTTTATAATTTTTAACCGAATATCCTTTTCATTTAACAATCCTAAATCAAAAGCTGAGTATCCTAAAACCAAGGCTGTATGCATTTTTTCACCCTTTCTGTTGACCTTTGTGGTATAATAAAGTGATGTTATTGTACCAATAAGGAGGATTATGGTCAACTATCCACATAAACTTTCATCTAAACCAAGTAAAACTTCTCTGCCCCAAACTAAAAATTTCGCAAATCGAGGGATGAGCTTTGAAAAGATGATAAATGCTACGAACGACTACTATCTATCACATGGAATAGCAGTCATTCACAAAAAGCCAACCCCAGTTCAGATAGTTCGAGTCGACTACCCTCAACGGAGTCGCGCTAAAATTGTCGAAGCCTATTTTAGACAGGCTTCAACTACTGACTACTCGGGTGTTTATGAAGGATTTTATATCGATTTCGAAGCCAAGGAAACCAGACAAAAAAATGCTTTCCCGATGAAGAACTTCCATTCTCATCAGATTTTGCATATGGAACAGGTTCTTGAACAAAAGGGTATATGCTTCGTCTTAATCCACTTTTCTTCTTATCAGGAGACATATTTATTACCGGCGATTGACCTCATCCATTTTTATCATCAGGATATGGGAAAAAAATCAATGCCGCTTGATTATATTCGAGATCATGGTTATGTGATTGAGCAACAAGCCTTTCCTCAAATACCATACCTCGATATCGTCAAACAACATTTACTAGGTGGTAAAACAATATGAATAAACATTTTTTCTGGCGCATTGCTAAATATCTAGGAATTGGATTTTTAGCAGCTTTTATTGCTGCAATATTGATTGGTGGAAGTGTCTTCTTCTACTATGTATCTAAAGCACCAGAACTTTCTGAAAGCAAACTTGTCGCAACAACTTCAAGTAAAATTTACGACAGTAAAAACGAATTGGTTGCTGACTTAGGAGCAGAGCGTCGTGTTAATGCTCAAAGCAGTGACATTCCTATTGAACTTGTAAATGCAATAGTATCAATTGAAGATCATCGCTTCTTTAATCACAGAGGAATCGATAGCATTCGAATAGCTGGAGCTTTCCTGCGAAACTTAACTAGTAGAGGTGGCCTCCAAGGTGGTTCAACCTTGACGCAACAGTTGATAAAATTAACTTACTTTTCAACATCATCATCAGACCAAACAATCGCACGTAAGGCCCAAGAAGCTTGGCTAGCTATTCAGTTAGAAAGAACTGCGACCAAACAGGAAATTTTGACATATTACATCAATAAAGTATACATGTCAAATGGTAACTATGGAATGCAAACTGCAGCTCAAAGTTACTATGGTAAAGATTTAAAAGACCTATCAATTCCACAACTTGCTCTTCTAGCCGGAATGCCACAGGCACCTAACCAATACGATCCTTATTCTCATCCAGAAGAAGCAACAGAACGTCGTAATCTAGTCCTATCAGAGATGCAAAAGCAAGGCTATTTAACAGCTGAGCAATATGAAACAGCTATCAACACACCAATCACTGATGGTTTACAAAGTCTCAAAGGAAGCAACAGCTACCCTCCATATTTAGACAATTACCTCAAAGAAGTGATTGAACAAGTTGAAACAGAGACAGGCTACAACCTTTTAACTACTGGAATGGATGTCTACACTAACGTAGACCAAGACGTTCAAAAACGACTTTGGGATGTATACAACACGGATGAATATGTAAACTATCCAGATGATGAAATCCAAGCAGCTTCTACTATTATTGATGTATCAAATGGTAAGGTTATTGCTCAACTCGGCTCTCGCCACCAAGCTAGTAACGTATCTTTCGGTATTAACCAAGCTGTTGAAACTAACCGTGACTGGGGTTCTACCATGAAACCAATCACAGACTATGCCCCCGCATTAGAGTATGACATTTATGACTCTACTGCCTACATGCTCAAGGATGTACCATATAACTTCCCAGGCACCAGCACTCCAGTCTACAACTGGGATCGTGGCTATTATGGTAACATCACTCTTCAAACTGCTATCCAACAATCTCGTAACGTACCAGCAGTTGAAACTCTCGATAGAGTTGGACTCGATAAAGCCAAAAAATTCTTAAACGGACTTGGCATTGATTATCCAACCATGGTATATGCAAACGCAATTTCAAGTAATACGACTGAATCAGGTAAACAGTACGGTGCAAGTAGTGAAAAAATGGCTGCCGCCTATGCTGCATTTGCTAACGGTGGTATCTATCACAAACCAATGTATATCAATAAAATTGTCTTTAGCGACGGTAGTTCAAAAGAGTTTTCTGATCAAGGTACTCGTGCTATGAAAGAAACAACCGCCTATATGATGACAGAAATGATGAAAACAGTATTATACTCTGGTACAGGTCGAGACGCTTATATTTCATGGCTTCTACAAGCAGGTAAAACTGGTACATCAAACTACACTGATGAAGAGATTGAAAACCACATTAAAACAAGTCAATTTGTTGCTCCGGATGAAATGTTTGTTGGTTATACCCGTAAATATTCAATGGCAGTCTGGACCGGTTACTCAAACCGCCTTACTCCAATCGTTGGTGATGGCTTTACTGTTGCCACTAGCATCTATCGTTCTATGATGCAATATCTAGCAGAGGACGATCACCCTGGTGATTGGACAATGCCAGAAGGACTTTATAGAAGCGGTGATTATGTCTTTAAGAATGGGGCACGTAGCAACTGGATTTTCCAAACAACTCAACAATCCTCAACAACCTCCAGCTCAACAACTGAAAATCAAAATTCAGTAGCTGAAACTACTAGCCCAAATACCGCTCAGAATCGAACTGCTCCAAATACAAATCAAAACCCTCAATAAAATCAAAATTCTCAAGAACAACAATAATCTTAAAAGATCTAGGAAAAATCTTCCTAGGTCTTTTGTTAATGAAAAAGTGGAGTTAATTACTAACTCCACCTTCTTTTATTTTACATGGTTTGCAAGATCTTCTTGCGCTTTTTTATTAGATTCTTCTTTTTCTTTCTTCCATTTATCTTGAGCTTTTTGATATTCATCAGCAGTTACTGGTTTATCTTGAAGTTCAAGGTACTTGTACAAGAGGGCTTCACTCATACCCTTGTTACCTGAGTATGCAAATGGAAGAGTATATGGCACCATCTTAGACAACATTGGACGTCCAGTTTGAGAAGTTGTTGGAATAATCAAAGCGCTATCTGTCAACCAAGCTTGGGCCGCAGCATATTTATCATAACGTTTTGAAACATCAGTGTTTTCGTTTCCGGCTTCAACAACCATCTTTTCATAATCTTCCAAACCAACTTGTTTGGCAGCAGCGTTGTTTGTACCAGCATCAAATCCTAGATAAGTCTTCGTATTTTCACCAACAGATGGTTTGATGATATCAAGGTAAGTAGATGGGTCAATGTAGTCTGGAGACCATCCAACGTTATCTGAGAGATCCCAATCTTCTCCAGCAGCTGTTTCAGCAAAGTAGGTAACATTTAAGACTTCATCTTTTTGAAGTTGTTGAATATCAACAACGACATTGTCAGTTCCTAATGTTGCTTCAAGTGATTGTTTCAATGACTGAACACGTTGAACTTTTGTAGTATTAGTTTGGTCAACTGGCATATCCAAATGAATTGGGAATTGAACGCCCTCTGCTTGGAGAGCTGTCTTAGCTTTAGCAAATTCTGCTTTCGCTTTTTCAGGATTGTATAGACCATCTTGAGCGTCGTCTAGATTAACATCTTTCCACTCGTCACCATAGGTGACCAATTTTTCTTTAACTAAGTCACCAAAGTTTTTACCATCAGCTTGAACAAATGTTGGTGGTACGAACAAGTTACGAAGAAGTTTGCTTGCTCCGCTTTCTCCATTAACTTGAGAAGCATAAGCTGTTCTATCAAAACCAAAGGCGATAGCTTGACGGAAGTCTTTGTTTAGGAGAGCTTTCTTAGTTGATGTCTTTTGCTCATCTGTAGTCTTAGAAGTGTACTTGTAAGACTGACGGTCAATATTTGTTCCAACTAAGAAAGTAGCAGAATCTTGTGGTGTATAAACGATGTTATCCTTAAACTCTTTTTCAAGTTCAGGATATCCTGCACTTGTCGGGAAGAGACGAGCCATTGAGAAGCCGCCATCCTTAAAGGTGTCTGCAAGTTTGCCTGTATCTTGACCATCCCAGAATGATAGTTTTACTTTATCAATATGAACATTGTCCTTATCCCAGTAGTTTGGATTCTTTTCAAATTCTACTGAAGATTTTGCTACCAATGATTTCAACAAGAAAGGACCGTTGTAAAGAATACTGCTTGGATCAGTTGCTTTGGCAAAGTCACTTCCTTTAGAAGTAAGGAATTCTTCATTGACTGGTGCAAGAATACCCATGGTTGTCTTAGAGTTCCAAAAGCTTTCTGGTTTATTCAAAGTGTATTGAACAGTTTGATCATCAATTGCCTTGATTCCAACTTCTGAGAAGTCTTTTACTTCACCTTTGACATAAGCGTCAAGACCTTTAATGGATTCTTGAACAAGATAAAGGGCCTCTGACTTATTATCAGCTGCATATTTAAGACCTGTTACAAAGTCTTGAGCTTTCACAGGTGCATACTCTTCACCTTCAGAAGTGTACCACTTAGCATCTTTACGGATTGTATAAGTGTAAGTCAAACCATCTTGAGATACTGACCAGTCTTCTGCCATAGATGGCACGAAGTTCCCGTAACGGTCATTCTCCATCAAACCGTCAACAACATTACTTGTGATATTCGCAACTGCAGCCTTACCTGTTGTCAGATAGTTGAGGCTGTCTGGATCTGTTTCATAAACGTAAGAAAAAGTTTTCTCACCTTTTGCACTAGAGCCTGAACCTGAACAAGCTGCCAAAACACCTGACGCTAACAGAGTCACTCCTGCTAGGGCCATTACTTTTGAAAATTTCATAATAAACTCCTTTTTGACTTTTTATACATTATAGTCCCTTTTTCGCCAAGTGTCAATACAATTTTCAGAATTTTTCAAATTGATTTGAAAATTTTTTCTTCCTATAGGTTTAATATGAAAATCTTTTTAGGAAAATTTCTATCATTGACATTTATCAACTATAGCTTTATGATATAATGAAAGAAGAAAGTTGAAAGGAAATACCATGTCAAAAGAAGTTATTGTTGAAAGTTTTGAACTAGATCATACGATTGTAAAAGCTCCTTATGTCCGCTTGATTGGAGAAGAGACTGGACCGAAAGGAGATATCATTTCTAACTTTGATATCCGCTTGGTTCAACCAAATGAGGACTCTATCCCTACTGCTGGACTTCATACTATTGAGCACCTCTTGGCTAAGCTCATCCGTACTCGCATTGACGGTATGATTGATTGTTCCCCATTTGGTTGTCGTACAGGTTTCCATATGATTATGTGGGGACGTCATTCTAGCGCTGAAATTGCTGCTGTCATCAAGGATTCACTAAAGGAAATCGCTGAGACTACAACTTGGGAAGATGTTCCTGGAACAACTATTGAATCTTGCGGAAACTACAAGGATCACAGCCTCTTTTCTGCTAAGGAGTGGGCAAAATTGATTCTTGAACAAGGAATTTCAGACGATGCTTTTGAGCGTCATGTCATTTAACAAAAAAAGAACCAGCTTTTCAGCTGGTTCCTTTTTCGATTCACAAAACCTTGATTTAGGCTTTTTCACGAATGACCAAGACACCATCTTCCATGTCAGCTTCAAGGTGTTTAGCATCAAGATTATCCAAATGGAAGTCTGTTACTTTGTCACGGATTTGTTGTTCAACTACTCGACGGAGTGGACGAACACCCATGACTTCATCATAACCTTCTTCAGTCATGTATTCTTTGGCTGCATCGCTCACTGCCAAGTCGATTTCTTTCTTAGAAAGAGTCTTATTGACATCAATCAACATCAAATCAACAATCTTAGAAAGGTCTTCCTTACTCAAGTGTGAGAATTCAATCACAGCGTTGAAACGGTTCAAGAATTCTGGACGGAAGTATGGTTTCAAACGATCCATGAGTTCTGGTTTATCAGCATCTTCTGTCAAGTTAGCTTCGTAACCAAAGCCTGCATTTGAAGTTGCGATAATCACCGTATTCTTGAAGTTTACAGTGTTACCTTGACCATCTGTCAAACGACCATCATCCAATACTTGAAGAAGAAGAGTAATGACTTGAGGGTCAGCCTTTTCAATTTCGTCGAGAAGGACGATTGAGTATGGATTACGACGGACGCGTTCTGTCAAAGTATTGCTATTGTCATCATAACCAACATAACCAGCTGTTGTACCAATCAATTTAGAAACGGCTGTGCGGTCGCTGTATTCAGACATGTCCAAACGGATGATAGCATCTTTAGTTCCGAACATATCAAGTGCTAATTGTTTAGCCAACTCAGTTTTACCAACACCAGTAGGACCTACAAAGAGGAAGCTACCGATTGGGCGATTTCCTTCATCAAAACCTGCACGGTTCCGACGAATCGCTTTGGCAACGGCTTCAACAGCCTTGTCTTGACCGATAACCTTAGTTTGCAAACGGTGGCCCATATCTTTCAAACGTTCGATATCAGTTGCACCCATTTGTGAAACAGGAATACCTGTCATACGTTCTACAGACTCAGCTACGTCATTGACAGTCGCTGTCACCTTGTGATCTTCTGTATGGTTAGCAATTTGCTTTTCAAGTTCTTCGATACGAACTTTTGCATTTAAAGCTGCTTCATAATCTTCTTTAGCAGCCGCAGCCTCTTGTTTAGCTTTTTCTTCTTCAATTTCATGTTCCACTGCATGCACATCTGTTACTGGATGTTGTGCAGCCAAGTGAGCAGCTGTCACATCGACAAGGTCGATAGCCTTATCAGGTAAACTACGTTGTGGAATATATTGAACAGAGTAATCAACAGCTGCTTTCAATACTTCATCTGGCAAGATGACGTTGTGGTGTTGTTGATAAAGATCACGAATACCTTGAAGAATCTTGAAAGTATCTTCAGCAGATGGAGCATTAACTTTTACTTCGTTGAAACGACGAGCAAGGGCTGCGTTTTTCAAGATGGTATTACGGTATTCATCTTGAGTTGTTGCACCAATCACTGTCAATTCCCCACGTGAAAGAGCAGGCTTCAAGATATCCGCAAGTCCTTTAGATCCTTGACCATCACCTGTGCTACCAGCACCAAGAATTTGATGAATTTCATCGAAGAAGAGGATAATATTCCCAGCTTCTTTGACTTCGTTTACCAAGTTTTGAATATTCTCTTCAAAGCTACCACGGTATTGCGTACCAGCTTCAAGACCTGAAATATCAATAGAGATAATTTCTTTGTTCTTGATTGCTGCTGGAACATCACCATTCACAATAGCTTGTGCAAGGCCTTCTACTACAGCAGTTTTACCAACACCAGCATCACCGACAAGAACTGGGTTATTCTTTGTACGACGAGAAAGGATTTCAGATGTTTCTTGAATCTCCTTATTACGTCCAATAACTGGATCCAACTTACCTTCACGAGCTTCTGCTGTTAAGTTACGCCCAAGTTTTGCAAGAATACCATCTTGTTTCATGGCTTTACCTTGAACGTACTGAGCTTGATCACTTCCTTCGCTAGGAAGTTGACCTGTTTGACGGTAAATCGCGAATTCTTCAGGTGTTACTTCACGACCGTTAATCAAGTAACGACGATTTTCAGAACTGTATCCACGCATACCACCCATCAATTGGTTAAATAAATCATCCATGTTGTTAAAGTTATTAAAGTTGTTGTTCATATTTCATACCTCGTTAAATTCAAAATTAGTTAGTCAAATTAATTTGACTTTCTCTGACCTTTGTTTTAAAAATTTTAGACTAGCAATTTGCTACTCTACGTATAATTTCTGGTTTCTCTTTATCCAATACAGATTTTGTAATTGGAATTCTAAAAATACTAATGTTCATCATAGGTTGTACCTCATTTCTAGGTTTTACCCATACTTTGACCTTAAGATAAATTACACAATCACCTTAAAATCAAGGTTTTCTAAGGATTTCCTTATCCTTATGTTCTTAGTATACCACTTTGGTCAGTATTAGTCAATAGGTTTGACCAATTTTGACCAACTTTTTTTAAATATTTTTTTATATCAAAAAAACCAGTCACTTTGACTGGTTTTTGATTTATTATTTATGAATCTTAGCTCAATGCATCATCCATTGAAAGAACTTCGTGGAAGACACGTTGTGTCAATTCAGTTTTTTGTTCTGGAGTGAGGTACTTAGTATTTACACAGTATCCTGAGATACGTACGATTACGTCTTCACCTGACATGATCTTTTCGTAAACATCGTTCAAGTCCATAACGTTCAAGTTAACGTGTTGTCCACCGTTTTCGAAGTAACCATCAAGGATTGTTACCAAGTTATCAACTTGTTCGTCACGAGTCTTACCAAGAGCACGTGGTGAAACTTGAGTTGTCAATGAGATACCATCAGCTGCGTAACCAAAGTCAAGGCTAGCAAGTGAGTTCAAGTTTTGCAACCATCCACCTTTAGCTTTGTTAGATGGGTTAGCACCTGGTGAGAAGAATTCAAGTTTAGACAAGTTCACTGAACCATCTTCGTTGAGGTATACACCTTTGTGGACTGGTGAGTTACCAGTTTGTTTAGAGTAAGCAACGTTAGATGTGATTGTCAAAAGTGATACAGTAGCTTCTGCGTCTTTGTAAAGTTTGTGGCTACGTAGACGAGTTGTGTAAGCTTCGATCAACCATTCTGCCAATTCGTTTGAACGTGGGTCATCTTCACCCCAACGTGGGTATTCACCGATTGTTTCATAATCGTAGATGTAGCCATTCTCGTCACGGATTGGTTTAACTGTAGCGTACTTGATAGCTGACAATGTGTCAACAGTGTTAGCGAATCCACAGATACCGAATCCCATGTTAGCACGTTGTTTAGTTGGCAAGAAGGCCATTTGAACAGCTTCGTAGTTGTACTTGTCAGTCATGTAGTGGATAATGTTCAATGCATCTACATAAGTGTCAGTCAACCAGTCAAGAGATTTTTCGAAGTTAGCTTTAACTGATTCGAATTCAAGAACTTCGTCACGGATTGGTTCGATATCAAATACTTTGTAGTCTTTATGAACATCGTCATAACCACCGTTCAAACCAGTAAGAAGAGCTTTAAGAACGTTAACGCGAGCACCGAAGTACTGGATGTTGTGACGTTGTTCTTCGTTTTCTGGGTCAAGTGGAGACACACAACATGAGATACAGCTCATTTCACCGTATCCATCTTTAGCCATTGTTGTAACACCTTCGTATTGGATTGAAGAGTGTTTGTGGCTCATGTGCATACAGTAGCGACGGAAGTTGTATGGCAATTTGTCAGTCCAAAGAACTGTCAAGTTTGGTTCTGGAGAGTTACCGATGTTGTCAAGAGTGTTCAAGAAACGGTAGTCCATCTTAGTAACACGGTGACGACCGTCGTTACCCATACCAGCCATAGAAGTTGTGATGAAGGTTGGGTCACCTGAGTACAATTGGTCGTATGCTTTTGTACGAGCAAATTTAACTGTACGAAGTTTCATAACGAAATCATCAACAAATTCTTGGATTTCTGATTCAGTAAATGTACCACGAGCAAGGTCACGTTCTGCAAAGATATCCAATACGATTGGCACACGTCCGAGAGATGTAGCCGCACCGTTGATAACACGGCAGACAGCCATGAAGGCAATGTTTACCCATTGGATAGCTTCTTTAGTGTTCATCGCTGGTTTGCGAACATCTACTCCGTAAAGATCACCCAAGCGTACAACTTGTTGCAATGCTTGATATTGAAGGTTGATTTCTTCACGAAGACGAATTGTTTCTTCATCGATTTCTTCGATTGAGTTCCAGTCGTTAACTTTTTCTTGCATCAAGTAGTCTGCACCGTAAAGAGCAAGACGTGCGTAAACACCGATGATACGTCCACGTGAGTATGCATCTGGAAGACCAGTTACAGTGTGAGCGTGACGAGCACGACGGATGTTTGAAGTGTAAGCACGGAAGATACCATCGTTAACAGTTGTTACGTATTTAGTGAAAATTTCGTGAACAGCTGGATCTGGTTCGTATCCATTTTCTTTCAAAGTAGTTTCAGCCATACGGATACCACCTTTTGGCATGAAGTTCAATTTGAAGAGTTCATCGTTTTGGATACCATAAATCAATTCGTTTTCTTTGTCGATGAATCCTGCAGGGATATCAGCGATAGATGTTGGACGAGTGTCCATTGGGAAACGAGTTTCTTCGTAGTGTGCTTTAGTTTCTTCTACGATTTTTTTAATGTGAAGTGAACGCTCTGTTGGTCCTGCAAGGAAGCTTTCATCTCCATCATAAGGTGTGTAGTTAGCTTGTACAAAGCGTGACACACTTGCTTTTTCTTTCCAGTCAACACCTTTAAAGCCTTCCCAGGCTTTGTCAAAAATGTCCTGTGCTTCAACAACTGTCTTAACAACCATGTTAATGTCCTCTTTTATCTTTCTAGTAACAGTCATCTGTTACATTCATGTATTCAGTATAACACACAGTAAACGATTTCAACAAGTAAAATCACTCTTTTTTAACACTTTCTTTTATAATACAGTTGTTTTTTTATTGGAAACTGTAGTATAGTTTTGAAAAATAATTAGCTATTTCCTATTTTTTCAGAAAAAGGGTATAATGAAGCTAGAAAATTTATCAAAGAAAGGACAGTCCATGCTCATATTTCCACTGATGAATGATTTATCACGTAAAATCATCCATATTGACATGGATGCCTTTTTTGCTGCTGTAGAAATTCGTGACAATCCTAAGCTTAAAGGGAAACCTGTTATTATTGGTAGCGACCCTAGGAAAACAGGAGGCAGGGGTGTTGTTTCAACCTGTAGTTATGAAGCGAGAGCATTCGGGATCCACTCAGCTATGAGTTCCAAAGAGGCTTATGAACGCTGTCCTCAAGCTATTTTTATTTCTGGGAACTATGAAAAATATACTACTGTTGGCCAACAGATTCGATCTGTTTTTAAACGATATACGGATAAAATTGAACCCATGAGTATCGACGAAGCTTATCTAGATGTAACTGAAAACAAGCTTGGTATCAAATCTGCTGTAAAAATTGCTCGTTTAATTCAGCAGGATATCTGGAACGAATTGCGATTAACAGCTTCTGCCGGTGTTTCATACAATAAATTTTTAGCTAAAATGGCAAGTGACTACCAAAAGCCTCGTGGTTTGACAGTCATTCTTCCTGATGAAGCTGAAAATTTCCTCAAGCAAATGGATGTCGCTAAATTCCACGGTGTGGGCAAGAAAACAGTTGAAAAACTCCATCAAATGGGTGTATTTACGGGTACTGACCTTTTAGAGATTTCTGAAATCACTCTCATTGATCGTTTCGGACGACTCGGTTTTGACCTTTATCGTAAAGCTCGAGGTATTGATAATTCTCCCGTTAAATCAAATCGTATCCGTAAGTCTATTGGTAAAGAAAAAACTTACAGTAAGATTCTAAGTCTAGATGAAGATATAAAAAAAGAGCTAACTCTCCTTTCGGAAAAAGTGACCCTTAGTCTTCAAAAACATGAAAAAAGTGGTAAAATTGTCATTTTGAAAATCCGCTATGCTGACTTTTCTACTTTGACAAAACGAAAAACACTGAGCCAACAAACACAAGACTCTGAAGAAATCGCACAAAGCATTATCCAACTCTACGAAACACTGAGTGATAAAGACAAGGGTGTCCGCTTATTGGGAGTCACTGTGACAGGATTTTAAAAACCTTGAAGGATCTTCCTTCAAGGTTTCTTTCTTATACAAATAATCGAACAAAGCTATAAATTAGTAAGACACTACCAAGAACAATACGGTATTTACCAAACACTGTAAAGTCGTGTTTTTTGACATAGCTGGTCAAGAAACGAATAGCAACCATGCTGACTGCAAAAGCCACTACCATAGCAACTAGAAGTAAGAAGAATTGGCCAAAAGTCAAGACTTCTCCAGCCTTGATGAATTTAAAAATCTTCAAAGCGCTGGCTCCAAACATAACTGGAATTCCTAGATAGAAGGTAAATTCTGTCACCACTGAACGACTAGTACCATTTAACAAACCACCAATGATTGTGGCACCAGAACGACTAGTTCCTGGTAAAAGGGACAAAACTTGGAAAAGACCGATATACAATGCTGTTTTGTAAGGTAATTTATCTAACTCCGTAACTGTTGGCTCAATAGCTTGGGCCTTGTTGCGTTTTTCAAGATAGATAAAGGCAACCCCATAAACAATCAACATAATGGCTACTGAAACCTTGTTATGGAAATAGGTATCAAACCAATCATCAAACTTAAAGACTAGGAGAAGAGGTAGGGTCGCCACAAAAACTTTGGACCATAACTGCCAAGTTCTACGAACTTGAACTTTATCCTTACCTGGTTTGAAGGGATTAAGTTTGTTAAAGTAGATAACCACAACTGCAAAGATGGCACCAAGTTGAATGACTACGTTAAACAAAGACTTAAAAGCTTCAGTTTGGTCTTTATATTTGACGAATTCTTCCGCTAAAATCAAGTGACCAGTACTTGAAATCGGCAACCATTCCGTAATTCCTTCAACAATACCAAAAAAGATTGATTTTAAAATTTCAAAAAAATACATAGATTACTCCTTTTTCTATCCTCCATTATATCATACTTTTAAAGGCTGTGTTGAGTTTTCTTTAGAAAGCACCAACACTTCCACCACCGCCACCGCCTGAGAAGCCACCTCCAGAGCTACCGCTTCCGGATGATACAGAAAAGGTACTTGCTGTATTTGCGACACTAACATAATGGCTCATTTGTGCTGTTGAATGATAAAACATACTGTGCCAGCTATAAGCTACATAGAGATTGATATCTGGATTTTCTACTTGGATGTGGTGAACCTTCATCAAATGGCTAACCTTATCAGCATATCCAAACAAAGTTGCATACACTAATAGACGATTCCAAACAACAATACTTTCCAATTCAGCCTGATCCAATCGTGCAATGTCACGCAACATATTTTCAAAACTGGTCCAGAGATAGTAGACTTCTGCTCCTGCTTCATTTAGGACACCATCACGATTATCTAGTCGAAGCTTCCAATAATAGAAAACAGCCAAAACCAAACCTAGAAAACTAAGTACTGACAAAGGGAGGTAAAAATAAGCATGAACATCTAAACTGTACAAGAACAAACCAAATCCGATAAATAGAGGTAGGATAGTAGAAAGTCCCATACCCACTTGCAAGGCCTTTTCCACACCAGTTAAAGGACGATAGTAATCTGGGAGTCCCCAGAAGGTAACCCGATTTCTCACTCCTTCTTGCATCTCTTTCAATGCTTCTTCGAAAGAGGATTTGAGCTTACGACCTTTTGTTTGAATCCGTCTTTCATCAGCAGCTTTTGCTCCACGGTAAAGACTCTCAGAGACCTTATAATCCGCAAACAAATCAGAAACAGCAACTTCTTTTTTACCTGAAAAGGCCAGATTTAGACAGGTTCGCTCAAAGATTGCCAAGCCATCTTCTTTTACCAACCTTAAAATAACTGCATCTCCTTCTGAAATAATAGAGACATTCCCACGGTCAATTACATCTAACAAGGTAGCCTGAATAAGCTGGTTGAAGTCGAATTTGCCTGTTCCTTTAATTAGAGGACTCACTTCCTCCAAGGAGGTCGAGTAAACAGCTTCAGATAAAACCATAGGCTCTAATTCCATCGGCGGTTCATAGAGACGATGATTTTTGGCATATTTGACTGAAGGAGTGGTTTTTCTTCTATAAATAAAATAGAAGCAGATACTCAATAACAAGGAGATGGAAAGTATTGAAGGAAACACCCAAGTAACGAGTTGTTTACTCTGCTCTTTTTCTCTAACAATCGAGTCTTCTATCTTATTAAACTCTTCTAAACGATTCCCTTTCAAGTCCTGATCCGTAGCGCTAGCAAAATCAGTTCGAGGCCAGTATGCATGCAACTCAACTCCGCGCTTAGACGGAAGATTGTCTAAACGAATAGTATAGTCATGACCACTCTGTTCAATCCTTCCCTCTCTATAGAGTTGCCCTGTGTGAAAAAAGAGTTTTTCAGCCCCCTTCTCTCCACTTACGTGAAACTCAAACTTTTCAATAGATTCTGAACTATCTGTTAAGGGTTGCCAATTTAATTCAGCGATATCATCATATAGGAAAAGAAGATTTTTCAATTGCCAGGTAAGTTCCACTTCGACCCTGTCCCCTTCCTGACCTGGATTATAGACTTTAACAGTATAACCATTCGTTTCTTCTGTCACTTCGCTAGTAAGATTTTCGATTTTATGACTATTTTTAAAGGCCTCAACCTTTGGCTGAGGAACAATTTCAAATCCACTAGGCATCTTGCCTGCACGACCAATCCCCACGATTTGGCCATTAAAATCCTCCTCGAACTGGTAAACTATCTTCTGCCTAAATTCCGCTGTATTATCTCCATGAATATACAGTTCTCCTTTATATGATGGAATGCTAAAATCCACGGCAAAAACCAATTTTGGAACAATTATCAGACAAGTAAATATAAGTACTATTAACCATCTTTTTTTCATAATATAGCCTCTTTTGACCTTTTTCTCATTATATCATTTTTTTCCAAGTAAGGGTTTACTTGTATTGAAAATCTCACCATTTTTAGATACAATAGAGGGAGCCATTTTTAGACTATAAATAGGAGAAAATATGAAAAAATTATGCTTATCTATCCTTGCTAGCCTAGCCCTTACTCTAGGACTAGTTAGCCAGGTCCAAGCCGATGAATATTTACGCATCGGGATGGAAGCAGCTTACGCCCCTTTCAACTGGACACAAGACGACGACAGTAACGGCGCTGTCAAGATTGATGGAACAAACCAATATGCTAACGGTTACGATGTTCAAATTGCAAAAATAATCGCTAAAGATCTGGGTAAAGAACCACTCATTGTAAAAACAAAATGGGAAGGACTTGTTCCAGCCCTTACTTCTGGTAAGATTGATATGATTATTGCAGGTATGAGTCCAACTGCTGAACGCAAACAAGAAATTGCCTTCTCAAGCAGCTACTACACTAGCGAACCCGTACTATTAGTCAAAAAAGATTCTGCCTATGCAAACGCCAAAACACTAGATGATTTTAAAGATGCAAAAATCACTTCTCAACAAGGGGTTTACCTTTATGACTTGATTTCTCAAATTCCAGGCGCTAAAAAAGAAACTGCCATGGGTGATTTCGCTCAAATGCGTCAAGCTCTTGAAGCTGGTGTCATTGACGCTTATGTTTCTGAACGCCCTGAAGCCCTAACTGCTGAATCAGCAAATGCCAAATTTAAAATGATTCAGCCTGAACCTGGTTTTAAAACTGGAGAAGAAGATACCTCTATCGCTATCGGTCTTCGTAAGGATGACGAACGTATCAGCCAAATCAATGCTAGCATTGAAACCATCACTAAAGAAGAACAAGTTGCCCTAATGGATCGTATGATTAAAGAACAACCTGTTCAAGCTACAACTACTGAAGAAAACAGCAGTAATTTCTTTAGCCAAGTTGCTAAAATTCTAAGTGAAAACTGGCAACAACTCTTGCGAGGTGCCGGAATCACACTTTTAATTTCCATTATCGGTACTATCGTTGGTCTCGTTATTGGTCTTGCTATCGGTGTTTTTCGTACTGCGCCCCAATCTGAAAATCAATTTTTCTACGTCATCCAAAATATAGTTGGTTGGATTCTCAATATCTATATTGAAATTTTCCGTGGAACTCCTATGATTGTACAATCTATGGTTATCTACTATGGAACTGCCCAGGCTTTCGGAATCAACCTAGACCGTACTCTCGCTGCTATCTTTATCGTTTCTATCAATACCGGTGCCTACATGACCGAAATCGTTCGTGGTGGTATCCTGGCTGTTGACAAGGGACAATTTGAAGCAGCTACTGCACTTGGTATGACTCATAATCAAACCATGCGTAAGATTGTTTTACCTCAGGTAGTTCGAAACATTTTACCTGCGACTGGTAATGAGTTCGTCATCAACATCAAGGATACTTCTGTATTGAATGTTATCTCTGTTGTAGAACTTTACTTCTCAGGAAATACAGTAGCAACACAAACCTACCAATACTTCCAAACCTTTACTATTATCGCAGTTATCTACTTTGTCCTCACCTTTACAGTAACACGTATCCTACGCTATATCGAAAAACGAATGGATATGGATACCTACACAACAGGAGCTAACCAAATGCAAACGGAGGATTTGAAATAATGAATCAACCCATTCTTGAAATCAAACACCTCAAAAAATCCTATGGACAAAACGAGGTCCTAAAAGACATCTCTCTTACTATCCATAAAGGAGAAGTTATTTCTATCATCGGTAGTTCTGGTAGTGGTAAATCAACCTTCCTACGTTCAATCAACTTACTTGAAACACCCACTGAAGGTAAAATCCTTTATCACGGTGAAAACGTCCTCGAAAAAGGCTATAACCTCACTCACTATCGAGAAAAACTAGGAATGGTCTTCCAGTCCTTCAACCTCTTTGAAAATCTCAACGTTCTTGAAAATACGATTGTTGCACAGACTACTGTCCTCAAACGTGAACGATCAGAAGCAGAGAAAATTGCTAAAGAAAACCTTGAAAAAGTTGGAATGGGAGAGCGCTACTGGCAAGCTAAACCAAAACAACTTTCTGGTGGTCAAAAGCAACGTGTTGCCATTGCTCGTGCACTTTCTATGAATCCTGATGCCATTCTCTTTGATGAGCCTACATCAGCTCTTGACCCTGAAATGGTCGGTGAAGTTCTCAAAATCATGCAAGATTTAGCTCAAGAAGGCTTGACCATGATTGTCGTAACCCATGAAATGGAATTCGCTCGCGATGTATCAAACCGCGTCATCTTTATGGATAAAGGTGTCATTGCAGAAGAAGGCAAACCAGAAGATCTATTTACTAATCCCAAAGAAGAACGTACAAGAGAATTTTTACAACGCTATCTTCGATAAGAAAAAAGACTGCAATGGCAGTCTTTTTTTATTTCCAAAAATGAAAAGGCAGATTCTTTTCGAACCTGCCTATATCCAAAGACTAATCTTCAAATTTTTCATGATTTTTATTGTAGAAATCAATTAAGCCGAGGGCTGTTTCAAAGGAAATGTTTTTAACTTTTGCACGTCCTTGAGCCAAAGCAATGATAGACATCTCACGGGCATTCGTTTCCTTAGAAATACGATACCCTGTGATCTTCTTATCACGAACCCAGCTAACAACTGCTTCTACTTTTTCAAAGTTAGACTTAGCCATGTTATTCTCCTATTTTTTTCTTTACGCAACTTCATTCTATATGTTTTTATAATATTTGTCAATTAAAACACATATATTAACTAGATTATTGCGTTAAGATTGTAATTATTTAGCTTTCAAAGCTGATAATATATGGGTTCGAATATCTTCAACTCCATTAGGATTTGCTGGCAAGAATATTGTATTATTTCCTTGTTTATCTGCAAAATTATTCAATGTATCCAAATACTGATTGGTTAATAGGATTGACATAATTTGTTCTTCAGTTAATTCGACATTGGCTCCTTTTAACTCTTTAATAGAATCAGCAAGTCCATCAACAATTGCTTTCCGCTGCTCTGCGATCCCCACACCATGGAGGCGATCTTTTTCTGCCTCAGCTTCTGCCGCTGTAACGATCTTAATTTTATCTGCTTCAGCCAATTCTTGAGCTGCCACTCTCTTACGTTGGGCAGCATTAATTTCGTTCATTGATTGTTTGACTTCTGCATCCGGCTCAACTTTGGTAATGAGCGTCTTAACGATAATATACCCATACGTTGACATTTCTTCCGCTACTTGCTTTTGAACTTCTAATGCAATTTCATCTTTTTTCTCAAACAA
Organism: Streptococcus sp. oral taxon 061; assembly: GCF_013394695.1. Classification (NCBI taxonomy): domain Bacteria; kingdom Bacillati; phylum Bacillota; class Bacilli; order Lactobacillales; family Streptococcaceae; genus Streptococcus; species Streptococcus sp. oral taxon 061. The sequence goes on from NZ_CP058258.1 coordinate 1,389,765, forward strand.
TTCATCCAAAGTTAACTTAGGAACAGATGAGCGCAATGCATCTTCAATATAAGATTTGATTTGAGCTTCAGGTCTCATCAATTTATAGTAAGCGTCTGTAACGTTTAACTCATTTACACGATACTGAGTTGCGACATTCATAGTCACAAAAACGTTATCTTGGGTTTTGGTTTCAACCACGATCTCACTTTGTAAAAGGCGTAGCTGCACACGAGCTGCAATTTTGTCAATGCCAAATGGTGCCCGTAGATGAATACCACTATTACTTAACTTTTGATACTTACCAAATCGTTCGATAATTGCAACAGATTGTTGACGAACGACATAAACAGAGCTCACTAACACAGCTCCTACAATAAGCATTAGAATCACTAGAACAAGTAAAACTTGTAAAACCATGGGAATCTCCCCCTTTCTTCACTTACATTATAGCACTCATATATAGGTTAGGCAAATGATATGATAAAAATTTTATAGGATATTAAACAAGCATATTATATAGAGTTTCATTCCCATTCAAGTTAATATAAGACGGATCAAATTTCTCCATTCGGTGAATCAAGCCCGCATAATCATGCTTGTTAGCAAGAGCAATCCCGATTAAGACTGGTCCTGTTCCCTTGCTGGCACGTTTAATATACTCAAAACGAGTGATATCATCATTTGGCCCCAAGATATCATTTACAAATTCTCGAAGAGCCCCTGGACGTTGTGGGAAGTTTACCACAAAGTAATGCTTGATGCCATCATAAATCAAGGCACGCTCTTCCATCTCTGGCATACGGTTGATATCGTTATTTCCTCCAGAGATAATACAACAAATGGTCTTTCCTTTTATATAGTCTGACAGTACTTCCAGAGCCGCCACACTAGCAGCACCAGCAGGCTCAGCTACAATTCCTTGTTTAGAATAAAGATCAATCAAGGTCTCAGAGATTAAGCCTTCGTCCACTCCGATAAGCGTTTCAACATTTTTACGGGTTGCTTCATAGGTCAACTGTCCAACCTTCTGCACAGCGATTCCGTCTGCAAACTTATCAATTTCTTTGAGTTTAACGGGACCTCCAGCCTCAAATGCCGCCTTCATGGAACGAGCTCCGTTAGCTTCTACACCAAGAACTTCAATAGCAGGATTCGTTTCCTTTATATAAGTAGAAACTCCTGCAATGAGTCCTCCACCGCCTACAGGCACCAAGACAGTATCAAAATCAATGGATTCTTTTCGCGCTTCTTCTAAAATTTCATAGGCTACCGTACCCTGACCAGCTTGAACATAAGGATCATCAAAAGGATCAATAAAGGTACGATTTTCAGCGACTGTAAACTCTTGAGCAGCCTTGGCAGATGCATCAAAGGTATCTCCTACCAATTTGATAGTTACAAAATCTCCACCAAAAAAACGAACCTGACCAATTTTCTGTTGAGGCGTTGTAATTGGCATAAAGATTGTTGCAGGAATCTTCATCTCATTACAAGTGTAGGCAACACCTTGAGCGTGATTTCCCGCTGACGCACAGACAACTCCACGCTCACGTTCTTCCTTAGTCAATTGTGAGATGGCATAATAAGCTCCTCGAATCTTAAACGATCGAACTCGTTGAGCATTTTCTTTTTTGAGATAAATTTTAGCTCCGTATTTTTCTGATAAGTAATGATCATATTCTAGTGGTGTATTGACTACTACACCACTCAGAACCTTGTGGGCCTTCACCACATCTTTTGCACTAAGCATAATCTTCTCCTTGATTCTTTTTCAAGATAAAAAGCGGGTTAGGTACCCCCCAACTCGCCTTCTATTTTTATTCTCAAAAATTAGTTGTAGATTTTGAATGCGTCATCGTCGTTTTTACCAACAAATGGCATTGCTTTACGCAATTCTGCACCAACCTTTTCAATTTCAAGGTTAGCTGCTTGTTCACGGTAAGCAGTCAATTTTGGACGTCCAGCTTTGTAGTCGTTGACAAAGTCGTTAGCAAATGTACCATTTTGGATATCAGCAAGAACTGCTTTCATATTTTCTTTCACTTGTTCAGTAATCACACGTGGACCTGACACGTAGTCACCGTATTCAGCTGTGTTAGAGATTGATTGACGCATTTTCTTGAATCCACCTTCGTAGATCAAGTCAACGATCAATTTCATTTCGTGAAGCACTTCGAAGTAAGCCAATTCTGGAGCGTATCCAGCTTCAGTCAAGACTTCAAAACCAGCTTCGATAAGGGCAGTCAAACCACCGCAAAGAACTGCTTGTTCACCAAACAAATCTTCTTCAGTTTCTTCTTTGTATGTTGTTTCAAGAAGACCTACACGCGCTGCACCAACACCTTTACACCAGTCCATAGCGATGTCTTTAGCATTTCCTGTAGCATCTTGGTATACAGCGTAAAGTGCTGGAACACCAAATCCTTCTTCATAAGTACGACGTACCAAGTGTCCTGGTCCTTTAGGCGCGCACATGAAGACATCAACATCTGCAGGAACTTTGATGAATTCGAAGTGGATATTGAAACCATGCGCAAATCCAACTGCATTCCCAGCTTCCAAGTTTGGAGCAATTTCTGCTTCGTACAATTCTTGTTGAATTTCGTCTGGAGCCAAAATCATGATAACATCAGCCAATTTAGTTGCTTCTGCTACTGTGTAAGTATCAAAACCATCTTCTTTAGCTTTATCAAATGATTTACCTGGACGAACGCCGATAATCACATCGTGACCTGAATCACGCAAGTTTTGAGCGTGAGCATGACCTTGTGAACCATAACCGATAACAGCGATTTTTTTACCGTCAAGTGCTGCTACTTTAACATCTTTTTCGTATTCCATTTGAACTGCCATAGTTTTTTCTCTCTTTTCTATTTTTATTGCCTATTAGGCTGTTATAACAAATTTAGGTTATTTTTTACTCAATGAAAATCAAAGAGCAAATTAGGAAGCTAGCCGCAGGTTGTACTTGAGTACGACAAGGCAAAGCTGACGTGATTTGAATTTGATTTTCGAAGAGTTTTAGTCGCGGGTAAATCCAGTTGCACCAGTACGAGCAATATTCTTAATACCATATGGTCGAATAACCCGAATCAAAGCTTCGCTCTTTTCTGCATTCCCAGTCATCTGAACAGTGATGGAGCTTGGAGCCACATCAACAACAGTTGCACGGAAAGGCTGAATAATCGCTAAGATTTCTGCTCGCTTCTCAGCTGGTGCTGCAACCTTTACCAAAATAACTTCGCGCTCTAAGTGCGGTTTATCTGTGATATCACGAACACGAATCACATCGACCTGGCGGTTAAGTTGCTTGATGATTTGTTCCACTTCATCCTGAGATGCGACATCAATGATAATCGTAATCCGTGACACATTGGGATTTTCTGTCGCCCCTACCGAGATGCTCTCAATGTTAACTTGACGTCTAGACAAGACACCAGTAAAACGATTGAGAACTCCCGACCGGTTTTGAAGTTTGGCTGTTAACATTCTACGCATTAAACTTCACCCCCAACATTTCATGGTTACTCTTACCAGCTGGTACCATCGGCAAAACATGCTCTTTCCGAGAAATGTCAACTTCAATAAACATTGGTACATCTTCCATGATAACTTCCAAATCCTTCTCTAATGTTTCAGGATTGTCAAATTTATAATTCTTAATCCCGTAGGCTTGAGCCATCAATTGGAAGTCAGGAAGACTGTCAAAGACCGACTCTGATGTTCGCCCTTCATAAAAGGCTTCTTGCCACTGACGAACCATCCCAAGTGAATGGTTATTAAGCATGATAACCTTGATTGGAATCTTGTAGATGTTCAAGATTGCCAATTCCTGATTGGTCATTTGGAAACCACCATCACCGACAAAGAGCACGACCTCCTTATCTGGATTGGCAATTTTTGCTCCAATGGCTGCAGGAACTCCGAATCCCATGGTTCCTAGACCACCTGAGGTTACCAATTGACGCTCATTTTGGTAAGGATAGTATTGAGCTGTCCACATTTGGTGTTGGCCGACGTCCGTTACAACAATGGCGTCCCCCTTCGTCAACTCACCGATACGTTCAATAACTGCTTGTGGTTGGACGACACGCTCCTTCTTATCATAAGAACGAACACGATTCTTATCTTTGGTAACTTTTTCAATCCATTTTTCAGTATTGTTACGAACGATTGGCTCAGCTAGCAACTGCTGCAAGGCCTTTTTCGCATCTCCAACAACTGGGATATCAACAGCGATAATCTTACCAATCTCCGCTGGATCGATATCAATATGCGCTACTTTGGCATTCTTCGCAAATGTCTTAGGATTACCAGTCAAACGGTCATCAAAACGACACCCAATCGAAATCATAAAATCTGCTTCAGTCATAGCAATGTTGGCTGCAAAGGAACCATGCATTCCACCCATTCCCAAAAATAGAGGGTGGCTAGTTGCGATTGTTCCTTGTCCCAAAAGACTTGTAACAACTGGAATTTGATAACGCTCTGCAAATTCATTTAACTCTGCAGCAGCTTCAGCGTAACTAATACCACCACCAGCTAGTAAGACTGGTTTCTTAGCCTTAGAAAGTTGTTTCAAGATTTTCTTGATTTGCATCTCATTTGGCTCTAGAGTTGGTTGATAACTTGGTAAATCTATCTCCGATGAATAGACGAAGTCCGTTTCAAGAGCAGAAACATCTTTTGGCAAGTCAATCACAACTGGTCCTGGACGACCCGTAGTCGCAATATGTACAGCCTCTGTAATCACACGTGGGATGTCCGCTGTCTCTCGAACCTGGTAGTTGTACTTGGTAATCGGCATGGTAATTCCGACAATATCTGCTTCTTGGAAAGCGTCCTTACCGATTCCCGCTCTTGCGACTTGTCCTGTGAAGACCAAAAGGGGAACACTGTCACTCATGGCATCTGCAATACCTGTAATGGCATTCGTAGCTCCTGGTCCACTTGTGACGACTGCGACACCAAGTTTTCCTGTTGACTTAGCATAACCTTCAGCTTCATGAAGACAACCTTGTTCATGACGACCTAGAATATGGCGGATACCTTTAAAATTATAAATAGCATCATATAAAGGCAATACAGCTCCGCCTGGATAACCGAAGATCGTGTCGATTCCTAAATCACGGAGTGTTTCCAAAACAAGTTCTGATCCCGACTTTGGTGAATCTAAAATGATTTTCTCCATCGTTCCCCTTTCTCTTCTCTTAAAATGACTTGTTTCTATAATACCATTTTTTCAAAAATTTTCAAGACAAAAGAAACAATTTTCTGAATTTTCTATCTAGATACTTTACAATATTAAATGAATTAGAAAGTTTATACGTATTTTTACCTTTTAATAGAAAAAGGTTGAGACATTTTGTCTCAACCTTTCGATTATTTACTGATTAAAGTGAGTTAACGTCAACCTTGATACCAACACCTTGAGTAGTTGTGATTGTCAAGCTTGTTACGTAAGTTCCTTTTGCTGTAGCTGGTTTAGATTTTTGGATTGTTTCGTTGAATGCTTTGAAGTTTTCAACTAACTTGTCAGCTTCAAATGAAACTTTACCGATGATAGCTTGTACGATACCTGCACGGTCAGCACGGTAAGTGATTTTACCACCTTTAGACTCTTCAACTGCTTTAGCAACATCCATTGTTACAGTACCAGTTTTAGGGTTTGGCATCAAGTTACGTGGTCCAAGGACACGTCCAAGACGTCCAACAAGAGCCATCATGTCAGGTGTAGCGATAACTACGTCGAAGTCCAACCAACCGTCGTTGATTTTAGCAACAAGGTCGTCTTCCCCAACGAAGTCTGCACCAGCTGCTTTAGCTTCTTCAGCTTTTGCACCACGTGCAAATACAAGAACGCGAGATGTTTTACCAGTACCGTTTGGTAATACCATTGCTCCACGGATTTGTTGGTCAGCTTTTTTCACGTCAATGTTCAAGTTGTAAGCAACTTCTACAGTTGCGTCAAATTTTGCAAAGTTAGTTTCTTTTGCAAGAGCTACAGCTTCTTCTACGCTGTATGCTTTTGTGCTGTCGATTTTCTCAAGAGCAGCACGAAGTTGTTTGCTTTTTTTAGCCATTTTCTATTCTCCTTGTAAGTGGTTCAATCGATTTTCATCTCCCACGTCACTTCTCGAAATGATGAAGTCTTGCGGGTTATATAGGGAAGTTATTGATTAGTCAACAACAGTGAATCCCATAGAACGAGCAGTACCTTCGATCATACGCATTGCAGACTCAATGTTTGCAGCGTTCAAATCTGGCATCTTAGTTTCTGCAATTTCTTGTACTTGTGCACGAGTAACTGTAGCAACTTTAGTTTTGTTAGGGGTACCTGATCCCTTTTCAACACCTGCAGCTTTTTTCAAAAGAACAGCAGCTGGTGGTGTTTTAGTAACGAAAGTAAATGATTTGTCTTCGTATACTGAGATAACAACTGGAATGATCATACCAGCTTGATCAGCTGTACGAGCGTTGAACTCTTTTGTGAATCCCATGATGTTGATACCAGCTTGACCAAGAGCAGGTCCAACCGGTGGAGCTGGCGTAGCTTTACCAGCAGGGATTTGCAATTTTACAAGTTTTTCGACTTTTTTAGCCATTTCTAAATCCTCCTTTGTGGTTTTGGCGGTAATTTAAAGATTTTTACCTCCCACAAGTATGTTTTACACATACCCTACTATTATACACTAATTTATCCCAAATGCAAGAGAAAAATTCTATTTTTAGAGAAATTTTATAACTGAATTTGCCTATCATTTCGATTTTAAAAGTGTTGCAAACTATGAATTTAAAAACCGCTCTATTTTTGAGCGATTTTTAAAAATAATTTAGCCTAGTTAGTGTCCAGTTTTAAGAGAAAGCCAACCCCAATTTCAGTTCTTCTACTCTCAACAAAACCAAGGGATTCAAAACATCGTCTGGAGGCATGATTGAAATCATAGATTTCCTGAACTTTTAATTCTTTCCATCCCCTTTGACGAGCTAGATCAATCAAGACCTTCAAAACCTTGTATCCAAGTCCTTGATGTTGATAAGTTGGATTGCCAATCACGATAGGAAGATTGTTTTGAGATAAGGTGATATCCCCAATTGGAAACCACCCCTCCTTTTCTCGAAACTCAATCCAAAACAAATCTCCGTGCCTCTCTAAATAAGAATACATGGCATTTAATTTTTCCAAACTATAGGGTATTCTAATACCGTCTACAAGTTCTACCAAATCCACATCTTGATACCAAGCTAAAGCTGCATCACGATGATCTGCTAAAAAATAGGGAACAAGACGTAAGGAATCATCTATCTGAATGATTTTTGTCTTCATTTTCTACTCCTAATACTAGCTCCGCTGCTTGATTAAAACCATCACACCAGTTATACCATTTTGCTTCATACTCATCTTGAGGTAAGATATGATTTTTTAAATCCAGAACAGAGTATATCTTTCTTTTCTCACAAGCTTGCGCATAGAGATGATATAGTTCATCACCACCATCTCTATCCCACTCAGCAGAAATCGTATCTCGACCTGCCATTAAAGCCTGATAAGCCCTGTGATGCCCATCAGTAATCAACAGACAATCTCCAAATGCAAGAACACTAATTGGATCCACATTGATGATTTCTGCCGACTGATTAAGCATCTGAATATCTAGCAACTTCTTTTCTGATAAGTATAGTTGAGTCGGATGAAGATCTCTTATATTGACTTTCATTTCTTTCTCCTCAAGAGAATTGATGCCTACTTCTGCTTTCCTTTAAACCGCCATTGGAAACGGAGTTTGTCATAAAATGGAAATTCGATAAATAGAACCCCTAGGCCTACACAAAGACTAGCAAGAACATCTGACGGATAATGAACCCCCAGATAGACTCTGGATATCAATACACTGACTAAGTAAAGCCCGAGTAAGATTTGGACGATTCTTTTCCAAAGTTGATCTTTAATCCTTTGGCTCAAAATCACAATCAAAGTTCCAACCATAATCGTTACTGCCAGAGAATGTCCGCTTGGAAAAGAAAAACCTTTTTCTTCTACCAAGTGTAGAATTTCTGGCCGTGGTCTTTGGTAGATATTCTTAAAAGTTACGATTAAGATTCCAGCTAAAGCTAGGTTTCCCAACATAAGATAGCTTTCCAGTTTCCATTGCTTACGGTAAAAAATAAATGCTACAATGAGAACCCAAGTGATAATGACTGGGATATCAATTAAGTGCGTAATTGCCCGAAAAAGAAGCGTTAAGGTCTCAGGTAAATCACCTCTAATGGCAGTCTGAATTGGCTGATCAAAACTGACCAGCATTTCTGGATAAAATTTGACAATATAGCCAATAATCATAAAAAGTAAAAGGGCAAAAGAGCCCTTTGTTAAATATGTTTGTTTATCTTTCATAACGTTTTAAAGTTACCTTTAGGAAGACATAAATCAACCAAAATGCTAGTGCAAAGATAATACCCTCAATTAAGTTAAAAGGTAAAACTATTGTCAACAAATAGTTACTTAGTCCTAGTATTTTCTCAATATCAAAATTAGCAAATTTAGCATATAATGGGACAGCATAAACATAGTTAAGAACTAGCATAGCCAAGGTCAAACCAATCGTACCAGCAAGAGAAGCTAGAGCAAAACGAATTGGCGTCCGATCTTTTTTCCAAATCAAACCAAATGCAAGAACAAAAACTCCTAAAGCCACAATATTCATCGGCAAACCGATATAGGTGCTGACTCCTTGATTGTTTAAAATTAACTTAAGCAAGGAACGGAGTAAAATTATCACAAAAGCTGCAGGTAAATCGAGTACTATTAACCCTACCAAAACCGGTAAGATGCTGAACTCAATCCTTAAAAAGGATGCCGCTGGTAGAAGCGGAAAGTCAAAGTACATCAACACAAATGAAAGTGCTGATAAAATTGCAATGGTCGAAAGTCGACGTGTGTTTGTCATAACAGGTTCCTCCAATTTTCTATAAAATCAGAAGAAGTTGGAAAGTTTCTCTCTATCTACTCTCTTAACTATCTCAAAAAACAACCTAAGCTTACAAAGAAACTGGTTTTATTTCTATTATAATGAAGCAGAATAGACAAAGCCATCCTTTCGTCTTCTCCCATCCAGACTATACTGTCGGTTGTGGAATCTCACCACATCAGCTTGCGCTCGCGGACTTCTTTTAGACTATGGAAATGGAGATTTTTCTTTTAGACGAGGCGACAAGCTGTAGGCATAACTTTTGGTTTGGCAAAGCTTGGCAACAAAGTATAAAAGGAAAATAACATTTCCAAGTAAAAGTCACCGCCGGTCGGGAATTACACCCAGCCCTGAAGACCCCTTTATGATAACAAAAAAAGCTTGCAAGCGCAAGCCTTAAGTATTCGTTTTCATGTTTATTTCAACTTATCCGTTTCGTAAGTATGAACCAATTCGAGCCCAGCAAAGTTTTGTTGGCGAAGCGCCTCGTAGACAATCATACAGACTGTATTGGATACATTTAGGCTTCGAACATGTTCGTCATTCATGGGAATTCTGAGAGCTTTTTCAGGATGTTCACGCATAAATTCCTCAGGCAGACCCTTATCTTCGCGGCCAAAAAGAAAATAATAATTCCCTTCTATCGTGAAATCAGCATCTGAATAGACCTTTTCTGCAAACTTGGAAATCAAGTAGAGTTGACCATCCATTTTTTTCATAAATTCATCTAAACTATCATAAAAATAGATCTCAAGGTTGTCCCAATAGTCTAGCCCGGCTCGCTTCATTTTACGATCATCAATCGGAAAGCCCATCGGTTTGATAATATGAAGGGGCGCATTTGTCGCCGCACAGGTTCGTGCAATATTTCCCGTATTTTGTGGAATTTGTGGTTCAAACAATACAATATGATTGGCCATGCCTTGCTTCCTCTCACTAGTGCAAAAAAATAGCCACACTGCCCGGAGTCAAGCTCAGCAAACAGCGTGGTTAAGGCATCGTTAACTTACCTCACAACAGGTTTGAAGTAAATCAGCGAAACTACTTTTTTAGTATAACACTTTCAGCCTGATTGTCAATAGAAACGACTTGATTTTTTCATTTTTTTTACAAGCATATTTACAAAAGTTACAAAATATCCTATAAGCCAATAATATTGAAGGATGCGCATGGGTAAATAAATTCGGAAACACGTGCTTTTTTTCATAATCATATTTTGTTTAAAGTATAATATTTCCTAGAATTCATCTAATCCCTCTATTAAAGAAGGAAACAGTCGGTTGTTGAGTGCATTTTTTTCTAAAAAAAGGTATGATAGAGACATATTGAAAAAGTAGGTTAACTAACTATGAAGATTATTCTTGTCGGAGGGGGGAAAGTTGGTTCTGCCCTTTGTCGTTCACTTGTCGCTGACAATCATGATGTTGTCTTAATTGAACAGAACGAAACTGTTCTAAAATACTTGACCAGCCGTTTTGATATTATGGGAATCGCAGGAAACGGTGCTGACTTTGCTATGTTAGAAGCAGCCAATGTCCAAGATTGTGATATTTTCATTGCCATGACTCAATACGACGAGGTCAATATGGTTTCGGCTGTTTTAGCAAAAAAAATGGGAGCAAAAGAAACCATCGTTCGTGTCCGTAATCCTGAGTATTCCAACCCTTACTTTAAAGAAAAAAATATTCTCGGATTTTCACTCATTGTCAATCCAGAACTCCTAGCTGCTCGTGCCATTGCAAATATCATTGACTTCCCAAACGCTCTATCTGTTGAACGCTTTGTGGGCGGTTTGGTCAGCCTAATGGAATTCGTCGTTCGCAAAGATAGCAATATTTGTCAGATGTCTATTGCTGATTTTCGTAAAAAGTTCGGTAACGTTATCGTCTGCGCCATTGAACGTGATCATAAACTGATGATTCCTAGTGGAGATTTTGTTCTAGAAGATAAAGACCGCATCTTTGTAACAGGACATCGTGTCGATATGATGCTCTTCCACAATTATCTCAAATCTAGAGTCGTTAAGAGCTTGCTCATCATTGGAGCTGGTAAGATTGCATACTACCTACTAGGTATTTTAAAAGACAGTCGAATTGATACAAAAGTGATTGAAGTCAACCCAGAACGCGCTGCCTTCTTCAGTGAAAAATTCCCTAAACTCTATATCGTCCAAGGGGATGGAACAACTAAAGATATTCTCTTAGAAGAAAGTGCTCAAAACTACGATGCTGTAGCTACCCTAACTGGAGTTGATGAGGAAAACATCATCACATCTATGTTTTTGGATAGCATTGGTGTTCAAAAAAATATTACCAAAGTAAACCGTACTAGTCTCTTGGAAATTATCCACGCGACGGATTTCTCAAGCATCATCACGCCGAAGACAATCGCTGTTGACACTATCATGCACTTTATCCATGGTCGTGTAAATGCACAATATTCTGACCTTCAAGCTATGCACCACCTCGCAAACGGCCAGGTAGAAACCCTTCAGTTCTTAATTAAGGAAGCAAACAAGATGACTGGCAAACCCTTGTCTCAACTGAAGCTCAAAAAAGATGTCTTGATTGCCGCCATTATCCGGAACGGAAAAACAATCTTCCCAACTGGAGAAAATACGCTCCAAGTCGGTGATAAGCTAGTGGTCATCACTTTGCTATCAAACATCACCAAGATTTATGATTTGTTAGAGAGGTAAGCTATGAATAGAAGCATGGTACGCTTTCTTCTTGCAAAACTACTCTTGATTGAAGCTGGGCTACTTTTAGTTCCGGTTGGTATTGCTCTTTACTATCGAGAATCTAGTCAAGTTTTTACAGCTCTTTTCTCTACCATCGGGATTCTTGTTGTCCTAGGTCTACTCGGAATCATCAGTAAACCTAAAAAACAACGTATCTATGCTAAAGAAGGAGTCTTAATTGTTGCCCTATGTTGGATCCTCTGGTCTTTCTTTGGCTCCCTTCCCTTTGTCTTTTCAGGTCAAATCCCCAATTTTATCGATGCCTTCTTCGAAACTAGTTCTGGCTTCACTACTACGGGAGCAACTATCTTAAATGACGTTTCTGTACTAAGTCGTTCGCTTCTATTTTGGCGGAGCTTTACCCACCTCATTGGAGGGATGGGGGTGCTAGTTTTTGCCCTAGCTATTATGGACAATGCAAAAAACAGCCACTTAGAGGTTATGAAGGCCGAGGTCCCAGGACCAGTATTTGGTAAGGTTGTGTCTAAACTAAAAAATACAGCCCAAATCCTCTACATCCTCTACTTAGCTATGTTCGCCCTTTTTGTAGTTATTTATTACATTGCAGGGATGCCTCTCTACGATAGTTTTGTTATCGCTATGGGAACAGCTGGAACTGGGGGATTCACTGTTTATAACGATGGAATTGCCCACTATCACAGTTCTCTCATTACCTATCTGACAAGTATCGGGGTTTTGATGTTTGGTGTCAATTTCAACCTCTACTACTACCTCATGCTCCGTCGTATCAAGGAATTCTTTTTTGATGAGGAACTTCGAGCTTATCTCTTGATCGTGGCTATATCTACTGGCTTAATCACACTCAACACACTGCACCTTTATAGTGGTGTTTCACAAAGTTTTGAGATGGCCTTCTTCCAAGTTTCTAATATCATTACCACTACTGGTTTTGGTTATGGAGACATCACGAACTGGCCTTTGTTTTCTCAATACATCTTACTGATGTTAATGGCAATTGGTGGTTCTGCCGGATCTACTGCCGGTGGTCTCAAGGTTATCCGTGGAGTTATTCTCGCTAAAATTGCAAAAAACCAATTCTTGTCTACTATATCCCCTCACCGTGTCTTAACTCTTCATGTTAATAAAACGGTCATCGACAAGGATACCCAACACAAGATTTTGAAGTATTTTGTAGTTTACATCATGATTCTACTCAGTCTGATCTTCATCGTTAGTTTAGATACTAACAATTTAATGGTTGTTACGAGTGCTGTTTTCAGTTGTTTTAACAATATCGGTCCAATTTTAGGAACGACTTCAAGTTTCTCAATTTTTAGTCCATTTTCAAAACTCCTCCTGTCCTTTGCAATGATTGCAGGACGTCTTGAAATTTATCCTATCATATTACTCTTTATGAAACGAACCTGGTCTAAACGTTAGAAATTTTATTAACAAAAAAACACATCTTGCACGAAATAGCTGCAGGGTGTGTTTTTTTATCTAAAAATAGAAAAAGACAGTTGAGAGACAAAAAAGGACACTTGAGAAAGAGTAGTTTTTTTGTGAAACCTTTTCGTTATAATGTTAAAAAAACGTAGGGGTTTATTTATGAAAAAAATTAGAAAATCAATCCAGTTTCTCTTATTGGGATCCATAGCATATCTTGGACTCTGTAGTTGTGTATTTTGGTCTGGAATTTCTCTAACTCTCAAACAATCATACTTTTACTTGTTGCTATTCTTACTGGCATTAGCTACTATGTGTACTTTTATCCACTATCTTTCAGGTCATACTCCCGTGAATAGTCAACTATGCAATCGTAGCCGCTCTTTCTTTTTATTGTATAGTAGTATGGTTATCATTAACGTTGCTGGAGTCTGTTTTATTTTATTTGAAAGTATAAGCACTGACACTCTACTACAAAAGGAAATCGTTGACTTGTTACTCATCTCTTTCTTTTTCCTTTTCGGACTTGATATTGCTACCTTTCTGCCGTTAAACAAATGGAGAAAATTACCAACTCATAAAAAGACAGGCAGGCTAACAACCCTTATCTTTCTTAGTTTATTTTTTCTGCACAATCCTTTAACCATACTTTCTGTCGGCTTTTATATCCTCTTGGGAGCTAGCTTTCTCAATTTTTTATTTCCGAAAACCTTAAGACAAGATTTATCCTTCTATAGTCATTTAATTCGAAATATCTTACTTGTTTTATCTACACTTATGTTCTGGTAATTAATAGAATTCCTATCCAAAGTATGCTATAATAAGATAAATTTTTTAGGAGATATTTGGATGAATTTTTTTAAAGATTATCGCAAAAGACTGCTTTGGTTAGGAATCTTTCTTGTCGCTATGTGCCTATCGCAAGTTCCTATCGTAACTTTAATGTTACTTCAAAAAACTCAACTTGGATCTATCTGGTCATCTCTAATAGTTGGGCTTGTCTCTACCGCTATTGTTACACTCTTTTTATACAGTGCTCACAAAAGTAAGTTATTAAATCTAAAATCAAAACTCTTTACTATTAATGACGCCCCTCGAATCGCTCTTAGTTATGTAGCCGTTGTCGCAGGAAATGTGATTGGTGCGATTTGGTTACAACTTCTGAAGCAAACAACTACTTCGAATCAAGAGGCTATCAATAGCATCATGTCAGAAAGCTCTCTAATTTCCAGCATTTTCGTGGTTGCAATAGTGGCACCTATTTGTGAGGAAGTTATCTGTCGAGGTATCATCCCTACTAAACTCTTCGAAGGATACGAGAAAATTGGATATATTTTCGGTTGGTTTCTCTTCACTATAGCCCATATACCAAATAATCTTCCTTCTTTCTTGATCTATGGCTGGATGTCTGCAGTACTAACTTGGACTGCTTATCGCACCAAACGACTAGAAATGTCTATCTTACTCCATTTAGTAATTAATGGAGTCAGCATTCTATTGCTTATCCTCCTTACATTCCTTATCAAGGTTGTTGGTATAGATGCTTTTCAATAAATGAAGGTTCCACTACTAATATAATTTAAAATAAAAAGACTAGAAATCTATCTAATTTCTAGTCTTTTTTGTCTATTCAAGAACGAAACACGAATTAAGTGTGAGAAGTGGCAACACGGAGTTAGTAAAGCAGGTAGCTAGACTGCTTCCTTTCTGTTACGACGGCAAAACCCACGAACCGATACCATTCGTGGGTTTTACCTAGTGAAGCGTTTAGGTAAACACTCTTAGCGCTTAGTGTTTAGTGTTTATTAGATTACGACACTTAGTTTTACAAATCGATTTCATTTGTAAAACTAAGTTAGTGAGGCAGTTAGGCAAGTCTTATAGGACTTGCCGTAGTCTACTTAAATTGCTTTGCAATCAAGTAGACTTACTGAATCACATCTTTTCTTCCAACTCCACATCTGGATACTTGTCGGCAAACCAGCGGAGGGCAAAGTCGTTTTCGAAAAGGAAGACTGGTTGGTCAAAGCGGTCCTTAGCCAAGATATTTCGGCTTGAAGACATACGTTCATCTAAATCTTCTGGTTTAATCCAACGAACTGTCTTTTTACCCATTGGAGTCATGACAACTTCAGCGTTATACTCGCCTTCCATACGGTGTTTAAAGACTTCGAACTGGAGTTGTCCAACAGCACCTAGCATATACTCACCTGTTTGGTAATTCTTATAAAGCTGGATGGCTCCTTCTTGTACCAACTGTTCCATTCCCTTGTGGAAGGATTTTTGTTTCATAACGTTCTTAGGTGAAACCTTCATGAAAATCTCAGGCGTGAAGGTTGGTAGTGGTTCAAACTCAAACTTGTTTTTCCCAACAGTTAACGTATCTCCAACCTGGTAGGTACCTGTATCATAAACCCCAATAATATCTCCAGCTACGGCATTAGTTACATTTTCACGACTTTCCGCCATAAATTGGGTGACATTAGAAAGTTTAGCTCCCTTACCAGTACGAGGCAAATTGATACTCATACCACGCTCAAATTCACCCGATACAATACGAACAAATGCGATACGGTCACGGTGTCGAGGGTCCATGTTGGCTTGAATTTTAAAGACAAAACCTGAGAAATCCTTATCATAAGGGTCGACAAGTTCACCGTCTGTTTTCTTGTGTCCATGAGGTTCTGGAGCAAACTTGAGGAAAGTTTCAAGGAAGGTCTGCACCCCAAAATTAGTCAAGGCCGAACCAAAGAAGACTGGTGTCAAATCACCTGCAAGAATGGCTTCCTCTGAGAATTCATTTCCTGCTTCATTCAAAAGCTCAATATCATCTTTCACTTGTTCATAGAAAGGGTTGCTAGCAAAGAGTTTATCGCCATCTTCTAGGCTGGCAAAACGTTCATCCCCTTTGTAGAGTTCCAAACGTTGGTTATAGAGGTCGTAGAGCCCCTCAAAGGCTTTCCCCATCCCGATCGGCCAGTTCATTGGATAACTTGCAATACCCAAGACTTCTTCCAATTCTTGCAAGAGATCTAGTGGTTCACGACCGTCACGGTCCAGCTTGTTCATAAAGGTAAAGACTGGAATCCCGCGGTGTTTGACAACCTCAAACAATTTCTTGGTTTGGGCCTCGATACCCTTGGCAGAGTCTACTACCATGACCGCAGCATCCACCGCCATCAAGGTACGATAGGTATCTTCTGAAAAGTCCTCGTGTCCTGGAGTGTCTAGGATGTTTACCCGTTTCCCATCGTAGTCAAACTGCATAACAGATGACGTGACTGAAATCCCACGTTGTTTCTCGATATCCATCCAGTCTGACTTAGCAAAGTTTCCTGTTTTCTTCCCTTTTACAGTACCTGCCTCACGAATCTCTCCCCCAAAATAGAGCAATTGCTCAGTAATGGTTGTTTTCCCCGCGTCCGGGTGAGAGATGATGGCAAAGGTACGGCGTTTCTTAATTTCTTCTTGAATACTCATAAGTTCTCTTTCTTTCTACTTTTTTAATTATTTTAATTTATAATCACTCTTTATTACATCGGACCCTAACATTCCTTTCAACACTTCATTATATCGGATTTTAGAGAGTTTTTCAATTGCTTACACAAGAAAAAGCAGGTCAAGATACTAGACCTGCTCTTCAGATTCTTTATTCATTATTTATTTTGTATCGCTAGTAACAATCTCTTCAAAATTTAATTTTTTCTAGAGCAATTTTCTTTTGCCAACGTTTTTTAAACAAAATATCAAAGAGCACTAAGGCTGACGAAAGAATGATTGAAACCAGAAGATACTTTATCCATATAGGGGCATCTGGAATAAAAGGTGTGGTATTCAAAAGTCCATAGTTCCCACCTGTTACTTGATTGACCCCAACTAGGAAAAGGTTGAGAATAAAAGTGTAGGCAATAATTCGATACTTTTTAAGTAGGTTTTTATCGTAGTGATTCATGAGATAAACCAGGGAATTGACCAAGAGAGCATAATGGCCAATCAGGAAAGAAAAGCTGGTAATATGCGGGAAATCATAGGGGTCAAAAACAGGGTAGCCCAAGGCAAATACTGCTCCACTGGCTCCCAAAAGGGCAAAATACTGCTTGGTTTTCCATTTATCTGGCAAGAATACTACTGCAAACATGGCCAAACGGCAATGGTAAAGAGGCAGGCTGTTCGAAAATGGAATGCTAAAGCCTATATACCAGGTATAAAGAGCTAGCAATTGCGCTATTTGAATCCACTTAAACAATCGAACAAATTTGGGATTTTTGTAGTAAGTAAGAGAAGCATAAATAGACAAGGCGAGAAGGCCTATCATAACTCCATACCAAAAAATCGGAATAGGCGGTGGCGTCGTTTGGGTTCTTGTAATAAAATGATGCATAAAGTCTCCTTAAGGTAACGAATTCAGTTGTATATTAACTATTCTTATGTTTATATTTAGCGAGTTGATTGATAAGGATGAGAATACCTGTCATCAAACTGGTCACTATCAAATAGTTAAGCAAACTACCATGATCCCCAATCACAGGCGGCTTGCTCATAAAGCCATAATTTCCTCCTGTCAAGAGGTTGGCTATCAAGATAATGGCATTAACTCCAAGAGTCATCTGGCATATTTTCCAAGTATCCCCTTTTTCAACTTTATAATATCTAACAAGATAAATCAAGCAGTTAGCCAAGAGGGCCAAGTGTCCGAAAACATTGTTCACGGACGAAACATGAGGGAAAGGAAAAGGATAAAAGACTGGATAAACCAAGGCCATGATAGAACCAAAAACTCCAACCAGGGCAAAATATTGCTTGAAAAAGGTCTTATCCGGAGCAAATAGAATAATCCACATAGCCATGCGACTATGGTAAAAAGGGAGAGCCTCAGATAGGGGCAGACGTGCAGCAATATACCAAGCGTTGATGATGAGCAACTGAATCAATTGTCCCCAATACCAAAATTCTCGGTAACGTTTAGAGCTTGCATAGCGCATCGATAAAACAGCTATGATTACCAAAGAAGTAGGTAATAAAAAGTAAAATGCTCCTAAATGAGGAGGGACTGTCTTTTTACTGGTAAAAAGTAACTCCCAAAGCGTCATGTGTCATCCTTAACGTCTTCTAGTTGGGTTAATGATACATCCTTTTTACCAACTAAAAACGACTGTTATTCTTTCTTCTAATTTCAACCATTATATCGAAATAAAAAGTATTTTTCAATTTCTGTTTCTTTTTAGCTTGACTTGCCTTATTTATAGGAAAATATGGTAAAATAGAACAGATAAAGAATCATCATTTCACGAAAGGATAAAAGATGAAAATTACGCAAGAAGAGGTGACTCACGTTGCCAATCTTTCTAAATTAAAATTCACTGAAAATGAAACAGCTGAGTTTGCGACAACCTTGTCTAAAATTGTTGATATGGTTGAATTGCTCAGTGAAGTTGACACAACTGGTGTTGAACCAACGACTACCATGGCTGATCGTAAGACCGTATTGCGACCGGATGTTGCTGAAAAAGGAACTGACCGTGACCGCTTGTTTAAAAATGTACCTGAAAAAGAAAACTACTATATCAAGGTACCAGCTATCCTAGATGACGGAGGAGATGCCTAATGACTTTTAACAATAAAACGATTGAAGATTTGCACAACCTCCTTGTTTCTAAGGAAATTTCAGCAACAGAACTTACCCAAGCGACACTTGACGATATCAAGGCGCGTGAAGAGGCTATCAATGCCTTTGTCACTATCGCTGAAGATCAAGCTCTTGCTCAAGCTAAAGCTATTGATGAAGCTGGAATCGATGCTGACAATGTTCTTTCAGGGATTCCCCTAGCTGTTAAGGATAACATTTCTACAGATGGTCTCTTAACAACAGCAGCCTCAAAAATGCTCTATAACTACGAGCCTATCTTTGATGCCACAGCTGTTGCCAATGCAAAATCTAAGGGCATGATTATTGTCGGAAAAACCAACATGGATGAGTTTGCTATGGGTGGTTCTGGCGAAACATCATATTATGGACCAACTAAAAATGCTTGGGACCACAGCAAGGTTCCTGGTGGATCATCAAGTGGTTCAGCTGCTGCTGTAGCTTCTGGACAAGTCCGTTTATCACTTGGTTCTGATACTGGTGGATCTATCCGCCAACCTGCTGCCTTCAACGGGATCGTTGGTCTCAAGCCAACCTATGGAACTGTTTCACGTTTTGGTCTTATTGCCTTTGGTAGTTCATTAGACCAGATTGGGCCTTTCGCTCCAACTGTGAAGGAAAACGCCCTATTGCTCAATGCGATTGCCAGTGAAGATGCCAAAGACTCTACTTCTGCTCCTGTTCGTGTAGCAGACTTTACTTCAAAAATCGGTCAAGACATTAAGGGCATGAGAATTGCTTTGCCTAAGGAATACCTTGGTGAAGGGATTGACCCAGAGGTAAAGGAATCTATCCTCAACGCTGCTAAGCACTTTGAAAAACTTGGTGCTATCGTTGAAGAAGTTAGCCTTCCTCACTCTAAATACGGAGTTGCCGTTTACTACATTATCGCTTCATCAGAAGCATCATCAAACTTACAACGTTTTGACGGTATCCGTTACGGCTACCGCGCAGAGGATGCAACGAATCTTGATGAAATCTATGTAAACAGCCGTAGCCAAGGCTTCGGCGAAGAAGTAAAACGCCGTATCATGCTTGGTACTTTCAGTCTTTCATCAGGTTACTATGATGCCTACTACAAGAAGGCTGGACAAGTCCGTACCCTCATCATCCAAGATTTCGAAAAAGTCTTTGCTGATTATGACTTGATTTTGGGACCAACTGCTCCTAGCGTTGCCTACGACTTGGATTCACTCAACCATGATCCAGTTGCTATGTACTTGGCTGACCTTTTGACTATCCCTGTCAACTTGGCTGGTCTGCCAGGAATTTCTATTCCTGCTGGATTTGTTCAAGGTCTACCAGTAGGACTCCAATTGATTGGTCCTAAATATTCAGAAAAGACTATTTACCAAGCTGCTGCTGCTTTTGAAGCAACAACAGATTACCACAAACAACAACCCGTGATTTTTGGAGGTGATAACTAATGAACTTTGAAACAGTCATTGGACTTGAAGTCCACGTAGAGCTCAACACCAATTCAAAAATCTTCTCACCTACTTCTGCCCACTTTGGAAATGACCAAAACGCCAATACTAACGTAATTGACTGGTCTTTCCCAGGAGTACTACCTGTTCTCAATAAAGGTGTTGTGGATGCTGGTATCAAGGCAGCTCTTGCCCTCAACATGGACATACACCAGAAGATGCACTTTGACCGCAAGAACTACTTCTATCCTGACAATCCTAAAGCCTACCAAATTTCTCAGTTTGATGAGCCAATCGGTTACAACGGTTGGATTGAAGTAGAACTTGAAGATGGTACAACTAAGAAAATCGGTATCGAACGTGCCCACTTGGAAGAAGATGCCGGTAAGAACACCCACGGAACAGATGGTTTCTCTTATGTCGACCTCAACCGCCAAGGGGTGCCTTTGATTGAGATTGTATCTGAAGCCGACATGCGTTCACCAGAAGAAGCTTACGCTTATCTAACAGCTCTTAAGGAAGTTATTCAGTACGCTGGTATTTCTGACGTTAAGATGGAGGAAGGGTCTATGCGTGTGGATGCCAATATCTCTCTTCGTCCTTATGGTCAAGAGAAATTCGGTACCAAGACTGAGTTGAAAAACTTGAACTCCTTCTCAAACGTGCGTAAGGGTCTTGAATACGAAGTGCAACGTCAGGCTGAAATCCTTCGCTCAGGTGGTCAAATTCGCCAAGAAACACGTCGTTACGACGAAGCTAATAAAGCAACTATCCTCATGCGTGTTAAGGAAGGTGCTGCAGACTACCGCTACTTCCCAGAACCAGATCTACCACTCTTTGAAATCTCAGATGAGTGGATTGAGGAAATGCGTACTGAGTTACCAGAGTTTCCAAAAGAACGCCGTGCTCGCTATGTCTCTCAACTCGGATTATCAGACTACGATGCTAGCCAGTTGACTGCCAATAAAGTCACTTCTGACTTCTTTGAGAAAGCAGTTGCCCTTGGTGGCGATGCTAAGCAAGTCTCAAACTGGCTCCAAGGTGAAGTCGCTCAGTTCTTGAATGCTGAAGGTAAGACACTAGAACAAATTGAGTTAACTCCAGAAAACTTAGTAGAAATGATCGCTATCATCGAAGACGGCACTATTTCATCTAAGATTGCCAAGAAAGTCTTTGTCCACCTTGCTAAAAATGGTGGAGGTGCTCGTGAATACGTTGAAAAAGCCGGTTTGGTTCAGATCTCAGATCCAGATATCTTGATTCCAATCATCCATCAAGTCTTTGCTGATAACGAAGTTGCTGTTGCCGACTTCAAGTCAGGAAAACGTAACGCTGACAAGGCCTTCACAGGATTCCTCATGAAAGCAACCAAGGGCCAAGCCAATCCACAAGTTGCTCTTAAACTACTTTCCCAAGAATTGGCTAAGTTGAAAGAGAACGAGTAAATATACTTTCGTTAATAGCCTTTTCTACTAAAAAATAGAATAAGGAGAATAAATGAACAAATTTTTACGAGTACTATTTATTTTAGTTATTATCGCAATGTTGGGTGCTTCTATTCTACAAATCTTTCTCCCATCCTATATGGGAGAGCATTCTGGTTACGGTATTTCTGTAGGATGGCAAAGAGAAATTGGAATTTGGAATCTAGCTGTCTTAATTATTATTCTTGCTGTTAATATTAAGTACGATTGGTTTTACCTGAGAATTGCCCTTCTTGCCCTTATTATTGGTGGTATAGGAATAGGAACAAATCATTTGTTAAGTTTTATTGAATTTCATTCTCCTGTTAATGCGATTGGTGCTATCGAGAATTATTTACTCGTATTTGGTTGGATTATAGGGTGGTTTATTGAAAATAAAACAATAAAACTCCAAAACTCTTTATAGACATAAAATTTAGCAAAAACTATTTTTGTACTCACATAGTTAGGAGACATATGAAAAAGTTATATACTCTTATCGCTACTTTCTTGCTTCTTCTCTTTGTGACACCCCTGCAATCAATCGATGCAGGTGTTGGACATTCTCGAAGTGGTAGCTCTAGTCACAGTAGCTCACGAAGCAGTAGCAGTTCTCGAAGTAGTAGTTCTAGCCGAAGTCGTTCAAATGGTAGTTCTTCTTCTAGAAGCAGCTATCGTTCTGGCGGTAGCTACTCAAGTTTAGATGGTTCTCTAGGGACAGGAATGAGCATTCTTATCATGTTTGGTGTCGGAGCTTTCTTACTCTTCATGCTCATCAAATATTTGAGTGACCAGAATTCATCATCTGGTAAATCTTATGGCAGCTCGCCTAGCTACAATGCTGAACCAACACTTCACCGTCGAGTGATAAACAACACCTTGGCTATCGATCGTGTCCGTTCTGGGGACCCAAACTTTGATGCAGACACTTTCACTTCATGGGTTAAAGAAGTCTATATCCAATTACAGGCAGCCTGGACTAAAAAAGATTGGAATTTGGTGCGTTCTCTTGAAAGTGCCAGCCTCTACTCTCAACATAGTGCCCAACTGGAAGACTATATCCAATCTCAAACAACGAATATTTTGGAACGAGTTTATGTCGAGAATGTTCGAATCAAAGATTTCTACGAAAATCCAGATGGAAATGATACTCTAGTTGTTATCCTTTCATCTACTTTGAGAGACTATGTCATCGAAGATAAGACTCGTAAGGTTATTGAGGGAGACCCTCAAAAAGATTTATTTACAGTTTATCAAATGAACTTCATCCGCAAACATGGCAGTCAAACCGAAAGCTCTGTCCAAGATGAAGCCGTTAGCGACCGCTGTCCAAACTGTGGCGCTCCACTGAAAATATCAGCTATCAGCAAATGTGACTATTGCGGATCTGATATCACCCGTAGTCCAAACCAATGGGTTCTTGATACCTATGAAGTTGTGGATGAAGACGAACTATATAATTAGGAGGAAATTATGGGATTTATTCGTATGGCCAAAGAGCAAATTAAGGGAGTTGTTGATGTTGCCAAATCTGCTGGAATTAATAGTCTTAATGACAGTAAATTTAAGGAAGCCGTTGTACTTCCAGAACACGTATCATCAGAAGCATTAGCTGTTAAAGGAATTCTTCTTACAAAAGACCCTGACGGAGTTTCTAGACAAGGTAATCAACATACAGGACTTTTAACAGATGGTTCTGTCGTAATTGTGCCACAAGGTTATGTTGCTATCCTTGTAAATAACGGTACTTTCCTTGGTGATGTTTTAGAAGCTGGTAGCCATGAATGGCGCTCTGGCGAAAACGCTTGGCTTCTAGAAAAAGGGGGAATTAAGGGCACTTGGGAAAACTTCAAGCACCGCTTTTCATTCGCTGGTCAAGTCGTTACTCAACAAGAAATCATCTTTGTCCGTATCCAACCGATTGCGGGTAATAAATTTGGTACCCAAAACGCTGTAGAATACTTCAGTGAACGTTACCAACAATTGCTCAACATCCGTTTCTATGGTTTATTTGATATCAAGATTTCTGATCCAGTCCTTTTCTACGTTAGCTCAATCAGTCAACAGATTGAAGAACATAAACCATTTACACTCCAAGATATTGCTCAAGGAACTCTTCGACAAAATATCTCTCCTAAAATTGCTATCGCAATTTCCAAATTCACTAATGAGTACCGAGTTGATATCTATAGCCTAAATGCTAATCAGGATACCTTCAATGAAATCGCTAAACAAGAAGTCAACAAGGTATGGACAGGACTTTACGGTATTGAAGCAACCAATATCCTTCTTGAGGATTTGAGCTACGACCAAGAAAGCTTGGAACTTGTTCGAAAACTTGACAGCGAACTCGTTGCAATGA
The DNA here is from genome assembly GCF_013394695.1 of Streptococcus sp. oral taxon 061. Classification (NCBI taxonomy): domain Bacteria; kingdom Bacillati; phylum Bacillota; class Bacilli; order Lactobacillales; family Streptococcaceae; genus Streptococcus; species Streptococcus sp. oral taxon 061. Next base: position 1,413,759 of record NZ_CP058258.1, read on the forward strand.
AATACAATACCATCGAAATTGAAGAACGTCGTGCTCGTAACGAAGCTCTAATTGCGGCAGCCAATAACGAAGGTAATGGCAATGGTATGAACATGTTTATGGGTATGAATCTCGGTCAAACTCTCGGTGGCCAACTCACCCAACAAGCTCAACCTGTTAGTCCAAATCAAACTGTTCCCCCAGTACAACCTGCTGATCCAAACCAAGCATTTACTCCGACCCAAACTGCAAGTCCTGAGCAAGTTGCTAGCCCAGTAGAAACTGTTATCCCTGAACAACCCGCTAACTCAGTAGAAACTACTAATCCAGAAGTAACAACTCCTGTTCAAGAATCTACAACTCAAGAAGTAACAACTCCTTCAGTAGAAACTACTAGTCAAGAAAAACCAACTAATAAAAACTTCTACATCGAAGTCGATGGCAAGTACGTATTAGTAACCAAAGATGAAGAAGGAAACATCGTTCCTGTCAACTAATCTCACTTCCCTGATATTTGAGAAATCTTACGACTTATGATACAATAAAGAGTAAATTATTTTATTAAAGAGGTAAAAACATGATTGAAGCAAGTAAATTAAAGGCTGGTATGACCTTTGAAACAGCTGACGGAAAATTGATCCGCGTTTTGGAAGCTAGCCACCACAAACCAGGTAAAGGAAACACTATCATGCGTATGAAATTGCGTGATGTCCGTACTGGTTCAACATTTGAAACTAGCTACCGCCCAGAGGAAAAATTTGAACAAGCGATTATCGAAACTGTGCCAGCACAATACTTGTACAAAATGGATGATACAGCTTATTTCATGAACACTGAAACTTACGACCAATACGAAATTCCTGTTGTAAATGTTGAAAATGAATTGCTTTACATCCTTGAAAATTCTGAAGTTAAAATTCAATTTTATGGAACTGAAGTAATCGGTGTAACAGTACCTACAACTGTTGAATTGACAGTTGCTGAAACTCAACCTTCTATTAAAGGTGCTACTGTTACCGGTTCTGGTAAACCAGCTACAATGGAAACTGGACTTGTCGTTAACGTTCCAGACTTCATCGAAGCAGGACAAAAACTCGTTATCAACACTGCAGAAGGAACTTACGTTTCTCGTGCCTAATCTCTAGAAAGAGGTCATTCTATGGGAATTGAAGAACAATTAGGCGAAATCGTTATCGCCCCACGTGTACTTGAAAAAATCATTGCAATCGCTACAGCTAAAGTTGATGGTGTCCACTCTTTTTCAAACAAATCAGTATCTGACACCCTTTCAAAACTTTCACTTGGTCGTGGCGTCTATCTAAAAGAATCTGAAGAAGAGCTAACAGCTGATATCTATCTCTATCTTGAGTATGGTGTCAAGGTTCCTAAGGTTGCAATGGCTATTCAAAAAGCTGTAAAAGATGCCGTTCGTAATATGGCTGATGTTGAACTCAATGCTGTGAATATTCACGTTGCTGGTATTGCACCAGATAAGACACCAAAACCAGCATTAAAAGATTTGTTTGATGAGGACTTCCTCAATGACTAGTCCATTATTAGAATCTAGACGCGAACTACGAAAATGTGCCTTCCAAGCACTGATGAGTCTTGAATATGGTTCTGATATTGAAACAGCTTGTCGCTTCGCTTATACTCATGATCGAGAAGACGACGAGGTAAAACTCCCTAGCTTCCTAATCGATCTTGTATCTGGTGTTCAAGCTCAAAAAGAGGAACTAGACAAACAAATCACTCAGCATTTAAAGGCTGGTTGGACGATTGAACGTTTAACCTTAGTTGAAAAGAATTTATTGCGTTTGGGAGTTTTCGAAATCACTTCATTTGATACTCCTCAACTCGTAGCTGTGAATGAAGCTATTGAACTTGCAAAAAGCTTTTCAGATCAAAAATCAGCCCGTTTCATCAACGGACTGCTCAGCCAGTTTGTAACTGAAGAAAACTAAATATAGAAAAAAGTGTTTGACTATTATCAAACACTTTTTTACTACACTTCCATCGAAACTTGGAGTCCAGGTTAACAAAAAAGTTAGAACTATTATAAGTTCTAGCTTTTTTATATTTCTTAATATTTTCTAAAGCGTTTGTAACGTTCCTCAATAAGTTGATCTAGTGGAAGTTTCCCAAGTTCATCAAGTTCTGCTCGGAGTTGTTCTTTGACTTGCTTGATTAAATCTTTGCTTGATAGGCCCACCTCAGAAATAACCTTATCTACAATCTTCATATCTAGCAATTCGAAAGAAGTAATTTTCATCAACTCTGCAGCTTCCATGGCACGACTGCCATCTTTCCAAAGAATAGACGCAAATCCTTCAGGACTGAGAACTGCATAGATTGAGTTTTCTAACATCCAAACACGGTCAGCTACTGCAAGAGCTAGGGCTCCACCAGAACCACCTTCACCAATAATAATGGCAATAATTGGCACCTTAAGATCGCTCATCTCCATGAGGTTACGAGCAATAGCTTCACCTTGACCACGCTCCTCTGCACCGACACCAGGATAGGCACCCGCAGTGTTGATAAAGGTTACAACAGGACGACCAAATTTTTCAGCCTGCTTCATCAAGCGAAGGGCTTTTCGATAGCCTTCTGGATGAGGTTGACCAAAGTTACGGTTAAGATTGTCTTGTAAACTTTTACCTTTTTGAATCCCAACAACAGTTACTGCTTGGTCTCCCAACCAACCGATACCACCAATAACAGCACCATCATCTCGGAAAGAGCGATCACCATGGAGCTCTACAAAGTCATCAAATATTCCGGTTGCGAAGTCCAAGGCAGTTAAGCGGGTTTGTTCACGTGCTTCTCTGACGATTTTTGCAATATTCATAAACAATCCCCCTTATGTAACCTTACTAATCGAGCAATCATATCTGGCAATTCTCTCCGTTTAACAATCGCATCCACAAAGCCATGTTCTAACAAAAACTCTGCCTTCTGGAAATCCTCTGGCAAATCTTCCCTTACGGTATTTTCAATGACACGGCGTCCAGCAAATCCTACTAAACTTTGAGGCTCTGCCAAGATGATATCACCCTCCATAGCAAAGGAAGCTGTAACACCACCAGTTGTTGGATCAGTAAGGATTGTTAGGTAAAATAAACCTGCATTGGAATGACGTTTGACTGCTGCAGAGATTTTAGCCATCTGCATCAAACTCATGATTCCTTCTTGCATACGTGCTCCACCAGATGCTGTAAACAAGACGACTGGTAATTTTTCAGCTGTCGCGTATTCAAACAAACGAGTGATTTTTTCACCAACTACTGTTCCCATAGATGCCATGATAAAATTAGAATCCATGATTCCGAGAGCAACTTTCTCACCCTTAATCAAAGCAGTTCCTGTGACAACAGCCTCATCAAGACCTGTTTTTTCACGCATAGAGGCTAATTTTTTCTGGTAACCTGGAAATTCCAATGGATCTTGCGTCTCAATTCCTGTGAACATCTCTAGGAAGCTTCCCATATCAATGGTTAAAGCAAGGCGCTCTTGAGCTGAAATACGGAAGGTATAGCCACAGTGAGGACAAATACGTTCACTCCCCAAGTCCTTTTGGTAAATCGTATATTTGCAACCTGGACATTGGGAGAAGAGCTCATCTGGAACCTCTGGCTTGATCTGAGGTTGATTTACAGTCGAACGATTGGGATTGATTCGAATATATTTATCTTTTTTACTAAATAGAGCCATACATCCCCCTTTTCAGTCTTATACTATTTTTACATTATTCTTTTTCTTGATAGTGTGGTAAGAAAGTTTCCATCAAGAATGAAGTATCGTAGTCTCCTGCTATCACGCGACGATCTGAAATCAAATCGAGTTGGAAATCAGCATTAGTGACAACCCCTTCAATTTCGAGCTCATAAAGAGCTCGTTGCATTTTCATGAGTGCATCAAAACGATTTTCACCATGAACAATAATTTTAGCAATCATACTATCATAGTATGGCGGAATGGTATAACCAGGATAAACTGCTGAGTCCACTCGCAAGCCCACACCACCACTTGGTAGATAAAGATTGGTAATCTTACCTGGACTTGGTGCAAAATTAAAGGCTGGGTTTTCTGCATTGATACGGCACTCAATAGCATGTCCTTTTAGAACAATGTCTTCTTGCTTCAAGGTCAAAGATTGACCTGCAGCGATTCGGATTTGTTCCTTGACAATATCCACACCTGAAACAAATTCAGTTACCGGGTGTTCCACTTGGACACGCGTATTCATTTCCATAAAGTAGAATTTACCAGTCGCTTCATCTAGCAGGAATTCAATGGTACCAGCGTTTTCGTAGCCTACAGACTCCGCTGCACGTACTGCCGCTGCACCAATTTCATTACGAAGTGTTTTCCCGATAGCAATCGAAGGACTTTCTTCTAAAACCTTTTGGTTATTCCGTTGAAGCGAACAGTCACGCTCTCCTAGGTGAATAACATGTCCCATCTGGTCAGCAAGAATCTGTACTTCAATATGGCGAGCAGGATAAATCACACGCTCAAGATACATAGCCCCATTACCAAAGTTGGCTTTAGCTTCACTAGAGGCTGTTTCAAAGGCTGACACAAGATCCTCTGCCTTTTCAACCTTACGAATCCCTTTACCACCACCTCCAGCTGAAGCTTTCAGCATAACTGGATAACCAATTTTTTCAGCAATAGCAAGAGCCTCTTCTGCAGTATGGACTTCGCCATCTGATCCTGGAATGACAGGTACATTAGCCTTAATCATTTGAGCACGGGCGTTAATTTTATCTCCCATGACATCCATGACACGAGCTGATGGTCCGATAAATTTGATACCAACTTCTTCACACATGGTTGCAAACTTGGAATTTTCACTTAAAAAACCAAATCCAGGGTGAATAGCTTCAGCTTCAGTCAATACTGCAGCTGATAGGATGGCATTGATGTTCAGATAAGATTCTGTAGCCTTCCCAGGGCCGATACAGATAGCCTCATCAGCCAAAAGCGTGTGGAGAGCTTCCTTGTCAGCAGTTGAATAGACAGCGACTGTTGCAATTCCTAACTCTCGTGCCGCACGAATAATACGAACAGCAATTTCACCACGATTGGCAATTAAAATCTTACGAAACATGGAAAACCTCCCTAGTTTCCAATAGCAAATGTCAGAGTACCGCTTGCTGCAAGCTTACCATCTACTTCTGCCTTCGCTTCTACTACGGCGATTGTGCCACGACGTTTGATAAAAGTTGCTGTCATGACAAGCTGATCACCAGGAACAACTTGTTTTTTAAATTTCACTTTGTCCATACCAGCATAGAAAACAAGTTTCCCTTTGTTTTCAGGTTTAGACAATTCCAAAACACCTGCTGTTTGTGCCAAAGCTTCCATGATCAGGACACCTGGCATTACAGGGTATTGAGGAAAATGACCGTTGAAGAAAGGTTCGTTAATCGTCACATTTTTAATGGCAACGATTGTATCTTCACTGACCTCCAAGACACGATCCACTAAGAGCATCGGATAGCGGTGGGGCAAAGCTTCTTTAATTCCTTGAATATCAATCATTTGATACGTACCAAGCCTTTCCCGAACTCAACCATTTCTTCATTTTCAACAAGAATTTCTGTTACGACACCGTCTTTAGGTGCTGGAATTTCGTTCATGACCTTCATAGCTTCGATGATGACCAAGGTTTGGCCTTTTTTAACAGTATCACCAACTGAAACAAAATTAGGTTTATCTGGTCCGGCAGCCAAGTAAGCAACTCCGACAAGTGGACTTTCTACAAGGTCTCCTTCAGCTACAGACTCAGTAACACTTGATTCTGAAACTGCTTCTGCAGCTGGTGTTGTAGTTGGAGCTTGTGGTGCAACTGTAGGTGCAGTTGCTGGAACCACAGGTTGAGGTGCTGGACTTGTTTCAGCAACAAGTTTTGCTTCATTCTTACTGAAGACCAACTCGTCCGTTCCATTTTTATAAGAAAATTCTTTCAAGCTCGACTGGTCAAATTGTGCCATCAAGTCTTTGATTTCATTTAAATTCATCTTTACTTATTCTCCCAACGTTTGAAAGCAAGAACTGCATTATGCCCACCAAATCCAAAAGTATTTGAGATAGCATAAGGAATTTCACGTTCCACACCTTGTCCATAAATAACGTTTGCTTCAATGTAGTCTGACAATTCTGTTGTTCCAGCTGTCATTGGAACATAGTTGTTACGGATTGCTTCAATTGTTGCAATGGCTTCAACTGCACCTGCTGCACCGAGCAAGTGTCCTGTAAATGACTTGGTTGAAGATACAGGTACTTCTTTACCGAGAACCGCTACAATCGCTCCGCTTTCTCCTTTTTCATTAGCTGGAGTTGATGTACCGTGTGCATTAACGTAGGCTACTTGGTCTGGTGTAATCTCAGCTTCCTCCAAGGCAAGTTTGATAGCTTTAATAGCACCTTGGCCTTCTGGATGTGGTGAAGTCATATGGTAGGCATCACAAGTATTTCCATAACCAACAACTTCAGCTAGGATAGTTGCACCACGTTTTTCAGCATGTTCTAAACTTTCAAGAACCAACATACCTGATCCTTCACCCATAACAAATCCATTACGGTCTTTGTCAAATGGAATAGAAGCACGAGTTGGGTCCTCTGTTGTTGAAAGAGCTGTTAAGGCTTGGAAACCGGCAATCGCAAATGGTGTAATAGAAGATTCTGAACCACCAACAAGCATGATATCTTGGAAACCAAATTTGATAGAACGGAAGGCATCTCCGATAGCATCATTTGATGAAGCGCAAGCTGTGTTGATAGATTTACAGATACCATTGGCACCAAAGCGCATAGCTACATTTCCTGCAGCCATATTTGGCAAAGCTTTTGGAAGTGTTAATGGTTTAACACGTTTTGGACCTTTTTCGTGAAGTCGAAGGACTTGGTCTTCGATTTCTCTGATTCCACCGATACCTGATGCAACGATGACACCAAAGCGGTCTTTATCAAGTGCTTCTACGTCAAGATTAGCATGGTCAACTGCTTCTTGAGCGGCATACAAGGCATACAAAGAATAGTCATCGAAACGATTGGTATCTTTTTTTACAAAATATTTGTCAAAAGGAAAATCATTAATCTCTGCTGCATTATGGACGTCAAAAGCACTGTGATCAAACTTGGTGATTTCACCAATCCCAATCTTTCCATTCTTTAAACTGTTCCAAAATTCTTCTGGCGTATTCCCAATTGGAGATGTTAATCCATAACCTGTTACTACTACACGATTTAGTTTCATTTTCATACCTCTATTTTAACTCTTATTGCATGGTAAGTCCACCATCAATTGCAATGACTTGTCCCGTTAGATAATCTTGGCTTGCAAGAAAGGCTGTGACCTCTGCCACTTGCTCAGCTTGGCCGAATTGTTTCATCGGAATTTGTGCCAACATGGCATCTTTTACCTTATCAGATAGGACTGCAGTCATATCTGATTCGATCATTCCTGGTGCAATGGCATTGACACGCACATTACGATTGGCCACCTCACGTGCTACTGATTTGGTAAATCCAATCAAACCAGCCTTAGATGCAGCGTAGTTTGCTTGACCGATATTTCCCATCAAACCAACGACACTAGACATATTGATAATGGCCCCTTCACGTGCTTTTATCATCTGCTTCAAGACTGCTTGCGTCATGTTGAAGGCTCCCGTTAGATTGACTTTCAAGACCTTCTCAAAATCTTCTTCTGTCATCTTCAGCATGAGAGTGTCTTGAGTAATCCCAGCGTTATTCACTAGGACGTCAACTGAGCCTAGCTCTTCAATCGCTTGATCCACCATGCGTTTTGCATCTGTGAAGTCAGAAACATCACCAGAAATAGCAAGGACCTTCACCCCGTAAGGTTTAAATTCGTCTAGAAGCTCCTCGGAGATTTCACCACGACTATTCAAGACAACGTTGGCTCCCAAGCTAGCAAATTTATGAGCAATGGCAAGACCAATTCCTCGACTTGAGCCTGTAATAAAGACATTTTTCTGTTCTAGTTTCATTTTTCTCCTTTCAGAACTTCTACTATTTTGGTCTAATTTTCTAAGAGTGCTTGTAAACTTGCTTGATCTTCAACATTTGCAAGTTGAGCAGTTTTATCAATCTTTTTGACGAATCCTGACAAGACTTTTCCAGGGCCAATCTCGATAAAACGAGTGACTCCCGCTTCTTGCATGACTGCAATGCTTTCATAAAAACGAACAGGTTCCTTAACTTGACGAGTCAAGAGTTCTGCAATTCGTTCTTTTTCCATGATCTTTGCTTCTGTATTACCAACAAGTGGACAAGCAAAGTCAGAAAATTCAACTTCTGTAAGGGCTTGAGCTAATTTTTGACTAGCAGATTCCAATAAAGCTGTATGGAAAGGCCCAGAAACATTTAGCGGAATTAAGCGTTTTGCTCCTGCTTCTTGCAAGAGTTCAACTGCACGATCCACAGCAACTACCTCACCACCAATAACAATTTGGCTTGGGGTATTGTAGTTAGCTGGAGTCACAACACCAAGTTGAGAAGCTTCTTGACAAGCTTGTTCAATAACTTCAACTGGAGTATTGAGTACGGCTACCATTTTACCAGATCCAGCAGGTGCCGCTTCTTCCATATAAGATCCACGCTTAGCAACTAGAGCCACCGCATCCTCAAAATCCAAAGCACCACTAGCTACGAGGGCAGAATATTCACCAAGAGACAGACCTGCCACCATATCTGGTTGGTAACCCTTCTCCTTTAGTAGTCGGTAAATGGAAACGGATGTAGCCAAAATAGCTGGTTGTGTGTAACGAGTCTGATTTAGCTTCGTTTCATCGTTATCAATCAAGTCACGAAGATCATAACCCAAGACCTGGCTAGCTTGGTCGATTGTTTCCTTGACGATAGCATATTGGTCATATAGTTCACGTCCCATTCCAAGGTACTGGGCTCCTTGACCTGCAAATAGAAAGGCTGTTTTAGTCATTTCTTGTAACTCCTGCCCAACGAGCGGCTTCTTTTTGAATTTTCTCAGCTGCACCATAGTAGATATCTTTTAAGATTTCTTCAACTGTTTCTTCTTTCGATACCAAACCTGCAATCTGGCCGGCCATTACTGAACCGCCATCCACATCACCATGGACAACAGCCTTAGCTAAGGCTCCAGCACCCATTTGCTCAAAGATTTCCAAATCTGGATTTTCTTGTTTAAAGGCATCTTTTTCAGCTTGCTCGAAATCACGAGTCAATTGGTTTTTGATAGCACGAACTGCGTGTCCAAAATGTTGTGCTGAAATCGTTGTATCAATATCTCGGGCTTTTAAAATTTTAGCTTTATAGTTTGGATGAGCATTAGATTCTTTAGCAACTACAAAACGAGTTCCTACTTGAACAGCTTCAGCACCAAGCATAAATCCAGCTGCAGCTCCCTCGCCGTCTGCAATACCACCTGCAGCGATAACAGGAATTGAAACAGCCGCCGCAACTTGGCGAACCAAGGTCATAGTTGTTAATTTACCAATATGTCCGCCGGCTTCCATACCTTCAGCAATGACAGCATCCGCACCGATTTTTTCCATACGTTTAGCCAAAGCAACACTTGGAACTACAGGAATAACGGTAATCCCCGCTTCATGGAATCGCTCCATGTATTTACTTGGGTTTCCTGCACCAGTTGTGACTACCTTAACCCCTTCTTCAATAACGAGGTCAACAATATCATCAACAAATGGAGACAAGAGCATAATGTTTACACCAAAAGGCTTGTCTGTTAAAGATTTAATCTTATCGATATTGGCTTTAACTACTTCTTTAGGTGCATTTCCCCCACCAATGATACCAAGCCCACCAGCTTTTGAAACAGCTCCAGCCAAATCTCCATCTGCCACCCAGGCCATTCCACCTTGGAAGATAGGATATTTAATATTTAATAGTTCAGTGATACGTGTTTTCATAGTGCCTCCATAAGTCTTGCTTACGTAATAGTTCGACTTTATTATAATTTGACGGTCAAACTATTACCTAAACAAGAGGGAGCGGGTCTCCCCTACTCCTTCTTTATTTATTCTAATTATTTTGTTTGCTCTTCAACGTAAGCAACCAAGTCGCCAACTGTTTTCAAGTTGTCTTCTGCTTCGATTTGGATATCAAAAGCGTCTTCGATTTCAGAGATTACTTGGAACAAGTCCAATGAATCTGCATCCAAATCATCAAAAGTAGATTCAAGTGTTACTTCTGATGCATCTTTTCCAAGTTCTTCAACGATAATTTCTTGTACTTTTTCAAATACTGCCATGATAGACTCCTTTAAAATAAATAGTTTTTTATAACAATGTGATCACCACATGATTACCTAAATTGTAACAATAAGTGTGCCCCATGTCAAACCTCCACCGAAACCTGACAAGAGAATTTTTTGGCTACCATCCAAATGGATGAGCCCTTCTTCTACACACTCAGAAAGTAAAATCGGGATACTTGCTGCACTAGTATTTCCATACTTCATCATATTAGCAGGAAGCTTGTCACGATCGACACCGATTTTTCTAGCCATCTTATCTAAAATGCGAATATTAGCTTGATGAAGCAAGAGATAATCGAGTTCATCTGCTGATATTGGACTTTTTTCGATGGTCTGTTTAATAGATTTAGCCACGTCTCGAATTGCAAAGTCAAAAACTGCTCTCCCATCCATTTTCAAGAAAACATCTGGTTCTTCTTGAATCGAAAATGGTGAAATCAATCCTGTCTGTCCATAAGTGAGACACTCACCACGAGAACCATCGCTATTGAGACTTTCAGCTAAGAAATGTTTTTGGTCACTTGCCTCAAGTAGCACTCCACCAGCTCCATCTCCGAACAAGACAGCTGTTGAGCGGTCAGACCAATCCAAAGATTTTGACATGGTCTCACTACCGATAACCAGACCCTTGCGATATGTTCCTGAAGAAATGAACTTTTCTGCAGTTGATAGGGCAAAGACAAATCCACTACAAGCGGCTGTTAAATCATAGGCAAAAGCCTTGTGAGCGCCAATTCTTGCCTGAACACGAGCTGCAGTAGAAGGCATCATCGAGTCAGGTGTCATAGTCGCCAGAATAATAAAATCTAGCTCTTCAGCAGAAATCCCTGCCTTGTCTATAAGTTGCTTTGCAACCTCTGTAGCCAAATCTCCTGTTGATTCTGTTTTAGAAATATGACGTTCTTTAATCCCTGTCCGACTTGAGATCCATTCATCACTCGTATCCATGACCTGAGCCAAGTCTTCGTTAGTGATAATCTGCTCTGGAGCATAATGAGCGACCTGGCTTATTTTTGCAAAAGCCATTACTTCAAATCCTCCAAAAAGTGATAAAGATTAGTCAACCCTTTACCCATAACTTCCATCTCTTCAGGACTCATGCTTTCGATAATTCTTTCGACCATGGCCTTATGGAAACGTTTGTGAAGACGGTGAACGAGACGACCTTTCTTTGTCAAATGCAGATGTACTACACGACGATCTTGATCTGAACGGATACGTTCGATGTATCCTTTTCTCTCCAAATTGTTTAAACTCGTTGTCACAGTCCCTAGAGTTACCATCAACTCTTTGGAAACTTGGCTCGGAGTCACTTCTGGATACTTGCCGATAACATCAATCGTGTGCATTTCTTTGATAGAGATATCCTTGAAACGACTACCTCGCAAACTTACTTCCTCGATTACTAGGACATTGTTAAAAATTGATGTTAAATAGTCATTGACTTGTTGGTAGTCCATTTCTCTTCCCTCCTTTACCAAAAAAGTTTAATAATCAAAACATTTGACAAGAAAAGTATATCAAACTTCAAAGAATAGTGCAAGTATTTTTTATTTCCCGACAAATTTTGGACGTCTTCTTTCAGAATGTGCACGAACACCTTCTTTAAAATCTTCCGTATAAGATAGTGATTTTTGTAGCTCCAATTCAAGTTGGGCGTATTCATGCCACTGCTTGAACTCACTCTCCCAAACGAGCTTTTTAATTGCTGCATAAGAATTTGAAGAACCACGTCTCAACTTCTTCAACAATTGTTCTCTTGTTTTTTCTAATTGTTCACTAGTGCATAGGCGATACAAAGCTCCTGCTTCAAAGGCTTTTTCAGCGGTAAAAGCTTCGCCTGTCATTGCTAATTGAGTTGCTCGAGTTGCACCTAGAGATCGTGTAAGCAAGAATAAGCCACCTGCATCAGGAGCTAAGCCCACACCTACAAAAGCCTGGATGAATTTAGCTTTGTCAGATGCAATACAGAAATCAACAGCCAAAGCCATATTTGCTGCGGCTCCAGCAACTGCTCCGTCCACCTCCATGATAACTGGCTTAGAAATCTGTTTAATCTTATAAGAAATTGTATTAACCAATTCAGCAATTCGTGCAAGTGAAGCAATATCATCTTCATCGACAGCACGTTTCATCTCAACTAAGTCTCCACCGACTGAAAATACCTTACCTGCTGCATTAATGAGAATAAATGAAACAGAGTCGTCTTTTTCAGCCAATTCCAGTGCTTCTAAAATTTCTTCACACATAGGAATATGGAAACCATTTGCCACTTCGGGACGATTTAAAGTAATCGTTGCTAAATCGTCTTGAATTTGAAAGATAATATGATTCATAGCTACTCCTTTAATTTAGAAAGCTTATTAAATTATTTTATCTTCAAAGTATATCTTATTATTTTCATTTACACAAGCAAAAATCGATTAAAAGTGTATCAGCCGATTTTTAAAGAGTGTTTTCTATACTTAAAATAACTAAGTTAAGCTAATCATGTCCAGACTTCTAATAAGATGTAGCCTTTCCTATTGCAGATTGAAAAAAGCCCTTCTTTCTGCTATAATCGTATAAAATACTAACTGAGGAGTTTTTATGAAGGTTGTAAAATTTGGAGGAAGTTCACTCGCCTCTGCAAGCCAGTTGAAAAAGGTTTTAAACATTGTAAAAAGTGACCCTGAACGTCGTTTTGTAGTTGTTTCTGCACCAGGAAAGCGCGATGCTGAAGATACCAAGGTTACGGATGCTTTGATTAAATATTATCGTGATTATGTAGCAGGAAATGATATCAGTGCTAGTCAAAATTGGATTATCGATCGTTACGCTGCAATGGTTAGCGAACTAGGACTTAAACCAGCTGTTTTAGAACGAATCTCTAAAAGCATCCGAACTCTTGCTACTCTTCCAATTGAGGACAATGAGTTTCTTTACGATACCTTTCTTGCTGCAGGGGAAAATAACAATGCTAAACTGATTGCAGCTTACTTTAACCAAAATGGTATAGAAGCGCGCTATGTTCATCCACGAGAGGCTGGGATTGTTGTTACAAGCGAACCTGGAAATGCTCGTATCATTCCTTCAAGTTATGATAAAATCGAAGAGCTCAATAATGGAACGGAAGTTCTGGTTATTCCCGGATTCTTCGGTGTGACTAAAGAGAATCAAATCTGTACCTTCTCACGTGGTGGATCTGATATCACTGGTTCAATTATCGCAGCTGGAGTTAAAGCTGACCTTTATGAAAATTTCACTGATGTTGACGGAATTTTTGCTGCCCACCCTGGTATCATTCACAAACCACACTCAATCCCTGAATTGACTTACCGTGAAATGCGGGAATTGGCCTATGCAGGTTTCTCTGTACTACATGACGAAGCACTCCTTCCAGCCTACCGCGGAAAAATCCCTCTTGTTATCAAAAATACCAATAATCCTGAACATCCGGGTACTCGCATCGTTCTAAAACACAGCAGTGATGAATTCCCAGTAGTGGGGATTGCTGGTGATTCTGGTTTTGTCAGCATCAATATGTCTAAATACCTGATGAACCGCGAAGTAGGTTTTGGTCGTAAAGTACTTCAAATTCTAGAAGACCTGAATATTGGTTGGGAACATATGCCAACTGGTATCGATGACCTATCTATCATTCTACGTTCACGAGAATTGACTCCTATCAAGGAAGAAGAAATCCTTCGTCAACTTGTTCAAAAGGCAGAGGTAGACCACGCCGAAATTGAGCACGATCTCTCAATCATTATGATTGTTGGAGAAAAAATGAAGCGCCATATCGGGGTAACTGCTACAGCTACTCGTGCCTTATCTGAAAACAAGATCAACATTCAAATGATGTCGCAAGGTTCTAGTGAAGTTTCTATCATGTTCGTTGTCCACAAAGACCAAGAAAAAGCGGCTCTTAAGGCTCTCTACCAAGCATTTTTCGGTGAAAGTAAGGAAGACTAAACATGGCTCAATCTCTCAACAAAGTCATTGACCTACAAACAACTGGAACCTCCTATCTTTCCATTTCAGGAAAGGTCGGAAAGTTCCTTGTTGGAGATCAAGCACTAGAATTTTACGCAGACCGAAATGTCGAGGATTATATTCAAATCCCATGGTCTAGCGTTAATCAAATCGGAGCCAATGTTTCGGGCCGTAAGGTTAGTCGTCACTTTGAAGTTTTTACAGACCAAGGAAAATTCCTCTTTGCCTCAAAAGATTCTGGAAAAATTCTTAAAATTGCTCGTGAAAAACTAGGTAATGATAAGGTTGTCAAGCTTCCAACTTTAGTCCAAATCATTGGGCATAAAATTAAAAATCTATTTGCAAAAAAATAGAAACTTTAGTATAATCATAGAAACGGATAAGTAGGTTAAGTTTATCTTTCAGAAAGTCTGCGGTCGCTGTGAGCAGATAGAAAACTTAGGTGAAATTCTACCGTTGTTGCAAACTAAATACATAATCAAGTGCACACCTGTGAAGTTGGATGGAACCGTGGCCCTGCCACTCCAACGCTTTGTCAGGTGTGCTTTTTTCATAAAGGAGTTTATATGCTAGATATTAAACGAATTCGTACAGACTTTGATGCTGTCGCAGAAAAATTGGCTACACGTGGTGTAGATGCTGCTATCTTGAACGAGATGAAAGAAATCGATGCAAAACGTCGTGATATCTTGGTCAAGGTTGAAACACTTAAAGCAGAACGTAATACAGTTTCTGCTGAGATTGCTCAAGCTAAACGCAACAAAGAGAATGCAGACGATAAAATTGCTGCCATGCAAGCTCTCTCTGCTGAGGTAAAAGCTCTTGATGCTGAATTGGCTGAAATCGATGCGAAATTGACAGAATTTACCACAACTCTTCCCAACATCCCTGCTGATAGTGTTCCTATCGGTGCTGACGAAGACGATAACGTAGAAGTTCGACGTTGGGGAACTCCTCGCGAGTTTGACTTCGAACCAAAAGCTCACTGGGATCTTGGTGAAGACCTCGGCATTCTTGACTGGGAACGTGGTGGAAAAGTTACCGGTGCCCGCTTCCTCTTCTATAAAGGCCTTGGAGCTCGTTTGGAACGTGCTATCTACAACTTTATGTTGGATGAGCATGGTAAAGAAGGCTATACAGAAGTCATCACTCCATACATGGTGAACCATGATTCTATGTTTGGTACTGGTCAATATCCAAAATTCAAGGAAGATACTTTTGAGCTCAGTGATACCAACTATGTCCTCATTCCTACAGCTGAAGTTCCTTTGACTAACTACTATCGTGATGAAATTCTTGACGGAAAAGACTTGCCAATCTACTTTACTGCTATGAGTCCATCATTCCGTTCTGAAGCTGGTTCAGCTGGTCGCGATACTCGCGGTTTGATTCGTTTGCACCAATTCCACAAGGTTGAAATGGTGAAATTTACCAAACCAGAAGAATCATACGAAGAATTGGAAAAAATGACAGCCAACGCTGAAAACATCCTTCAAAAATTCAATCTCCCATACCGTGTGGTAGCTCTTTCTACAGGAGATATGGGATTCTCAGCAGCAAAAACTTACGACTTGGAAGTATGGATCCCTGCGCAAAATACTTATCGTGAAATCTCAAGCTGTTCAAATACAGAAGATTTCCAAGCGCGTCGTGCCCAAATCCGTTACCGTGATGAAGCAGATGGTAAAGTGAAACTCCTTCACACTTTGAATGGTTCTGGACTTGCTGTTGGACGTACCGTTGCTGCAATTCTGGAAAACTATCAAAATGAAGATGGTTCTGTCACTATTCCAGAAGTCCTTCGTCCATACATGGGTGGTGTTGAAGTCATCAAACCATAATTCAAAAAAAGAGGAAGCTATGCTTCCTCTTTTTAATTTACAAGAAAGAAAACAGGTAGAAACCTTTATTTCCACCTGTTATTTTTATATTCTCTAGTAACCACCCATCATAGATGGATCCATTGCTGGAGCAGGGGCTACTGGTTCTGGTTTGTTAGCTACAACTGCTTCGGTTGTCAAGATGAGACTTGCTACTGAAGCGGCATTTTGAAGGGCTGAACGACTTACCTTAACAGGATCGATAATTCCTGCTTCAATCATGTTAACCCATTCACCTGTTGCAGCGTTGAAGCCTGTTCCAAGCTCTGCATGCTTCAAACGATCGATAACGATTGAACCTTCATAGCCTGCGTTGTAGGCAATTTGGCGAACCGGCTCTTCTAAGGCACGAAGAACAATGCTACGTCCTGTTGCTTCATCACCTGTCAATTCTAAAGCTTCAACAGCTGGAATGACATTCACTAAGGCAGTACCACCACCTGCAACGATACCTTCTTCAACAGCTGCACGAGTCGCATTAAGAGCATCTTCGATACGGAGTTTCATTTCTTTCAACTCAGTTTCAGTTGCAGCACCAACCTTGATAACAGCTACTCCACCTGACAATTTAGCCAAGCGTTCTTGAAGTTTTTCACGGTCGAATTCTGAAGTTGTTGTTTCAATTTGAGACTTGATGACAGCGACACGGTTAGCAATTGCTTCAGGATTACCTGCGCCTTCTACAATAACAGTGCTATCTTTATCTACAGACACTTTAGCTGCTTGACCTAAAGCTTCGATGGTAGCATCTTTCAACTCAAGACCAAGGTCTTCGGTAATAACAGTTCCACCTGTCAAAATCGCAATATCTTCCAACATCGCTTTACGACGGTCACCGAAACCAGGAGCCTTAACAGCAACTACGTTGAAAGTTCCACGAATCTTGTTCAAGACAAGAGTTGGAAGAGCTTCACCGTCAACGTCATCTGCAATAATCAAGAGCGGACGGCTACTTTGAAGAATACTTTCTAGAAGTGGCAAAATTTCTTGGATGTTTGAGATTTTCTTATCAGTGATTAAAATGTATGGATTTTCAAGGTCTGCAACCATTTTTTCATTGTCAGTGACCATGTACTGTGATAGATAACCACGATCGAATTGCATTCCTTCTACAACTTCAAGCTCTGTTTCCATACCACGTGATTCTTCAATAGTGATAACTCCATCTTTACCAACTTTTTCCATGGCTTCAGAGATGTATTCACCCACTTTTTCAGAGCGAGAGGATACGGCAGCGACTTGTGCGATTGCTTCCTTGCTTGATACTGGAATGGCATTGTTCTTCAAGGCTTCTACAGCAGTTGCAACTGCTGCTTCAATCCCACGACGGATACCGATTGGGTTTGCTCCTGCTGTAACGTTCTTGATTCCTTCACGAACGATGGCTTGGGTCAAGACAGTTGCAGTGGTTGTCCCGTCACCAGCAATATCGTTGGTTTTAGAAGCTACTTCTGATACCAATTTGGCACCCATATTTTCAAAATGGTCTTCTAGTTCAATTTCTTTAGCGATTGTCACCCCGTCATTGGTAATCAATGGTGAACCAAATGATTTTTCAAGAACGACATTACGTCCTTTAGGGCCTAAGGTTACTTTAACTGTATCAGCTAGGATATCAACCCCACGGACCATTGCTGAACGTGCATCAGATGAAAATTTAATTTCTTTTGACATACTTACTTCCTCCTATTATTCTTCAACGATTGCTAAAATATTAGCTTCACCCACGATGATATATTTTTCATCACCATCTTTGACATCAATACCTACATGAGCTTCAACTAAAACTTGATCTCCAACTTTTACACTTGGAGCAACAAGTTCACCACTCAAGGTGCGAACACCTTGTCCAATAGCTACTACTTTAGCTGTTTTTGTTTTTTCTTGGGCTGATCCTGCAAGGACAAAGCCACCAACTGTTTGTTCTTTTTCTTCAATTTTCAAGACCACGCGGTCTCCTAATGGTTTCAACATCTGCTTTCCTCCATAAGATAATCATATTATTAGCACTCTTTGTATACGAGTGCTAAACCATAGTTCTATTGTATCACTTAGTCAGAAATAGTCAAGAAAAAAACACCTCAAAAATGAAAGAGATGTTCCTTTAATATTAATTGAGAATCGTCAACTTTTGATTGAAATCATCGATAACCTTTTGGAGATTGATCCGCCCGCGGTAGATACCATATCCAAAAACCACCATTCCTAATATTCCAATCAAGGCAAGTAAAATTCCGAAAATTAAGAGTGGGAGGAAGGTTTTATGAAAAAGATAAATCAATACCACACCAATACTAGCAGTGATAAAGAGCAAACTGAACCAACGACCCAAATTTTCAAGCATGTGGCGTTGATACTTAATTTCTGTTTCATATCCATTAACAAGTTCTTGTTTTGTAACCATGAAAATCCTCCTGATAAAAATTGAGAATGAAGTGTAAGAGAAGGAGATTAGTCTACTTCATTCTCAAAATTTTTACTAGTAAATATTGGGTTCTCTTGACCTTAGTAATTAAGATGTGGGTCAAAGATACCTAGAGCAACACCAATTAAGGCAACAACAACTAGAATTAACATGACTTTGTTTGGTGAAACTTTTTTCTTAGACATCAACCACCAGCAAATAGTGATGAAGGTTGCTGTCAAGAGACCTGGATAAACACCATCAATCTTTTCTTGAATTTTAAGGAAGGCTTCTCCGTTAGCATTTTTGAATTCGAGTGCTGTTGTAACAGAGACCCAAGTCGCTGCTACAGCACCAATAACCATACCACCGACAACGCTGATTGCTTTACGAAGAGCTTGTCCTTTTGGTCCTACTAGGAATTCAACGGCTTTATCCCCTAATTGATATCCTTTGAAGAAGGCAAAGCGCATACCAAAGTAGACTAGGAAGTTCCATACGACGATGTAGAAGATAGCACCAGCGACGTTACCACCTTTAGAAAGACCAAGTGCAAT
This sequence comes from Streptococcus sp. oral taxon 061, assembly GCF_013394695.1. Taxonomy (NCBI): domain Bacteria; kingdom Bacillati; phylum Bacillota; class Bacilli; order Lactobacillales; family Streptococcaceae; genus Streptococcus; species Streptococcus sp. oral taxon 061. The sequence continues at coordinate 1,432,845 of NZ_CP058258.1, forward strand.
CCCCAAAAGAACTGGAATCAAGGTACCAACGATCAAAGAGTCACCAATACCAGCGATTGGTCCCATCAAACCGGCACGCATCCCATTGATGGTTTCACCATCTACTGCATCTCCATTTGCACGTGCTTCTTCCAAACCAGCTGTAATCCCTACAACAAGAGATCCAAGTTGCGGTTCAGTATTGAAGAAAGCAGTATAGGTTTGCATAGCATCTTTTTGTTCTTCTTTTGTATCATACATTTCTTCTACGATTGGAAGCATAGAAGTCAAGTACCCAAAGGTTTGCATGTGTTCTTGAGAGAAACAAGTCAAATGACCATAATACCAATGATGAAATGCTTTTGCTAATGTTTTCTTTGAAATTTTCTTTCTATCAGCCATTTTAAATATCCTCCTCATCATCGTCTACGTAAACAACCCCAGCTGGAACAGCTTTCATAGATTTGATTACTTCAAGTTCATAGTAGATTACTGCAAAGATCAATGAAACAACCGCACTCGCTACCAAGTTCAAGCCGAGAGATTTAGCCAAGGTAAATCCAACAAAGAATGGAATGAAGTCAGTTGCTTTTGTAACAATTTGTTTCAACAAGATAGCAATACCGACACATGGGAGAAGAGCTCCGACTGTAAAGAGAGCTTTCATCCAGAAACCATCCATAGGAAGGTAAAGTTTCATCAAATCAACCATGTTTTCACCATATTTAGTGATAATCATAGTTGGAAGGAAAGAGAAGAGGAAGTGAGAGATCCATGGGTAAACCCAGTCAACTGCGTAGAGTTTTTTGAAATTTCCTTCTTCAACGGCTTTCCAACCAATGTGTTGCCAAAGCAAGTTCATGGTAGCTGTTCCGTAGAAAAGAACAGTACCGATTGTCCCAACGGCCGCACCGATTGGGGCTGCAGCTGCTGCAATTCCAGCTTCATCTGTGATGTGATTTGCATGCACAAACAAGATAGCAAGAGGAACACCGATATAAGAGATGGCACGAACATCGGCAGATACGGTTCCACCAGGTGTTACCAAGGCGATATAAACGACTTGAAGGGCAACCCCGACCATAATACCGGTTGTCACATCTCCAAGAATTAAACCTGAAATCAACCCACCGATCAAGGGACGACCGAGTGTATAGTTCCCGATACTGGAACCTCCCATACCAGGCATTGAAGACAAGCTGGCGAAAACAGCAAGCAAGATTGCTTGAATCCATGAAATTGTCATAACAAACGCTCCTTTTTGTTTGTAAATTTATTTACCTAACTAATAAAACTGTTAGGTTTAAAAACCAAATTTAGATTTGAAATCGTCCCAATAACCAATTGAGACATCCGGCAGCAATTGGAATTTAACCTTGTAACCTGCTTCCTGGATAGCCTGAAAGGCTTCTGCTTCTTCCTGTGTGATAGATTGGTTATTACCCAATTTCACTGCACCAGGTCGATCATTTGCAGGGCCAACGATGATTTCTTTAACATCTCCTGGGACAAAACCTTGATCCACCAAAATTTCCTTCATATCGATTGGGTTTTTGGTAATCAAGAAGTAACGACTATCTGATTCCGTTACTTTTGCTGATTTTTCTTTAAAGGCTTCTTTTGTCCATACAAAGGTTTTCTTGTCTGATGCACCCTTGTATGCCTGGATTAAAACCTTGTTTGACGCTGCTGCATCGTTTACGGCAATCAAACCATCACATGGTTTTTCTTTTGCCCAGCGTGTGACTGTTTGACCGTGAATCATGCGGTCATCAATCCGTACAAATGTTACTACCATAAGGTACCTCCCTATTAAATATCGTCATCATCTTCTTCAGCACTAGTGGCTGAAACTTCAAAAGGCTGTAGTGCAGATCGTGCTTCTGATAAGATGGTGGCTGACAAATCGTCTCCATCCAACACATCCTTCATCACTACTGCTGTTAAAGCCATGGTAAGATTCATTCCACCAAGGATCAAAGCTTCATCTAGCTTCCCAACTTCTTCTAGGACAGTTGCTGCTGTGGTTAGTGGACTACCGCCTACAATATCTGCCAAGACCAGTACAGAATCATCTGCTGTCAATTCTGAAATGCTTTCTCTAAAATCAACTGCAAAATCATCGACCGACTTTCCTTCTTTGAGTCCAACTGCAATGACCTGGTTCATCTTATCACCAGCAAACATAGCTAGTGATGTTTTTAGGCCTTCTGCCAATCCTCCATGACTGACTAAAATGAGGTATTTCATTTTGCTACGCCTCCTTTATTTGACTCTATTGTAGATTATTTGAAAGCGTTTTTACATTGTCAAATGTCACATTATAAACATGACATTTAGCAATAAAAAAATGACATCTGTCACTTGACACGATGTCATCTTTTTTTCTTTAAAATCCTACCTGGAGACTACTTTCAATCTCCCTTTGAATTTGCGGCAGGCGGTTCTCAACATCTTGATTGCGCAAGGCATTGCCAATCAAGTAGTCCAGTTTTTCTAACACTTCTTTCGAGACATTCTTGGGACTACTTTCTACAGCTTGTTCCATGATTCGGTTCAAGGTCTGATTGGTTAAGGAATCTGCCCCAAAATCATCCACTTGCAGAAGGTCTTTACTAGAACGACTCTTGACTACATCAGGCATGACAGAAATCCCTTGAGATTCAGCAAAAAGAGTTTGTTGGATTTCTGGATCCTCTGTCAACACTTGCATCAACTCCCAAGCCAACTTTGAATGAGGAGTCCGAGCAGACATGGCAAAAGAAGTCGTCGTAACCAAGGTCGCCTTAGTGGTTTTTGACTTAGCAGGCATAGGAATACAGGTCCAGGTGAAGTTTGAATATTTGGAAACATGATAGGGATAAGGTTTATAAGTCCTATATTGAGCCAAAGTCATGGGGTAAAACGCTACTTTCCCCTGGTCAAAATCTTTGGAACTCACCTTATAATTTTTATTTAACTCTTCCAATTTTTGCAGAAAAGTCAAAGATTCTTTGACTTCTGGAGCCGTAAGTTTGAGCATCCCACCTTGAAAGAGACTACCCCCATTTGCTGCCAAAGCTTCTTTCCAGGTGTATTCTGTACTCCCAAACTGATCCAATTGACCATCTCCATTGGTATCTTTGGTTAGTTTTTTACAAATTGTATAGAACTCTTCCAAGCTCCAACCTTCTTTGGGAACCTCAATGCCTTCTTTATCCAGCAAATCTTTATTGACACACATCAAAATAGGATTACTTTCATATGGCAAGGCATAGGTTTGCCCCTGATAAACACCTGATTCAAATGCAACAGGATAAAAAGCAACTTGGTCTTCTTTATTCATATAGCCGTTTAACTTTTCTAAAACGCCACGTGCCGCCAATAAGGACAAATCTTTCTCAGAAACCATAAACACATCAGGGGTCTTTCCTGATACAATTTTTTCTGAGAGCCAGTTTGAATATTCCGACTGCGGAATTCCATTTTCATATTCCACACGGACATTAGGATGGGACTTTTCAAATTTTTGGATCGCAAGATCCAATGCATGAGAACGTTGACTGGTCGGTACATCCCAACTAGAGCCTGCATAAACTCCTATATGAAGGACGGTCGGTTGCTGTTTCCACCAATAAAAACCAGCACTCAAAGAGAGCATAAAAAGGAGACAAATCCCTAAACAAAGTTGCTTTCGCTTCAATTTCATTCCGTATTTCCTTTTGAAAAATCACGTCGGGTCACTCCTGTTTGGACTGACCAAATCGCTAATTGCGTTCGATCTCTTAGGTTTAATTTCGACAAAATCGTTGATAAGTAATTACGAACAGTTCCTTCTGATAAGAAGAGTTTAGCCGCAATCTCTTTATTTGACTCACCATAGCCAATCTCTTGGATAATGCGCCATTCCGTCGTGCTCAAATCCTTAACGTTATCCTCATCCACAGCAATAGAGAAATTTGATTTGGCCATTTGCGAGAAAATTTGAAAGACCTTGCTTGCGATATCAGGGTTGATCATTGCTCCTCCCTGATGCACCACCTTAATAGCTTCATAAAGCTCCTCTGTCGAGGCTCCTTTTAAGAGATACCCTGAAGCACCATACTTGAGCGCACTATAGATAAATTCATCATCGTCAAAGGTTGTTAAAATAATAATTTTGATATCCGGATAGTGCTCTTTTACTTCTTTTGTAGCCAAAACCCCATCCATGCCTGGCATCCGAATATCCATTAAGATTAAATCCGGATGCGAGTGTGGAATGCTAGACAAGACATGATTCCCATCTTCCACTGTGGCTACCACTTCAATATCTGAGTAGGCCGACAAAATAATTTTCAGAGATTCTCGAATCAAGGACTGGTCATCCGCCACCATTACTTTTATCATCATCTATTATCTCCCTTCTTTATATTTTGGTAAACTAACACGTGTGAAAAATCCATCGCGACTTTCAAATTGAAGCTGGCCTCCTAGAATTGAAATACGCTCCATCATCTGTTTGAGTCCGTAGCCATAGGTCAAGGTTTCAAACCCAACTCCATTATCCTGCAACTCAATCATGTAATCTTCTTCGTCCTCAAAAAAATGGAGGTCCATGTGGCTGGCATGACCGTGGCGAACCGCATTAGTCATAGACTCTTGTATCACACGAAAGATTGTATCTTCAATCATGACGTCCATATCGACATCGATCCATTCATAGTTGAGATCAACTTGCAAGTTTGAAAGAATTTGGTACTCGCGGATTGTCTTTTCTAAAGCATCTTTGAGAGTTCGCTCCTCAAGGGCTCCTGGACGAAGGCGATTGAGAGAGCCTCTCACATCCTGGATTCCTTCACGGACGACTTCTGATACGTTTTTTACCTGCTCTTTGGCACGACTTGGATTGATATCAATCAAGACCCCGACAGCATCTAAACCTGCTGAAATCCCTGTTAACGCGTGTCCCAAGGTATCGTGAATCTCCCGAGCAATCCGCTTGCGCTCCCGATCCTCTGCAATCTTCTCAGATAAGGCCATATAGTTGTTCAACTCGGTATTAACCTTGGACACCATGGCCAGCTCTTGTTCAACTTCATGGTTTTCCGCAAGGACATTCATGATATAAAATAAAAGTGAAATAATGAAGAGTACCATATTCAAGGCGTAGAGGGAATTCTTTAAGAAAAAGGCCAAAATACGGATAGATTCAGGATAAAAATGAATATAGGTATCAAGAGAAGGAATTGGGAAGAAAAGCGAAAAGACGTCTGAATTGGTTACAAGGAGCATCAAGAAGCTCACTAGGATAAAGGCAAACCAATACTTCCGATCTCTCTTGGTATTCAACTCTTTGGAGCCATAGAAGATATCTGCAAAAACCAAGAGAATGAGCCCGTTATAAGCTATGTTCTGAACCCACATCAACAGTAACATCAGGAGAATCTCTAGAAGATTCCTCTTATCAAAAATGGACCATCGACTTGTTTGAGGTCTATAACGACTCATTGAGATTAAGGCAATCCCAGCAAATAAGATTGCTGACAACCAAAAAGTCGTAGATGGAGCAAAAGGAATACGCTCTAGGCGCTCCAATAATAGAGAGGCTTGGCGTTGAGCAATGATATAGTTGGTTGCTTGAAGATAGATGATGCTGTTGAGCATAACAGCAATAAAATTCACGACCATAAGAATGGCCAAACTGTATCGAACACCTCTAAACTTTCTCATTACTGCCACCCATTCACATCAAACTGATCAATGTTTTCCTTTGTCATCATTTCAACTGGAATGATCACCTCTTTGGTATAGCTCTTCCCTTCAGAAATATCTTGGATAACTTCCATAACACGGTCTCCCATCTTCAAGGGAGATTGAGCAACGGTTCCCACTACATCATCCGTCGAGTGCAACAAGGATTTCATATCTGGTGAGCCATCGATTCCATAAATTGCAATGGACTGGCTATTTCCTTGCTCCTTAATTGCAGCTAAAGCTCCTATAGCCGAGCGGTCATTTAAGGCAACCAAGGTATCAATTTCAATCCCTGATTGTAAAAAATTCTGGACAGCCGGCATGGCGATCTCCGTTTGCCCCTTGGTTTCTAGTTCCGATACAATCTGATAAGAACTGTGCCCCTCTATAGTGTCTTTAAACCCCTGAATCCGCGTATCTGCTGAGACAGTCCCTTTATGCTCCAAAAGGAGGACTCGAGCGCTAGAAGAACGTTTCATGAGCTCTTTAGCAATCATTACTCCCGCTTGGTAGTTATCAGATACAATACTTGCATCGGGCTTAAAATTTTTCAATTGGGTATCGACTGCAATGATTTTAATTCCTTGTTTTCTAGCTTTTTCAAGAGCAGTTAAAATGGACTGGCTATCCCCCTTGACCGGATTGATCACAATCACATCAACTTTTTGAGCACAAAAATCATCAATCTGCTGGCTCTGCCTTTCTTCATCCAATTCTGGATCTCGGACGCAAACAAGAGCTCCTCTTTCATCGGAAATTCGACTAATTTCCGAATGAATACTTTTATAGAACTCATTGTTCATGGTCATATAGGTTACACCAATTTTAGTCTGATCCTTGATGCCACTTGTTTGACAACGGCCAAAAATCCAAAAGAGAATACAGACCACTGGAATCAGCAGTAATATACGCTTTATCAGCCATTTCAACAATTCTTTTTTCTCTTTATTTTCCTTCAAATTTCATTCCTTTTCTGAAAACTCTGAATATATAATACTTTATTCTACTACTTTTTCAAAAAAAATGCTTGATTTTATTGTACAAGTACATTTATTTGACCTATTTTAAGAAGTAATTTCCGAACAATAAAACTAGAAACAATAGAAAAAGCTGGTCTATAAACGAACCAGCTTTTTCTATAATCAATCCTAGAAGGGAAGTTCCTCCTCTTCCAAAACCAGATCTGCTAAGTCTTGACCAGCATTATTTTCACGCATAGCACGTTGGGCGCGACTTTCCAAAAGTTGAAATCCTGTAGCAAGAACTTCGGTCACGTAGTTGGTCTGACCATTCTTCTCGAACTTACGGGTACGAAGTTCCCCATCGATAGAAATGAGACTGCCTTTAGTCGCGTAGCTAGCCAAGGTTTCAGCCAATTTCCCCCAGACAACAATATTGATGAAGTCCGCTTCACGTTCCCCATTTTGGTCCTTAAAACGACGGTTAATAGCAATCGTCGCACGAGCTACAGACTTATCATTGTTGGTTTTGTGCAATTCGGGTGTAGACGTCAAGCGTCCAATCATAATCACTTTATTATACATTTTTCATCCTCCTACTTATCTATTCGAAGGAAATCAAAAAAAGTTACAAGATTTGTAACTTTTTTAAAAATAATATTAATCTCGATGAATCATAAACCCAGTTGCTTGTTGATTAGCCATGATGGTCATATCTGTGATTTGCACACGACGAGGTTGACTGGTCACATAAACCACTGCATCAGCGATATCTTGTGCCTGTAAGGCTTCAAGCCCCTGGTAAACAGTCGCAGCCCGTGCCTCATCTCCATGGAAACGGACTTTTGAAAAATCAGTCTCTACAATTCCTGGCTGAATAGTGGTCACCTTGATATCTGTCGCAATGGTGTCAATCCGAAGCCCGTCTGAAAAAGTTTTGACTGCAGCCTTGGTTGCTGAATAGACTGCTGCACCAGCATATGCGTAAATCCCTGCAGTAGAACCCATATTGATAATATGCCCTTGATTAGCTACTACCATAGAAGGCAAGAGACAGCGTGTAACTGCCATTAAACCCTTGACATTGGTATCCAACATGGTCAACATATCCAACTCTTCATAGTCCTGATAAGGCGATAAGCCTAGAGCCAGTCCAGCATTATTGATCAAGATATCAACCTGACCTACAGTCTCTAAAATTTCCGAACAAACAGTCTTTACCATGCTCATATCTGTAACATCTAACGGAAAGGTCCAGACTTTTTGATTTGGAAATGCTTCTACAAACTCAGCTTTTAGAGCTTGGAGTCTTTCTGTTCGACGTCCTGTGAGTACAACATTCTCACCTTTTTCTAGATATGCACGCGCAATGGCTTCACCGATACCTGATGTTGCACCTGTAATGACTACATTTTTTGCCATCCTATTTTCCTCAAGCAAAGATTATAAATCACTTTTAGTAATTAAGCAGTCCAGTGTGTAGCTGGGTCAAAGGGTGTTCCAACTACCTGGTCGTCTGATAATTCAATGACACCACGTTTTTGGGGAGCATTTGGCAAGGCAAGTTCACGAGGACTACACATCATACCAAAACTCTTTTCCCCTCGAAGTTCCCCTGGAAAAATGAGATTACCTTTTGGCATCATAGCTCCAGGAAGAGCTACAATGGTTTTCAAACCGACACGCGCATTGGGAGCACCTGCAACGATCTGCACTGTCTTGTCACTTCCAACAGCCACTTGGCAGATATTGAGGTGGTCACTATCTGGATGAGCAACCATTTCTACAATCTCACCAACCACAAATTTGGGTTCCTTGTCATTGATGATTTCTTCAGCAAATCCTTCTTCTTGCAATTCTTGGTTCAAACGTGCTACTTGGTCGTCAGTTAAAAAGACTTGCCCGCGCTCAGCGATTTCAAACATACTAGAAACTTCAAAAATGTTCCAAGCGACAGTCTCACCAGTTTCTTTTAGGAAAACACGCGCTACATTACCTTTACGCTCAACATCTAGTTTGTCATCTCCACTGTTTTTCACGATGACCATAAGGACATCGCCGACATGTTCTTTATTATATGTAAAAATCATTCTTTTTCCTATTTCAAACTTGCTAAAAAGTCATTGATTTGCCCCTTGGTTTTACGGTCACGATTGACAAAACGTCCAATCTCCTTGTCCTTGTCTAAAACAACAAGACTTGGAATCCCGTATACATCCCAAAGTTTAGCAAGTTCCATGTACTCATCTCGGTCTACCCGTATAAAAGTGAACTCTGGATTTGTCTCTTCAATCTCTGGCAAGGCAGGATAGATATAACGGCAATCGCCACACCAATCCGCAACAAAAAGGAAGACCTTCTTGCCATCCTGCTCTACTAGATTTGCTAATTCTTCTATATTTTTAGGAGAAATCATAAGGCTTCCTCCTCGTAGATGAGATCTTCATCTTCATAGACAAAGGTATAGTGACGACCATCTTCAAAAATGACACCACCAACAAGACGTTCTAGGCTACTTTCGTATACTTGGACATAGAGAGTCCCAATCTCACCCATTTCTGAGAAATAGTCACGCACAATAGCAGTTAACTCTTCCTGTGTCTTCATAAGTTTGTGATCATCAGCTACTTTCTTAGCACCAAAGGCAAGTGCTCCAAGCCCTGCCACTACTAAACCTGTTTTAATAATATTTTTCGTTTTCATGCTAACATTGTAACACAAAAAGGCTCAAGGAACAATGAAAAAGAGAGTGGGACAGAAATCGGTAATTCGTTAGAATTCGATTTCGTCGTCCCACCTCCGCACAGTTGAGTAGGGCTGTAAAAGCTGATGAAATCAGCGTAGTAGAGCCCACTCAACCACTGCGTCTTGCTCGACAATCCAAAGACAATTGAGAGGCTAGGACTTTTGTCCCAGCCTCCTTTCCAATTTCTAAACATTAATAATTTCTCTCGCCAAATAAACCTTCTGGTAAATCATGGAATCCCTTGCCTGCCTTGAAGTTTTCAAATTTACCTAGTAAGAACTGGTAGGCATCCAAGCGACTCTCGTAGCGAATCATGGCATCTTTAGCGCGCTCATCTTGATCTTCTTCATAGACCTTTTGACTTTCCTTAAGAGCCATATCGTTGATCATAATCTGGGTATTAACCCAGGCTTCAAATTCCTTCATAAATTCTTGCTCGTAACTCATTTTTTCTCCTTATTCTAATCCACGGAAATAGTCCGTGTCAATCTCACGGTAGGGTTGGATGTCCTGAACATATTCCAAGACTCCTTGAAACTCCCCTGCTTGATCGTGGACAGCTGCGTAAGTGACATGGACAAACTTTCCACGTGATTCTGACTTGAACCACATCTCGTACTTGTCCTTTTTCCCTTCACGAATGCCTTGCATAATCGCTTTGACTTTCTCCAAATATTTTGGTGGATGGCATAGTTCGACATTTCGTCCAACTTGAGACGGTGTCCGCTTGAAAATCATTTCATCTGCTGGAGTATTGTCATTATAATACTGGAAAATATCATCCTTATTAACAAAGGTAATCTCCATCGGCAAATGATTAAGGATAAGATTCGCCTGTTCAACTGAGAGATAGCCATTGCCAAAAGCCTGCTGGCTATTGCGATCTAGCACCGTTTCCTTTTCCTTTGGTGTAAAGGTGATTGTAAACTGACCTTCTGGTGTATCGATCACTTGCTGAACTTGTCCATCTACAGTTTCTGACTGAGTTGGTTCTTCTACACTTTTTTCCTCAACAAAATGTTGACGTTCAGGAACCCATTTCTCAGACGGACGGATAATAGCATATCCATAGGCATCACTTTCCTCAGCAATCTGAATCCAGTCATCCTGGGTAAAGGATTCAAGCAGAATCATGAGAAGGATTGATTCTTCCTTAAAAATCATACTTTCAAACTCTGTCGCAAAAGCTTCAAAAGCTTCCTTTACGGTGGAAATTGGCACTTCTGGGAGCGACTTAGTAGCCACTAAGGCTGTTTGAAAGAGATCCCTAATCTGATCATCCACTCCCCACATAACTTTGGGAGGTGAATCATGGCCATAACGTTCCATGATAGGAAAGAAGAGCTCTTCCTTGCGCTGGTAGTGAATATCAAATTGACCAACAAGCCCCATCTGACGTACCAAGCCTTTGCGCATCTCAACCAGCATTTCCTCATCGTCCACAGATTCATAAGTCGAGAGCAATCTACGGACCCGAATCAAAGCAGCACGGAGAGCTAGATTTTCATCCTTAAAGACACGCACAGGGTGACCAGGATGCTCGGTGTCCTCAACTTCGACACCCTTAACAGCATTCTTAAAGAGATTGGCATGCACATCACATAGCTCCATGACGTCTTCAAATGTCACACCTGAGTCCGAGTTCATCAACTCGTGCTCCATAAGGGAAATCTCAATAGCAGATACACCTGTAAAGGTCGCATCAAAGCGTTCTTGAACGGACTCTGGAGAGGCTCCATTATGCAATTCTAATAAAATATCCCGCAGAATATAAATTCGTTCATCTGTCATTAGTCTAACCCAATCACTTCGTATCCATTCGCTTCAAGCGTACGCACAATCTTATCCATAGGAGTTCCTTCAAGCTTTGAGCCTTGTTTGAGCGACACTTTTCGCCCTACAGTATTACGCATCAAGGGATTTGCAAGAGGTTTAAAACCAAGCTCAACCAAAATACCTAAAACTTCTGGATGTTTATCCACCACTTCCGCAACTGGAATTGATACATCGATTATATTGTCCATGAGAACCTCCATGAGTCTATTTCTAATCATTTAACTGTTTTTATTATACCATAAGGAATGGGATTAAAAAAACTAGCAACACCAGACTTGCTAGTCTCATCATATCAGTCAGCTTCGATTACCTCAGCCTCTTTTCGAATAATTGCCATATCATTTTGATATTGCACTTCAGAATAGTTAACTAATTTGGATAATTCTTTTTGCAATCTTTCGCCCATGGGTTTCATAGTCGCATAGGTTAATCCCCCTGAAATAACCCCACCTAGAATAGGAATCGCTTTTCCCATTCCCTTTGCCAAGCCTCTCCTTGTAAGAGTAACCCCAAAAATTTTCATAACCTTTTTTAAAATAGGGTACCAGCCTGCTTTGGCTACGGCTTTCTGAGGTACTGTGGTCATTACATGTTTAGCGACTGTAACACCACCAGAACGAAGCAAGGCACCCGCTCCGTTTACCCCAAGCATGACCCCTAGATAAAGTAATAGTGTGTTTTTAGCTTCTTCACTTAACTCATTTCGTGATGCCCAAAGATCATTAAATCCATAAATATATCCCAATTCTTGGGCTAATTTCAAGGAAAAAGCATAAAACTGAGCTACATCCGTTGGAATAGTAAGCGCCATTAGAATACCTCCAGGTAGACCTGCTAGAACAGATGTTCCACTTGCTCGTAAAACATTATCCTTTATGCAGGACCTGGCTACCCTATCTAAGGTTTCCTGGGGTAATAATGAAGGAGGACCTTGTTCTAACAATTTGGCAATATCCTTCTTATCTAATTCTTTAGAGAACTTCTCCACTAAAAATTTTTCTCTATTTACTTTCACGACAGGAAGCTTTACAACTTGTTGTAAAACTTTTATAGCTATATCTTGTTTAGCCATCTATATCTCCATTTTATATTCAAGTTAAGCTTTATCATATCATACTATTAGAGATTTATACATTTTTTTAACCGACTTTTAAGAAGGGCAACTAATTAATCTATCATCATGTTTAAAGTAACAAAAAAGAGGGATTCCCCCTCTTTTTCTTAATTCTTATCCAGATTGCGTAACATTTCGTCAATCTTGTTTCCATACTCGATAGATTCGTCTTTGACGAAGGTCAAGTCTGGAATTTTATACAATTTCAAATTGTGACCAAGCTCACGTTTGATAGTTCCGGTTGCTTTTTCAAGCCCAATTTGGGCCTTTTGATTATCTGAAGCAAGATTACTCAAAATTGTGTAGTAAACCTTAGCTACAGACAAGTCCCCAAGCATCTGAACATCTGTGATGGTCACGCCTTGGACACGCGGATCACGGACTTTCTTTTGCAAAATCTCATTGACTTCACGCTTGATCTCCATGCCCACACGATCCGTACGGAAATGATTTGCCATGCTATTCCTTCCTCTCTATTGAACCAAAAGCTAGGCCAGCAGACCTAGCTTTTTCTAAACTTATTGATTTTCAATTCAAATTGGAACGAAGTTCAATTTGAACTCATCGGCTTCTTTCGCCGTGGTGAAAGTGATTAGGCTGATAATTCAGTTCAATCACTGGGGATTTTTGAGACTCTAGGCTCAAAAATAAGCAATGAAACCATCGGTTTGCTTGCGTCCCTCACCACCTAAGAAAGGAGCAAAAATTTTATCTCTTGATTTCTTCCATGACATAGGCTTCAATCACATCATCCATCTTGATATCATTGTAGCCATCAATCATGAGACCACCTTCACGGCCGTTTGTAACTTCTTTGACGTCATCTTTATAGTGTTTCAAACTTGCAAGTTCACCATCGTAAATAACGACACCGTCACGAATAACACGGACTTTAGAATCACGGGTAACTTTTCCGCTAGTAACCATAAATCCACCGATTGTTCCCACTTTAGATACTTTGAAGGTTTCACGGATAATCGCTTCACCGATAACTTTTTCTTCAAATTCTGGATCAAGCATACCTTTCATGGCTTCTTCCATCTCTTCGATAACCTTGTAGATGATGCTGTGGAGACGGATTTCTACATCGTCTGCTTCTGCTTGTTGACGAGCTTGTGGTGTAGGACGTACGTTGAAACCAATGATAAAGGCATTTGAAGCTTCAGCAAGAGTAACGTCAGATTCGTTGATGGCACCAACTGCTGAGTGGACGATGGTAACTTTTACACCTTCCACATCAATCTTTTGAAGGGAAGCAGCAAGGGCTTCAACTGAACCTTGTACGTCGGCTTTGATAATGACATTAACAGACTTGAGTTCACCAGCTTTAAGAGTGTCAAAGAGGTTTTCTAGGCTGACACGTTGTGTAGCTTGACGTTGCTTCATAAGAGCACGTTTAGCACGTTCTTCACCAGCTGCACGAGCAGATTTTTCATCTTCGTATACAGCAAAGTGATCACCCGCCATAGGTGCTTCATTCAAACCTGTAATAGATACTGGTGTTGATGGTCCTGCAACCTTAACACGACGTCCAAGGTCATTGGTCATGGCACGGACACGTCCGAAAGTATTACCAACAACGATTGGGTCTTGAACGTTCAAAGTACCTTGTTGAACAAGGAGGGTTGCAACCGCACCTTTTCCTTTATCCAAACGGGCTTCAATAACGGTACCGATGGCGCGAACGGTTGGGTCTGCTTTGAGTTCTTGGATTTCAGCCACAAGAAGAACAGTTTCCAAGAGTTCATCGATATTTTGGTTGAATTTAGCTGAGATCTCTACAAACTCAGAATCTCCACCCCAAGCTGTTGACATAACACCGTGTTCAGCCAATTCACCGATCACACGTTCTGGGTTGGCACCTGGTTTATCAATCTTGTTAATGGCAACGATGATTGGAACATTAGCTGCTTTTGAGTGGTTGATAGCTTCGATAGTTTGAGGCATAACCCCGTCATCTGCCGCTACGACCAAGATGGTAATATCAGTAACAGAGGCACCACGTGCACGCATAGAAGTAAAGGCCGCGTGTCCTGGTGTGTCGAGGAAGGTAATCTTCTTACCATTTTCTTCGATCTGATAGGCACCGATATGCTGAGTGATACCACCTGCTTCTCCTGTAGCAACACGAGAATTACGAAGGGTATCCAAAAGGGTTGTTTTACCATGGTCAACGTGTCCCATGATGGTTACAACCGGTGGACGCTCAATCAACTCATCTTCATTGAGGTATCCATCTTCTACGAAGAAGCGTTCGATATCCGCATTATCCACTTCAACCTTTTGTTTAGCTTCAATTCCGTAATCAACCATAAGGAGTTCAATTGTTTCACCATCCAGAGATTGGTTTTGAGTGGCCATTACGCCCATCATAAATAGTTTCTTAACAATCTCAGCTGGTTCACGTTTGATACGTTTTGCGATTTCCGCAACAGTCATACCATCTGTATATTCAAATTCTGTTGGCAACTCATGGAATTTACGCTCTGTAACAGGTTTTGGAGCCTGGTTACGGTTGTTTTGCTTGTTGCCTTTTTTATTTTTCTTATTGTTATTCCAGTTACTATTTCTTTGATTTCTCACTTGATTCTGACTACTTCGATTCTTTTGTTGTTTTCTAGGACCATCTTCTTCACGATCGTAATCATCACGATCTTTGTCTGGTCGGGCTTGTTTTTTACGACGTGTATCCACTACAGGCTCTTTGACTACAGGAGCTACTTCAACCACTTGCTGAGTTTGTTCAGCTAGCTTAGCAGCTTCTTCAAAGATTTCCTCTGGTTCTTTTCGTTTATTAGCTTGAGCCAAGGCTTCTTTGGCAACTTGAGACTGTTTGAAGCGTTCCTCGCTTGAGCGTGCGTATTCGGCATTTTGCTCTGCCTTCAGGGCTGCTGCACGAGCCTTGAAATCAATACGTGGTCCAGCTTGGTTCGGACGATTGTCCGCTTGTTGGCGGCGATCGTTCCCACGATTTCCTTGACCTTGCTGTTTCTTGGCTTGATCATTAAAACGACGATTGTCGCGGTTCCCTTGACCTGGTTTTCCACCATTACGGTTCTCATTCTTTTGACGGTTCCCGTTTTGTTGTTGGTCGCGGTTGTTGCCCTTGTTTTGCTTGCGTCGCTCTGCTTGCTCTTTTGCACGAGCTTCACGCTCTGCCTTGAAGTTTCGGCTTTGTGGTCTAGCAGCTACTACTTTTTCTTCCTTAGGAGCTACTGGTGTTTCAGATTTCTTTTCTACCTTCGCTTCACTTGCTTTTGGTGCTACAGGTTTTGCTTCTGCTTTAGGGGCAGCAGGCTTAAAGCTAGCAACGATTTTTTCAGCAGCATCAGCTTCAACGCTTGACGAGTGGCTCTTCACCTCCAAGCCCAACTCTTTTGCACGCGCTACAACTTCCTTACTTTCTTTTCCAAGTTCTTTTGCGATTTCGTACAATCTTTTCTTAGACAAATCATGTCCTCCTCTTCTATTCCATAAGAGACCTCATTTTCTTTGTAAATCCAGCATCTGTCACAGCTAAAACCTTTCTTGATTTCCCAACTGCTATGCTTAATTCCAGTGTTGAAAACACGGTTACAACTTCTACTTGATAATAGTGACTTTTATCTTGAATCTTCTTGGTCAGGTTGGGGGCAGCATCATGCGCTAGAAATACCAGCTTGGCTTTCTGTTCCTGAATGGCTTTGACAACCATTTCTTCACCCGAGATAATTTTCCCTGCTCGTTGAGCAAGTCCCAAGAGATTACTTACTTTTTGTTTATTCAAGTCCTAACTCTCTTCTTTTCACTTTGTGATCAACATAAGCAATCAACTCGTCATAAAAACTTTCTTCAACTTCCATGTTAAAGCTACGGTTAAAGACTTTTTTCTTTTTAGCCTCTAGGGCTTCTGCATTGTCTAGCTTGATATAAGCGCCACGGCCATTAGCCTTGCCTGTCGGGTCGATAAAGACCTCTCCTTCTTTGTTCTTGACAATACGGAGTAAATCTCGCTTATCAATTACTTCGTTGGAAACAACAGACTTGCGCAAAGGGATTTTTCTTGTTTTCATCTTCCCCTCCTCTTGCAGCTTTTATTCTTCTGTCAATTCTTCTGTGTCAGCGAAATCAACTTGACCTGCTTCTTCCATAGCTTCAAATTCACTTGCAGACTTGATATCGATACGGTATCCAGTCAAGTGAGCTGCCAAGCGAACGTTTTGTCCACGACGACCGATTGCAAGAGAAAGTTTATTATCTGGTACAACAACCAAGGCACGCTTGCTATCATTTTCATCAAAGATAACTTGGTCAACTTCGGCAGGAGCAATGGCATTGTAGATAAATTCAGCTGGATCTGCTACCCATTCGATAACGTCAATGTTTTCTTCTACTGGTACCATGCGGTCACTCTTAGCATCGTAGCGAGCTGGGTGGAATTTGCTAGTGATTTTCTTAATGTTTGCACCACCACGTCCAACGATTGTTCCGATAGCATCAACGTTAGGATTGTGGCTACGAACCGCAACTTTCGTACGATCACCTGCTTCACGGGCTACGCTCATGATTTCAACAGTTCCGTCGTAAACTTCAGGAATTTCTTGTTCCATCAAACGTTTTATCATTTCTGGATGGCTACGACTTACAAAGACGTTAACTCCACGAGGGTTGTCTTCCACTTTGTAGACATAAACTTCAATACGATCGTGGGAAGCAAAGACTTCTCCAGGAATTTGGTCTTGTTTTGACAATTGAGCTTCGATGCTTCCAAGGTTGACGTAAATGAAGCGGTTGTCAAAACGTTCAACTGTACCTGACATGATTTCTTGTTCATGCTCTTTGTAAGTATTGTAGGTAATGGCACGTGTTTGCTTACGCATTTTCTCCATGATGGTTTGTTTAGCAGATTGGGCTGCTACACGACCAAACTCTCCTGGTGCTTCTTCAAATTTGATTTTATCACCAAGCTCATAGGCTGAATTAATGGCAAGGGCATCTTTCAAGCTAATTTCCAAACGGCTATCAAATACTTCATCAACAACTTCACGGACAGTGTAGACTGTAAAGTCACCTGTTTTTTCGTTGAAGTCGATAGCTACGCTATCTGATTGACCATAGCGTCTACGATAAGCAGAACGAAGTGATTCTACTACTGCGTCGATGATATCTTCTTTCTTGATTCCCTTGTCTTCTTCCAAAATGCGGAAGGCCTCTAGCATTTCTTTACTCATGTTCTTTTTACTTTTGAATTCTCAAAAGCTATCCTTTCTTTCTATAATTTTACTGCTAAACGTGCTTTTGATACCAAGTTATATGGAATTTGGACTGTTTTCTTGCGCGTTTTATCCATATATTCCATAGTCAACTCGTCCTCTTCAAAGGACAACAAGGTTCCTTCAAAAACCTTTTGCTTGTCGATGGCTTGATAGAGCCCGACATGGATGTATTTCCCGACCGCTCCAGCGACTGCTTCCTTGGTTTTCAAAGGACGCTCCAATCCTGGACTGGTAATTTCTAGGAAATATTGTTCTGGGAAGGGATCCGGCTTGATAGTGTCTAGGACAGGACTGATAATTTCAGTCAAGTCTGCTGTATCATTCAAGGTGATTCCTTCAGGCTTGTCTACAAAAATACTAAGAATCATGTCACTACCAATTTTTCCATACTCGATATCTACGAGTTCAAAAGGAGCTTCAATGACAGGTTCTACGACTTCTCTGACTAATTCAACGATCGTTGCGATTGCGTCCACCTCCTCATAAGCAAGAGGCGAAGATATCTCCCCGCCTCTCTTTCTTATATTCTTGCTAATAGTATAGCACTTTTATGTACTAATGTAAAGCATAAGCACCCAAATAGCTTGGATTCAAGCTTTTTCTTAAAATTCTGCCTCAACTCGGTAGATAACTTGCCCCTTACTTGAGAACTTTTGCTCATACTCAGTCATGACATTTCCTTCAAAGTCGCTGGCATGTAAATCAAGCCAAACAGCATTTAGCTTCATACCATATTGTGAAAAGCTCACTAAACTATATTCAAACAAGCCACGATTATCTGTCTTGAAATGAATTTCACCATGTTCAGGCAAGATTCGCTTAAAGGTATCCAAGAAGCTCTTGTAGGTCAAACGACGTTTCTCATGACGTTTTTTAGGCCATGGATCCGAGAAATTCAAATACAAGCGGTCGATTTCGCCATCTTCAAAATAATTGGTCAATTCTGAACCATCAACCCATAGAAGTTTGATATTGGGAACTCCAACTTCTAAGACCTTGTCTAAGGCATAGCTTAATACAGACTTCTGAATATCAATCCCGATATAGTTGATACCAGGATTTTGTTTGGCCATTCCTGTTACGAAAGCTCCTTTGCCACTACCAACCTCTACATGGATTGGATTGTCATTACCAAACAAATCTCGCCACTTACCTTTAGCTTCTGCGGGATTTAAAACAACGTACTGCGGATTAGCCTCTAACAGTTCTGTTGCACCTTTACGATTTCTAACTCTCATTTTTTCTTTCCATACTTATCTCGGAAGCTACGCAAAGCATAAATCTCCCGATTTACATTATCCAAATCTTGATTTTCATAGTATTTGGTAATTAGGCTCAAAAAGGACAGTTGAGCATACCAATATAACTTATTCAAAACTGTTTGATTGTACTTGTAGCCATAATTAGTCAGCCACTCTTGCCATTGAAACTCTGGAATATAGTGACAGAGTAGATAGGCCACATCAAACATACGATCAGTCAAGCGAACAGAATCCCAGTCTACCAAGTAAATCAAGCCGCTCTCTGTCTCAAACCAATTGCTGTGACGAACATCCCCATGAACTATGGTTGCATAATCTTCCCTAAACCCAGGAAGGTTCTCACGCAAGTCACCTAGAACCATACGTAGATACTGGTTATTTTTCAACGCATCAGGAGCCTTATTTACCCATGATTGAAGCAAATCCGAAGGCGTTTCTAATGCATACCCCAAGCGTGTCAACTGGGTCATTAAGGGACGTGAACGGTGTAAACGGGTCAAAATATCGATAATTTGTTTACGGTTCATATCTCCTGGCGTCAAAATGTTCCCTGTCAACCATTCCTGAGCAGACATATCACGACCGTCTGGCAAACGACGGCTCCAGAGTAATTGCGGCGCAATTTGCTCTCTAGCTAAACCAGGCAGGATTGGAGAAGTATTCATTTTTATAAAAACACGTTTTCCATCAGGATAACTCCCCATATAAGCTTTTCCACTCTTCCCAGATATCGGGGTTAGCGTTAGCTCAATATCACCCAAGTCCATTTTTTTCCTCCGAATAAAGTTTCCTTATTATTCTACTAATTTTTATGCTATTCGTCAACCAATCTTCTCAGTTGATATGGCAAATAAAGATATTGCAATACAAGGCCTGCTCCCACAAGGACTAAAACTAGAATTTTGTCCTTGAAAACAAGCAATCCTAAAAGACTTTCCAAGGCTAAGGCAAAGATCCCAATCGCTCTCAAGATTTCCTTCAAGCCTTTCTCTTTTTGCCCCTTACCTACTGGGAATAATTGCGTTAAATATTGATAGTCAAAGGCATGATAGAGGGCTAGAAGCTGGAATAACAAAAGATAATTGAATAAAATTACAATTGCTACCGCAATCCAAGATTGCTCAATGAAGATGAGAGCGGTCAAAGATAGGATTATGAGTCGCAGACTAAGGGCGAATAAATCTCCATTTCTAAGATAGGAGCGGAGATAAAGATTCTGCCAGATTTTCCCTGGTACTTTCTGAACGCCCTTGAGGATAAAGTCCAGGTAAGCTCGACGTTTAACACTGTTTGAAATTCCCTTAACCTGGGTAAAGAGGGCAAAAAACCGAAGCAAGAACTGCTTGCGTTTGCTTTCCTGGGCAATGGCAAAATCCCAGTCAAGTCCATTTCCAAGGAAAAAGTTGCTAGACTTTTGGCGAAAAATCACATATTTTACTATCCCCAAGACAAGGAGATAGACTCCAAAAAACGGCAAACCAAGACCCATGGCTAAGAATAAAGGCGCAAACAGGAGCAAAAAGAGAGTCTGTACACTGACCCAAAAGATGAAAGAAATCAGACTCTGCTTCTGGATGTGTTCTCTCACTTCTTCTTCAGCAACTAAAAGAAATAGTTTGTCAGGCACTTCTAGATAGGTCGCAATACCACCCCAAAGCAAAAGTAAAATAGATATCATCCCAATCAAAATTAGGATTGGGAAATGATTCTCAGGAAAGTGTTGGAGCAACTGGTTGTACTGGTAGGCCAAAAATCCTAACAACACCAACAAAAATAAGACAAAATGGTCATTGAGCACATAACGGAGATAGCCCAAGCATTCCTTGCGAAATTCCTGCTTTCGTTTTAAAAACAAGTCCTTCATAACTCCTCCTCTTTGGTCAGAGCCAAATAGATATCATTGAGGCTTGCTTCTGGCATATCAAAGGCTTCTCGGAGCTGTTGGAGATTTCCTTTGGCTCTTACTTGACCTTTGTGAAGAATGACAAAAGAGTCACACATCTTTTCAGCAGAATCAAGAACGTGGGTACTCATAAGGATAGACTTTCCTTTTTTCTTTTCCGCTTCTAAAAGTTGAATCAAATCTGAAATCGCCAAAGGATCAAGACCAAGGAAAGGTTCGTCTACGATAAAGAGACTAGGATCCACGACAAAGGCACAGATAATCATAACCTTTTGCTTCATCCCTTTGGAAAAATGAACTGGAAACCAATCCAATTTTTGATCCAAACGGAACACTTTTAAAAGCGGCTCTACACGTTCAAAAGCTAGATTTTGCTCGATACCATAGGCCATAGCAACTGTCTCAATATGCTCTTTGAGAGTCAATTCTTCATACAAGCTAGGAGTTTCAGGAATATAACCAATCTGCTGACGATATTCACGAGGATTAGCACCTAAGGTTAGCCCGTCGATGAATATTTCTCCACTATAAGGTGTCAAAAGTCCAATAATCTCATTGATGGTCGTCGATTTCCCAGCACCATTGAGACCGATCAAACCGACCAACTGCCCACTTTCAACTGTAAAAGACACATCTTTCAAGACAGGGACATGAACGTAGCCACCTGTCAGATTTTTAATTTCTAACATATTTTCTCCAAATCTGGTATAATGTAGCTATATTATATCAAAATTCAATACAGTAGAGGTAGATTTTATGTCAGATTGTATTTTTTGTAAGATTATCGCAGGAGAAATCCCTGCAGCCAAGGTTTATGAGGATGAGCAAGTCCTTGCCTTTCTTGATATTTCTCAAGTAACACCTGGTCATACCTTGGTCGTACCTAAAGAACACTATCGCAACCTTTTAGAAATGGATTCGACGAGCTCTAGCCAACTCTTTGCAAAGATTCCAGTCATTTCTCAAAAGGTTATGAAAGCTACCCAAGCTGAAGGCATGAATATCATCGCCAACTGCGAAAAGGTAGCTGGACAAACCGTTTTCCATACCCATGTCCATCTAGTTCCTCGTTATGGTGCCGAGGATGACCTAAAAATTGACTTTGTTGCCCATGAACCTGACTTTGACAAACTTGCCCAAGTCGCTGAAACGATCAAAAACGCTTAAGGAGTTCCTATGAAACTATCAAATTTACTACTTTTTGCTGGATCAGCAGTCGGATCTTACCTCCTCGTTAAAAATCGTGAAGTTATCACTGAAGATGTTTTAGATACTACTGATCGAGTTGAAGCAATCAAAGGTGATTTAGATGTTATCCAAAATAGCTTACAAATTATCAATCAACAAAAAGAAGTCATCAAGGAATACCAAGAAGACCTAACCTATAAATTTAAAGTCTTAGAAAAAGACCTCCAAGCAAGACTTGCTGTGATAAAAGAACTACGAGAAACTGAAGAAAACTAAAGAAAGGAAAGCATCCAACTTTCCTCATATCCCCTTAAATCCATCTTGGATTACCAGCTCCTAATAGAAAAGGGAGGGACTAAACATGAAACAGTTTTTAAAAGTCATCTTGATTATTTCTGGTTGCTTCTGTCTTTTTGTAACCCTAGCTTTTCTACTTGTGGCCAATCTTTTCAAGGCCTCATCAAGTGACATTCGAGAAGGAAATGAAACCTTAAAACAAATCTTTATCTCCCTTGACCTGCCTCCTGAGAAAGTTGAATCAAACGGACACTATCAATACGAGGGGGGAGGCTTGGATTTTTATGTGACTTTTTCAGATGAGGTTATCAATAGCCACCCTGTCCTGAAAGAAAGTCCAAACCTCACTAAAAACCGACTCAAAGTCTATGTCCTACAGGCAGGTGATATTTCCTATAGAAAAGTAGAAGATAATTTGTTTAATCATGGTTTATTCCAGTTTTTAGAGGAGGAAGGCGAGAAATATTTCCGAGAAAACGGAAAGAAATCACATTCTTCTTACACAATTCTAACTTTGAAGGATTCGGAAAGCATGAAAAAGGGAATCGCATTCTATGAAAAAGCTTTGACCTTGGTGGATATCCAGGATAATTCGGCGATTAAGCACATTGATACCGTAACTGTGAAACCCGGCAAAGAATCAGAACTCAAGCAACTCATCCAGGAAATGGATAAAGCCGGCTTGCTCATTCAAAAGTATAAATAGTAGACTAACTGGAAAATGATTTTCTGAAGCTAAATTTTTCAAGATAACACAAAAAGAGCCAATCGGCTCTTTTGTTTTATTCACCTTCGAAGGCATCCTTAATATGGTCAAAGAAGCCTTTTTTCTTTGGATTAACTTTCAAATCACCTGCAGCTGCGAATTCTTTCAAGGCTGCTTTTTGACGTTCGTTCAAGCCTGTTGGAGTCACGACATTAACAGTGACATATTGGTCACCAACAGCACCACCACGTAGGCTCGGAGCTCCCTTACCACGTAGGCGGAATCGTTTACCGGTTTGAGTTCCCTCTGGAATCACTAATTCAACATCACCGTGAACAGTTGGGATATCTACAGTATCACCAAGAGTTGCTTGGACGATATTGAGGTTTAACTTGTAGAAAATAGTTGTTCCTTCACGTTCAAATTTGTCGCTCGGCTCAACATTAACAACAACATACAAGTCACCGTATGGTCCGCCGTTAAATCCAGCCTCCCCTTGACCAGCTAGACGAATTTGTTGACCAGTTTCGACACCTGCTGGAATTTTTACATGGACACTGTGGGCTTGTTTTTCATGACCTGTTCCATGACAAGTTGTACATGGATCTTTGATTTCTTTTCCACGACCATGACAGACATCACAGGTTACTTGGCGACGCATCATACCAAGCGGTGTTTGAGTATCGACGTTGATAACACCAGAACCGTGACAGCGTCCACAAGTAACTGGACTTGTTCCAGGCTTAGCACCAGATCCGTTACAAGTACGACAGCTAGCTTCACGATTGTATTTGACTTCTTTTTCAGTACCAAAGATGGCTTCTTCAAAAGTCAAATTGACGCGATATTGGAGGTCATCCCCTTGACGAGGTGCGTTTGGATTGCGAGAAGAACCGCCTCCGCCGAAAAAACTTGAGAAGATATCTTCAAAGCCACCAAAGCCTCCTGCACCATCGAAGCCACCGAAACCGCCTGCACCACCAAAGCCACCATTGGCACCAGCAGCACCATATTGGTCGTAAGCAGCACGTTTTTGTTCGTCACTTAAGGTCTCATAAGCTTCTTGAACTTCCTTGTACTTGTCCTCAGCACCAGGCTCCTTGTTGATATCTGGGTGATATTTTTTAGATAATTTCCGATAGGCTTTCTTGATTTCATCCTGAGATGCATTCTTTGAAACGCCCAAACGGTCATAAAATTCAGTATTGTTCATACAAGATACTAAGAGCGAACAGAAAGCGACTGAAATTTAGGAAACCGACAAGAAATCCTGATTTCTTAGGTGGTTTATCTAATTTCCAAGCTTTCCGCTCGAGTTCAATTCCCCGAACGCTCTTTGTTCCTTTCTATTGATGTTGTAAATCAAACCACGATGTAGGTCGGGTTCAATTCCTTTCTTTCATATTGAGTAAGAAACTTTAGAGCTCGGCTTCAATTCCCCGAACACTCTTTGTTCCTTTCTATTGATGTTGTGAATCAAACCACGATTTAGGTCGGGTTCAGTTCCTTTCTTTCATATTGAGTAAGAAACTTTAGAGCACGGGTTCAATTCCCCGAACACTCTTTGTTCCTTTCTATAATTTTTATGTAAATCTTCAGAGGCTGTTTTCTATACTTCGCTTCACTTGATCAAACTCTTGGTCTGATAGAGTAAATATCAAATCCTCTTCTGAGTAGTCGTTTCGTTCTTTAAAATAGTTGTCCGTATTAGCTGCCAAGCCTAAACTTAGAATCACTTTTCTTGCAAACTCTTGATGGGCAAAACCGATAGCCGTAATGATCTGTTTATCTTGCACAAGAACTTTCGGTTGGAAATTTTCACGTGGAAGAAATTCAAAATAGTCAAAGAAGTTTTGCCAAATTCCACCTGTAAATTTCGTGTCCTTCAACAGACCTGCTTTCGCTAATAAAAGAGGCGCTGAAGAAATGGCTGCAATGAGGATATCTTGCTCACCAAGATCCCTCAAGAACGAAATCAATTTCTCATCCTGTAGGGCAGGGCCTATATTGACCATTCCTGGCAAAATCACGCAAGAATACTCTTCTATACAGATTTGATCTAGTGTTTTAGTTGGTTGACAGGGCAAGCCATCCTCAGAGACCACCATCGAATGATCTGAAGCGGCATAATCAATCATGACGTCAAAAGACAGAGCTAAAGTACTTGTTAAAGCGGTTATCTCATAGAGAGAAAAATTAGGATAAATGATACAAAGTACTTTTTTCATACGCAACATCCTCTATTTTACCGAAAAACAGAGGCTGGGTTGCAACCTCTGGATTTCTTCTTATACTTACTAGTTTAAAAACTAGTAATGCTGAATTGAGTTTCGGATTAAAGGAATCCTAAAATCTCGGAACCTTTCTTTATTTCAGGAGGTTCCGCTAAAACAATCCACTGGATTGTTTTACTTTTCCGTAAACTCTCCGTCTACGACGTCATCGCCTGCGTTTCCTGTTGCTTGTGCACCTTCTGCTCCTGCTTGAGCTTGTTGCGCTGCTGCGGCTTGTTCGTAGAGTTTAACAGCAAGTCCTTGAGCTTTTTCGTTCAATGCTTCAAGTTTTGCTTTCATTTCGTCCAAGTTGTTGTCTTCTTGAGCTTTCTTAAGATCATCAAGGGCAGCTTGTGCAGCATCACGTTCTGCATCAAAGCCTTTACCTTCAGTTTCTTTGATTGTCTTTTCAGTCGCAAAGATAGCTTGGTCTACTTCGTTACGAAGGTCAACTTCTTCTTTACGTTTCTTATCTGCTTCAGCGTTTGCTTCTGCATCTTTCATCATGCGGTCAATTTCTTCGTCCGTCAAACCTGAGTTAGATTGGATAACGATTGTTTGTTCTTTTTGAGTTCCAAGATCTTTGGCTTTAACAGATACGATACCGTTCTTATCGATGTCAAATGTTACTTCGATTTGTGGAATACCACGAGGTGCAGCTGGGATATCTGTCAATTGGAAACGTCCAAGAGTCTTGTTATCTGCTGCCATTGGGCGTTCCCCTTGAAGAACGTGGATATCAACGGCTGGTTGGTTGTCTGCTGCAGTTGAGAAGACTTGTGATTTAGATGTTGGAATTGTTGTGTTGCGGTCGATGAGTTTTGTGAAGACTCCACCCATTGTTTCGATACCAAGTGACAATGGCGTTACGTCAAGAAGGACAACGTCTTTCACATCACCAGTGATCACACCACCTTGGATGGCAGCACCCATTGCAACTACTTCGTCAGGATTCACTGATTTGTTTGGTTCTTTACCAGTTTCAGCTTTAACAGCTTCAACAACGGCAGGGATACGAGTTGAACCACCGACAAGGATGACTTCGTCAATATCTGACAAGCTCAAACCTGCATCTGAAAGGGCTTGACGAACTGGAACTTTTGTACGTTCTACAAGGTCACGAGTCAAATCGTCGAATTTAGCACGAGTCAAAGTCATTTCCAAGTGAAGAGGTCCAGCCTCACCAGCAGTAATAAATGGCAAGCTGATTTGAGTTGAAGTCACTCCAGAAAGGTCTTTCTTAGCTTTTTCTGCTGCATCTTTCAAACGTTGAAGAGCCATCTTGTCGTTTGACAAGTCGATACCATTTTCTTTCTTGAATTCTGCTACTAAGTAGTCGATGATTTTTTGGTCAAAGTCATCACCACCGAGTTTGTTATCCCCCGCAGTTGCCAATACATCAAAGACACCATCACCGAGTTCGAGGATAGATACGTCAAATGTACCACCACCAAGGTCGAATACCAAGATTTTTTCTTCTTTGTCAGTCTTGTCCAAACCGTAAGCAAGAGCTGCTGCAGTTGGTTCGTTGACGATACGTTCTACTTCAAGGCCAGCGATTTTACCAGCGTCTTTAGTTGCTTGACGTTGAGCATCGTTAAAGTAAGCTGGAACTGTGATAACAGCCTTGGTTACTTTTTCACCAAGGTATTCTTCCGCATAACCTTTCAAATATTGAAGGATCATCGCTGAGATTTCTTGTGGAGTGTATTCTTTGCCGTTAGCAGAAACTTTTTCAGAAGTACCCATCTTAGATTTGATAGAGATAACTGTATCTGGGTTTGTAACTGCTTGACGTTTTGCAGCGTCACCAACGATGATTTCACCGTTTTTGAATGACACTACAGATGGAGTTGTACGGTTTCCTTCTGGGTTTGCGATGATTTTTGATTCAGTTCCTTCAAGAACTGCCACTGCTGAGTTTGTTGTACCTAAGTCAATACCAATAATTTTAGACATATGTTTTTCTCCTTAAATTTTATATTCTATTTTTCTTTTTGATACTCTCCTTAGGTGGCGGCGCCGTCAGAGCTTAACTTCGTTAATCTCTTTGACTAAACTTTGAGCCTAAGGTCTCAAAGTTTGCGCAAATAGCGCCACGGCGAAGAGTATCGCCAATGGTTCGCTTCGCTCACTATTGCAAAGCTGAATAATTTTTTATCTTTCTTCATAGTTTTCTGTCGTTTCGGACAAGGTTTTTAAGTTCTCTAGACTAGTTGTAGACAACTACCATAGCCGGTCTTAGGATGCGGTCATGGAGTTTGTAGCCTTTTTGAAAGACTTGTGCGATGGTGTCAGCTGGATGCTCATCATCAGCTGGGACTGTTTGAATAGCCATATGGTAGTTATGGTCAAACTCTCCATCAGCTGCGATTTCCTCGATTCCTTCTTCTTTCAGAGCATGAATCAAACTTTCTTGGACCATTTCCAAGCCCTTCTTCACATCATCTGTCAAGCCTTCAACGGCAAGAGCGCGTTCAAGGTTATCAAGCGATGGCAAAATTGCTTTTGCCAAATCTTGGCTGCGATAGCGTTGCAAGAGTTGACGCTCTTCATTGGCACGACGCTGAATGTTTTGCATTTCTGCGTGGGCACGAAGATATTTGTTTTCAAACTCCTCGGCACGTTCATTAGCCAAGTCCAATTCCAACTTCTCGGGAGTTGTTTCTTCAGCTGTTTCCACAACTTCCTCTTCTTTTACTTCTTTATTTTTTATATCTTGGGCCATTTTCGCCTCCTTTAATGATTTCAATCTTAATTCACTTCATAGTGATTGCTGCTGAGATAGCGGTAAAAATCCGTCAACTTCATGGTCAAAACTCGATTGACAACGTTGAGTTGATTGACCAATTGTTGATAATCCAGATTAACTGGACCAATAATCGCAAGGATTCCAAACCCACGATAGGGAATCAGGAACTTACTGCTAATTACTGCTAAGTCAGCAAGACAAGATTCTTGGCTATCCGCAACTCGGACACTTTGCATCTGGTCGCCAATCAGATTCTCTCGAATTTCCAAAGCTACCTTTTGTGGCTGATCAAAAAATTGATAGGCCGCTAAATTAGCGAAATTCAAAAGATTGACTTTGCCAGAAACCACGATATTTTCATTGAACATTTCTTTGAAGATATGCTCAATAAGATCCATAACGTTATCCGTTGTTGTGAAGTAACGTTGGATAATTTGCGGAATCTCTGTCCGAATCTTGTAGTGAATATCCAAAACAGTCTGATCCAGGAAACGTTCTTGAATCATGGTCTTGAGGCGATTTAAATCCTCCTGCAAGAAATTTCTCGGAATCAAAAACTGACTGGTAACTGTTCTAGACTCATCAAGCGTAAAAACAGCAAGAGCTGTATGTTGCCCGAGGACAACAATATCAAAAGCTGTTAGCTTCTGCCTACTTGGTTCAACATCCAGCGCTACAACCGTACAACCACTCAAGTCTGACAAGATTTTCGTTGCCTCTTGAAGAATATCCTCAAGCTTGAAGAATTCTTGATCAAAGGCTTTTACAATCTCATAAACTTGATTTTCAGCTAAACGGTCAAAGGATAGGGAGTGTTTGACATAGTATTGAAAACCAGCCACACTCGGCATACGACCACTGGAAGTATGAGCCTTTTCAAGTAAACCTTGCTTTTCTAAAACTGCCATATCATTTCGAATGGTAGCACTACTAGAGTTGATAGACTCTTGCAAGGCCTTAGATCCAACAGGTTCGTGCGTTTTGGTAAAGATGTCAATAATCAGATTTAAAATATTCTGCTGACGTTCTGTAACCATCTCGCTACTCCTCTCTGATAGATCTTTTTAGCACTCGACACATCCAAGTGCTAACTTATGATTCTATTATACACCCTTAGTAAAGAATGTCAAGACAAAAACTCAAAAATTAGCACTCTTTTAACAAGAGTGCTAAAAATCAGTCTGAGGACCTAAAAAATCATCTTACATTCTCAAGATATTTCTTTTTAAGTCTGTAAAAACTATAGATTAGGTAAGAAATCATGAGGGCATAAAGGGCAAAAATAAGGAAGAAAGATTGAGAGAGACTTTCGCGAAACAAGCTCATACAAATAACTAGACCGCCAGAGATAGAAACTGTAGATGTACGAAGTCTAGATTTCACATCAGCCCATTGAAGACGATTGTCCACGAAAGATTGATCATTTAAATCTACATCACAAGTTACTTTTCGAAAAATAGAATAAGAACAATTTTCCACAAATTCCCATCCTCTATCCTTAATACTTTGTAAATCTACCTCATTTTTTCTAAGGTAGCTAGTATTCCACACACGGTAAATCACATCATCTGGTTGGCATTGTTCAAAATAGAAAAAGCCAAAACGATTCGATTTAAATTTCCAACCTTTCAAATGCATCTCATGCAAATAATCTTCTACCTTATCCAAATCAAAAATGGTAAACATTCGAAATTGTACTTTGCTATTCATTGTCTAACCTCCAAAATGGTTTTATTTATCAGATAATTCTTTCCACTTTTGAAACAATCTCCAAAAAATATAAGAAATCTGAATCGCGAAAACTATCAATAAAGTACAGTCTATGATAACAATCAAAAACATTCCCCAACTGAAAGAACTACCTCCACTGACAAACTTTGAGAAAACCGGTAGTAGCGCTAAAAAGAGAAGCAAAATAGGAAGCATCCGCATTGTTAAAATCTTCTTGACCATTGCTAACTTCCCGACCGCGTCATTATAAATTTCAAACTCGGCATCCGACTCAACTCCAGAATAAGGCTTTCTAAAGTAGGAAAAACCATTAAAGTCTGTAATATGCTCCCACCCACAATCTTTAAATAGTTGTAAATAGGAAGCTCTCTCTGACTTTTTCATAGGATAAAAGTCCAACTGATAAACCACCTGCTCCGGTTGGCACTTTTCAAAAGTATACTTAACCGCAACTACTAAGTTAGAGTAACTTACTTCCTTAAGTTTCCAGCCCTGAGCATGCATTTCTCCGAGATAGAGAGCCTCTCTATCATAATCCGCAATGGTAGCAATTCTATAAACAACTTTCTTTTCCATCAAAGCTCCTCCCGACTGTTTCTATAGAGCCGCTCAATACGTTTCAACTCAATCTCTAAAACTTTTCGACCCAAGTCTGTTATCTGATAGATTTTACGTTTTTCCTCTTCTCGAACAAAGGAAACCAAACCATCTTTTTCCATCTTCGATAGGGTTCCATACATAGTTCCAGGACTAATGGATACTTGCGAATCTGTCATCTCTTTGACCTTTTGTGTAATACCATAACCATGGTTCTCCTTTTGCAGACAGAACAGAATATAAAAACCCGTTTCAGTCATGGGAAGGTAAACCCGCCTAATCTTATCTGTTAATTCCATTTAATCAGACCTCCTATTCAGTTCGATATATCGCACCTCGTTATATAAAATATATCACACCTCGATATAAAATGCAAGAAAAAAAGATTGTCCTCACGGACAATCTTTCTGATTTATCATTAGTATAGATCTAGGTAGTTATCAATTTCCCATTGTGAAACGAAGGTTGCATAGCTTGCCCACTCAATTCGTTTGGCTTCAAGGAAGCTAGTGTAGATGTGTTCACCTAGAGCCGCTTTAACCACTTCGTCTTCTGTCATGGCCTTCAAAGCGTTGTGAAGAGTTGATGGAAGGTCTGTGATACCAGCCTCTTTGCGCTCTTCTGCAGTCATGATATAGATGTTTTCTTCGATTGGCGCTGGTGCTTCGATTTTGTTTTCAATACCGTGCAAACCAACTTCCAAAAGAACAGCCATTGCGATATATGGATTTGCCATTGGGTCTACTGAGCGCAATTCCAAACGTGTTCCCATTCCACGAGTAGCAGGAACGCGGACAAGTGGTGAACGGTTACGACCAGCCCAAGCGATGTAAACAGGTGCTTCGTAGCCTGGAACCAAACGTTTGTATGAATTAACTGTCGGGTTCATAATAGCTGTGTAATTGTAAGCGTGCTTGATCAAACCACCAAGGAAGTGATAAGCTGTTTCTGACAATTGCATTCCTTTTGGATCATTTGGATCAAAGAAAGCGTTGTTCCCTTCATCATCAAACAAGGACATATTGCAGTGCATTCCTGAACCAGCGATACCAAATTTAGGTTTAGCCATAAAGGTTGCATACAAACCATGTTTACGCGCAATTGTTTTTACAACAAGTTTAAAGATTTGAATCTTGTCACAAGCACGAAGAACTTCATCATACTTAAAGTCAATCTCATGTTGACCTACAGCAACTTCATGGTGACTGGCTTCTACTTCAAATCCCATTTTAGTCAAGACATTTACAATTTCACGACGGGTATTATCGGCAAGGTCTGTAGGCGCCAAATCAAAGTAACCACCCTTGTCATTTACTTCAAGAGTTGGGTCTCCATTTTCATCAAGCTTAAACAGGAAGAATTCTGGTTCCGGACCAAGGTTGAAAGATTTGAATCCTACTTTTTCCATGTGATGAAGAGCTCGTTTAAGGTTGCTTCGAGGATCTCCAGCAAATGGCTCTCCTTCTGTTGTATAGACATCACAGATCAATCCTGCGACACTACCGTTCTCATCTCCCCAAGGGAAGACAGTCCATGTGTCCAGGTCAGGGTACAAGTACATATCTGATTCATTGATACGAACAAACCCTTCAATAGAAGATCCATCAAACATAGCCTTGTTTGACAAGACCTTGTCTAGTTGTTCATCTGTAGCAGGAATTTCGACGTTTTTCATTGTTCCCAAAATATCTGAAAACATAAGACGAATAAAGGTTACATTTTTTTCCTTAACTTCACGACGAATATCTGCAGCTGTGATTGGCATGGTTTTTCTCCTTATATATGACGACTTGCGGTTGCCTAACCGCGACCAAAAGGTGATTGTTGAGAAGCAAAGCGACTTTGTTGAAGAACTTCATTCCGAAGTGCTCGGCGCACCTCAGTTTGACTAACTGGTTTCTTGGCTTTCGCCTCACGTTCGGCATATTTTTTCTTGATAGCAGCAATGTTCAGACCTTCAGAGATATAGTCCTTAATCTCAAGTAACCGATCCATATCATTTAAAGAATACATCCGGCGGTTACCTTCGTTTCGATCAGGTTTTATCAACTCCTGATCTTCATAATAACGAATTTGACGCGCCGAAAGATCGGTCAGCTTCATAACACTACCAATGGGGAAAACTGCCATATTGCGACGAAATTCTTTTTCCTTCATGTGCACTTCCTCTTCTTTCTGTCTATTATAGTCTAAAAAAAATCAATCGTCAATTGTTAATGTTATATCTTGTGACATTATTTTATTTTTTCTGTATGATGCTTCGTAAGCGATCAATATCGTAATTTACAAGAATTGCTACAAAAACACCCATAAATGTTTCAAAAACTCGAGCAAACACGTACAAAACAGTTTCTCCGTTTGGAATTGATAGGGTAATAATCAGCATAGCTGCAACTCCCCCAATAACTCCTGACTTATTGTTCATGGCAACATTTGTCATGATGGTTAACATGGTACAAATTGGAACAACAAGAAGAGTTACCCAAAAGGCTCCATGAAAAAAGTTGTTCAAGAGAAAGAACATCAGCGCATAAAAACCACCGATACTATTCCCTAAAATACGTGATGTCCCAAAGTGGACACTCTTATCAAAGTCTTCTCTCAAGCTAAAAACGGCTGTAAGAGCCCCAATCTGAAGTCCCTTCCATCCAAAAAAACCAAAAATCATGAGAACCAAAAAAACAGCGATTCCTGTTTTAAACGTTCGCATCCCTAACTTAAACTTAGATTTATCAAATGTATACTTTTTAAAATAACTCATAATCTCAACTTTCTTTTTTCCATTTTACCATATTTTTACTTTTTTGAGAAAAGGATTCATCAATTGAAGAAAATAGGAACTAAAAAGAGAAGGGTATAAATCCTTCTCTTTTATAGTCCAATATTCTATTTTAGAATAAATACATGAAAGCCAAGGTCACGAGACTAGCAAGCAAGCCCACTCCCCAGAAGAAGAAATCGACCTTCCACTCACTCCAGGATTGACCTTTACCAGAAAATCCACCCAACTCAAAATGGTGATGAACTGGTGTCATCCGGAAGATACGTTTTCCTCCAGTCAACTTAAAGTAGGTAACTTGCATCATGACAGATGTTGTTTCAAAAACATACACTATACCAATCAGGAGTAGCGTCCATTCTTGGTGCAGCGCCATAGAAATAGCGGCCAACATTCCTCCAAGAGCAAGACTTCCGACATCTCCCATAAAAACTTTAGCAGGCTTATGGTTAAAGACAAAGAAACCAAGAAGACCACCAATCATGGCAAGAATCACTAGGAGAATATCCAATTGGTTTTGTACATAAGCAATGACTCCATAGGCAGATAGGCTAATCACTACTGAGATACTTGCCAAGCCATCAATTCCGTCAGTCAAGTTAACAGCATTTGAAAAACCAACTAGCCAGAAGAGAGCAAAGAAAATGTAAAGAACGCCTAGGTGCAATGGATACCCAAATACATTTAAGACATCCCCTCCTCTTTCATAAAAGAGATAGAAGATAACTCCTCCTACTAACTGAAGCAAGAGCTTTTGTTTAGGATTGAGCCCTTCATTGATTTTACGAAAAACCTTGAGGAAATCATCTAAGAAGCCAACCAAACCATACAAAACGAGAATAAAGAGGATCATTCCAACATTGTTGGTTAGTTGATTAGTTAAAAGTGCAAGAACTAAACTAACTAAAACGCTTGTTACGAGGAAGACAATCCCTCCCATTGTCGGCGTCCCAGCTTTTGCCTGGTGTTGTTTAACATCCTCATGCATCTGTTGACCAGTAATCTGTGCTTTACGGTAAAAACGGATAAAAGCTGGAATTCCTACCACTGTAAGGACAAAAGCAAGGATTCCAGGAAAGATAGAAACTAGCATTCTAATCTCCTAATGTTATTTTTATTTTCTGTATATTTTTTAAAGCTGTATTGGTACGAACACTTTGTTTTTTTACAGTTTCTCCTGTACCTTCAAATTCAACTTCGATATCCAGCCATTTTGCAAAGGTTTCAACATTCTTCTTAGACCAACCATACAAATCCGGCATCTCTTCTACCTTGTCAGAAAGGAGTAAGATCTGCTCATTAGCGTCTAGATTGGTTCCTTCTGCCGCTGAACTTTCTTTGATTTTCGTTCCTGAACCGATAACGATTGGTTGAACAAGATTGCGTCTCAGTTCCTCTGCCATATCTCTCGGACTATAGTCCTTGGTCGCTGGCATTGCATAACTAGTTGTTGTTGTAACTTGATCCAGATTTTTAGCTGTAGACTGAAGATTAAGAGATTCTTTCATGGCAGAAGCTCGTTCAAGAATAGGATTAGCAAATTCTCCAAACCAAGGGTTAGAAAAGTGTTCTGGCTGTTGAACTGTTACGTAAAGAATAAAATCAGGATTTTCAGAAGGATGCATGGTTACTACAGAAAAGATATAATTGGTTTTCCCAACTAAATATCCTCCGTTTTGCTCATCGGCAATTTGAGCTGTTCCAGATTTGACAGAAACATTCTGACCAGGAACAGTAATTACTGGTTTATTATCATTACGATTATACATGGTTCCATAGATAGGATCCGTACCAACCAAAATCATATTCTCACGAGTCAAACTAGCCGCTTCTTTAGAAACAGGATTCCCTACAATCTCCCTTTGTGATTTACGAACAGTCTGATCATTTGGATCATAGAGGGCACTAATAAACTTCGGTTCAAGCATAACCCCATCATTTGCAATTGCTGTAAAAGCACGAAGCATCTGGGTCTGAGTAACAGAAATCCCTTGACCAAAAGCACTCATGGCAATATTAACAACATTATCTTCAGGTAACTGACCAGCATACTCATCACTCATACCAAAACGGGTTGGAACTCCAAACTTAAATCGATTGAGGTATTCTAACCAAGTAGCATCCCCCATCTTTTGTTGGAGCAAGGTCATACCCACATTACTTGAGTGAGCAAAACCTTGAGAGTATGTCATTATACTTCCTGCTGATAAACCATCATTAACATCCCAGTCTCTGATAGTCGCATCAGCTACCTTCAATTCGCTACTGTTGAAATATTCTCCTCCAGGGAAGGTATTATTGTCAATTGCTGAAGCTAAAGTAATCACCTTCATGGTTGAACCTGGTTCATAGTTACTTTGGTAAAGGATATCACGCCAGACAAAGTCCTCTGTAATCCCTTCTTTGGTATCAGCATCAAAGGTTGGTCTTTGAGTTGTAGCGAGAATCTCTCCCGTCTTGGCACTAACCAAGGTCGCAGTCATATACTTGCCTTTTAGTTTTTCTTGGAAGGCATCCATTTGACTTTCCATAAAGGACTGCAAAGGACTAGATAGGGTCGTATAGACATCTTTCCCGTTTACAGTCTGTCGGGTGACTTGTTCTGTACCAGGAACAATATTACCTAGACGGTCTTTTTCGTATGTAATAATACCATCTGTCCCTGCCAATAAACTATTTAAGGAACTCTCGATACCCGATGTCCCAATTAGACTTTTCGTGCCATCTTCATTTTCATGTAACTGTGCTAAACCAATAAAGGATGAGGCAAATTTCCCATTTGGATAACTTCGATTTGGACTAGTCGTAAAATTAATACCCTCGACCTTAGCAGATTCTAAGTCCTGTTTAATGGACATCATATTAGCATAGGTAATCCCATTCCCTTTAGCACCAAAAGAAACCTGTTTGAGATTTGGTTGAGAGAGTTGGTCTTTGACGTAGGTCTCCTCCATATCTAAGTATTTATGAAAAATTTCTGCCACTTTGTTGTACTGTGATTCTTCTACATAAAGAACATCACCATTAGCGGACTTATATTCTTTATCTATTACAGCATAAACATTATAAGAGGTCGCATCTTCTGCTATGGGAGTTCCATTACGATCATAAATGGTTCCTCTTTTAGCAGGAACAGTCAGAGTCGTTTGATGAACTTTTTTTGCTTCTTTAACCAGATTGACCCCAAATTTTGTGCCTGTACCAATAATCACCGCAAAATTAACCAAAAAAACAGCAAAGAGAAAGACGGCCAAGAGGCTCAGACTCTTCCCCACTCGTCTGCGGTTTTCCATTGGAGATTTACGATTCTTAATGGCAAAGCGTATGATTCTTTCTTTCATAGTTTTCATCTACTACTCCGCCGATCGAATATTTTCATTATTCAATTGCAAGTCTTGTGAATTTGCAATTCCGGTCAAACGTTCTGATCGGATTAATTCGTTAACTTCTTGTTTGGCATCATCTAGCTCTGTCTTTTTTTCTTCAATTTGTGCATTGACTCTTGTCAAATCACTCTGGACCTGAAAAAGTTTTGTCTGCATATAGACTACACTAATTGCTAAGACAAGGGCTGTTATGGCAATTGAAAAGTAAAAGGCCTTTTCAACACGTGAAAATTTTTTTATACGAGCTTGTAGCAATTGGCTCGTTGTTCCTCTGTTTTCTGCCATTGTTTCCTCTTACTTGTGAATTTTTCTTGCCACTCGTAGCTTGGCTGAGTGGGAACGATTATTGGCTTCCAATTCTTCCTTGCTTGGTAAAATCGGCTTCCGAGATACTAATTCCATCTTTGGCTTGAGATCGTCTGGGATGAAAGGTAGTCCTTTAGGAACTTCAACTGTAGAAGCTTCCTTAAATAACTGCTTAGTCAAGCGATCTTCCAGCGAATGAAAAGTGATGACTGATATTCTTCCATTGAGAGCTAGAAGTTCAATTGCCTGCTGGATTGATTCATCCGCAGCCCCCAGTTCATCATTGACCTCAATACGGATAGCTTGGAAAATTTGTTTGGCTGGGTGACCTTTTTTCTTGAGTTCCTTTGCTGGTTTTGCAGATTTGATAATCTCTGCCAATTCTGTCGTGGTCTCAATCGGTTTCTGTTCACGCGCCTGTTCAATTTTTCGAGCAATCTGTTTGGAAAACTTGTCTTCTCCATATTTGAAAAAGATTCTTACCAAATCATGGTAGTCGTAGTGATTAACGACTTCATAAGCGGTCAAACTAGCTTCCTGATTCATGCGCATATCCAGCGGTGCATCCTTCTTATAGGAAAAACCACGTTCACGCTGATCCAACTGCGGGCTTGACACACCTAAATCATAACAAATTCCATCAATTTCAGTCACACCTAAGTCATGTAAGCGGTCCTTCAAATGACGGAAATTATCCTTGATGAAGGTGACCATTCCTTTTTCGATATAAGGTGCCAGACGTTTTTGCGCATTATCAATGGCATTCTGGTCCTGGTCAAAAGCATATAAATGCCCCTTCTCACTTAACTTACTTAATAAATACTCGCTGTGTCCTGCTCCTCCCAAGGTCGCATCAACGTAAATACCATCAGGTTTTACATCTAGCATATCAATGGTCTCATGGAGCATGACCGTTACATGATGAAATTCTTTTGTCATATCTTATCTATTTTACCACAAATCCGACTAGCTTGCACTCACTAAAGCTAAAACATTCCACTGTTGCTTTATTCCTTATACTCGACAGGCTTCTCAGCTACTTGAGCTAGCCCTGAGTCTACTTCTGGATTCAGGTGATGATGAACTGCCTCTGCCACTGCTCTTGGTATACCAACAGCGACAATCTCATCCACACTGGCTTCCTTGATTTTTGTCAGAGATTTGAAATATTTCATCAAATTCTGCTTGCGTTTTGGACCCAAACCTTCAATTCCATCCAATTGAGAGGAGAAGGAATTTTTAGAACGTAGTTGTCGGTGGAAGGTAATGGCAAAACGGTGGACTTCATCCTGAATGCGTTGCAGGAGGAAAAATTCTTGAGAATTGCGAGACAACTCTACCACCTCAAGTGGGTCTCCAAAAAGCAATTCATGGGTTTGGTGCTTGTCATTCTTTTGCAGGCCTGCGATCGGAATATCTAACCCCAACTCTTCTTGAATGACCTGTTTAGCGATATTGACCTGACCTTGTCCCCCATCAATGACAATCAAATCTGGCGGTGTCAAACCGTCACGTTGGACGCGTCCATAGCGTCTGCGAATAACCTCACGCATACTAGCATAGTCATCTGGTCCGACCACAGTCTTGATTTTATACTTACGGTAATCCTTCTTGCTAGGTTTTCCGTTGACAAAAACAACCATAGCAGAGACAGGACTAGTCCCCATAATATTAGAGTTATCAAAAGACTCGATACGGACTGGGGTTGGAATTTGTAAGAGTCGTCCCAAGTTTTCAATGGCTCCTTGAGTCTTCTCAACTGATTTTTCTAGCAGGTTAAATTTCTGCTCTAGACTGACACGAGCATTTTTGATAGCTAGATTGACCAGTTGCTTCTTCTCCCCACGTTGAGGCTTGAGAACCTTGGTATCCACCAAAGCCTTGATAGCTTCTTCGTCAATATCTTGAGGAATCAGAATTTCATTGGGGACCAAGTGAGATTTTTCTTGATAAAACTGTCCCACATAGGTCAAGAAATCCTCGTCTGGATCGTTGTAGTATGGAAAGAGATTGACGTCGCGTTCAATTAGTTTACCTTGACGGACAAAGAAAACCTGAACGCACATCCAACCTTTTTCTACATAGTAGCCAAATACATCACGATTTTGAAGATCTTTTGCCATGACTCGTTGCTTAGTTCGAAGGGTGCCAATGGCCTGAATCAAATCACGGTATTCCGCTGCACGTTCAAACTCCATACTTTGGGCTGCCACTGCCATTTTACCCTTGAGATCATCGATGATTTTGTCATCCTGTCCTTTTAGGAAGTCAGAAACCTCCTGAGCCATAGACTTGAAATAGGCCTCATCTTTCTGACAGATGGTGTGGGCCATACATTGCCCGATGTGGTAGTAAAAACAGACTTTAGAGGGCGAGTTGGTACACTTGCGAAAAGGGAAAATCCGATCCAATAGCCGTTTGATTTCATTGGCTGCCCCCACATCCGGATAGGGACCAAAGTAGAGTCCTCCGTCCTTCTTGACCTGACGGGTGATAATCAAGCGAGGATAGCGCTCATTTGTGATTTTGATAAAAGGATAGGACTTATCATCCTTGAGCATAATATTGTACTTAGGCTTGTTTTCCTTGATTAGGTTGATCTCCAAAAGAAGGGCTTCAATATTAGACTCCGTCACAATAAATTCAAAATCTACAATCTCAGATACCAGGGCTTCTGTCTTGGTATCATGGCTCCCGCGGAAGTAGGACCGCACCCGATTGCGCAGATTTTTAGCCTTTCCTACATAAATGATAGTGCCGTTTTTATCTTTGTGAATGTAACAACCAGGGCTAGTCGGCAAGAGCTCCAGTTTTGATTTAATCAATTTATTCATAGTTCCATTATAGCAAAAAGCCCCCTGTATTGCTTAAATCAGAGAGCTCCAGTTTCCTTAGAAAATCAGTTATTCTCCAGACTCATATAGCTCTTGAACTTCTTTTACATCTTGAGCTTGGATACCATAATAGGACCCCGCTGGTTGCATAACCGAAACTTCATTGGTGTGTTCCAAACCAATAGCATGGCCTAGTTCATGCTCTGCTGTATGCAAGATACGGTCATCCGTATAGCCATAATTTGGATTAGATAGATAGTAATGATTCAAACGAACGGTTACGGAAGTGAATTGTTTGGTTAGGAGATTTGTTTGACTCTCTGCCTCGCCAGCAACAGCTGTCGAACCATCGTTCATTTCGGTAGCGAAAATATTGGCCTGATCCGGTTCTGTTACAAGCACAAAGTTAAAAGTACCGGTCTGATTCCAGTTAGAAATAGCTTCAGTATAAGCTTTTTGGAAGCTAACATCCATTTGAGGATCGATATAAATCGTTGCTTGTGCCTTTGGCCATTTTGCTCCTGAATCTTGGTGATAATCTGTCTGAGATAAGCCTTGCAATTTGCCAGTTTCTTGCCATTGTTGCCAACCTTCTTGGCCGACTCGAACCACTTTACTAACTTGATTTAAAGTAGCAGGTAAATCACCTGTCACATACCAGAGAATCCCAAAAGTGATGAGAATTAAGAGGATAAGTGTCCATACAAGGCGCCAAAAAATGCGCAAAATCCCTAATAAAAATCGACATAACACACGAATAATCCAGCCCATAATTGCCCACCTTTCTAAAAAATAAGAACCCATCTTTAAGCCATGGATCCCATTCTAAAGATAGGTTCTCTATTTTACTGAATAAAACTGAAAGAAAGCTAAAATTAAGACAAGCGTTCCTCCAAAACGAAATCAATTGGTAAAGTAGCCAAAAAACGGTCCAATTGCTTTTCCCAATAATACCACTCATGGGTTCCTGCACTGTGGCTATAGGTCACATCAAAACCGAGTTTCTTGAGATTCTTCACTGCTAGATTATTAGCAGCATACAAGAAATCTTGCTCCCCACACCAAACCCAGAGCTTGGTTTTCTTATCAGACTTTTTAGCGAGTGTTTCAAGTGAGTAAGGACTATTCACCCAATCATTTACTTTGCCAAAAACTCCTCTCCAGTAGGAACGCGTCCCTAAATCTTGACTCTCAGGAGAAAACTCCTCGAAACTAAGTGCCCCAGAAAAGCTAGCGGCACGCGAGAAACGGTCAGTTGACAGTGCCAATTTGAAGGAACCGTAGCCTCCCATTGAAAGACCAGCGATAAAAGTCTTTTCACGCTTGTTGGTCATATTTGGGAAGAAGCGTTTGAGCACCTTAGGCAATTCTTCTGCTATAGCTGTATAGTAGTTATAGCCATACTGAGTATCTGTATACCAGCCATTACATGTATTTGGCAGGACAACAATCAGATTGGTCCCTCGTAGCAAGCGTTCTACATTGGTCCGCTTGAGCCAACTATTTTGATTTCCAGACATTCCGTGAAGTAGGTAGAGAACTGGGATATCTGTAGAGTCTGGCTCTGTTACCCGAGACGCATCCGGATAGAGTACATTTACTCCCCACTCCATATCTAAAACTTCTGAGTAATACTCAATCTTCATTACTGCCATAACTTGCTCCTTATACACTTAAGATAAGAAAAAGCCGAAACTCGACTTTCTCTACTGTTATTTAATCCTTATTTTGCTTCCATGACTACTGGTAGGATGGCTGGACGACGCTTGGTTTGGTCAAAAAGGAATTTGGCCAAATTATCACGGACCTTCCCTTTAAGATCAGCCCAGTCAAAGTCCTCACCTTGGAGGTAATCTTCAACTGTTTGGTTCACCAACTCTGTACTTTCACGTAAGATATCACGACTCTTTTTAAGATAGACGAATCCACGCGTATGTACTCGAGCTTTAGCAATGATTTTCTTCTCACGACGGTTAACAGTGATAGCTACTATAAAGATACCATCTTCTGACAAGACCTTGCGGTCACGAAGAACAACGTTCCCAACATCCCCAATGGCATTACCATCAATCAAGACATCACCTGCAGTAACAGCACCGGATGGAACGAAGTCTCCATGCTCATAAGACATGGTTGTCCCTTTTTTAGGGATAAAGATACGCTCTGGTAGCATACCAACCGCCATAGCAGCCTTGGCATGAGCATCCAACTCACGGTATTCTCCCTGGATTGGGAAGAGATACTGAGGATGTAAGAGATTAATCATTAATTGAAGATCACGCGCATTCCCATGTCCTGATACACGCAAGCTTTGAGTAATCGGTTTAACGACACCACCTGCTTGGTAGACCATGTTTTCTACACGTGCCATCACAGCTTCCTTAGCAATTGATGGCGTCGTAACGATATAGACCAAGTCACCATCTTTGATTTCAACATAGCGGTGACGACCAATGGACATTTTGCGGAGTCCGTTAATTGGTTCACCCATACGTCCAGTTTCAAGGATGATTAATTCATGGTCCTCAAAACGAGACATATCTTTTGGTTTAATCAAGAGATTCTCATTTGCTAAAGACAATTTTTTCAAACGGATAGCTGTACGAACGATATTTTCAACGTCAAAACCAGTCAAAACAACACGACGACCTGTATCCGCAGCCGCATCAAACACTTGCTGAATACGAGAAAGGTTACTTGCAACTGCAGCAACGATGATACGTCCATCCCAGTCGGAAATAGTTTGTGTAATTTCGTCTCCAACTTCACTTTCGCTGGCTACTTGGATATTGCTGTCAGCATTTGCTGAATCACTTAGAAGAGCCAAAACTCCTTCACGACCAATTTCAGCTAGACGTCCGAAATCGGTTGCGTATGATTCACTTGCTGTTTGGTCAAATTTAAAGTCACCTGTATAGACGATGTTGCCTTCAGATGTTTTCAAAACAACACCAAGACTCTCTGGGATAGAGTGAGTTGTGCGGAAGAAGGAAACTTCAGTACCACCAAAGTCAATTTCGGTGTTTTCATCGATAACATGGAAATCATCAAATTTCTTAACGCTATCATTTCCCTTTACAAAAAGCTTAGCAAGTTCGATGGTCAATTCTGAACCAAAGACAGGAACCTTCACTTCTGACAAAAGATAAGGAAGAGCTCCGATCGCATCCGCATGTCCGTGCGTTAAAAAGACTCCTGCAATACGGTCGCTGTTTTCAAATAGATATTCCATATTTGGAATAACGACATCGACACCCAACTGCTCATTTTCAGGGTATTTCAAACCTGCATCTAAAACGAAGATAGAGTCGTTAATTTCTGCGATGTACATGTTTTTACCATTTTCACGAACACCGCCCAAAGTTGTTAATTTAATATTGGTCATTTTTCCTCCGAAGTATTACTATAACGTGTTTATAGAGTCTTCACAACTCTCTTTTTTTTTAAAGTCCAATATACTTTTATCCGAATCTTTTCCTCTCATTATACCATTTTTTTACTAATTTTCAAAATGAAGATAGGATTTCAACTAGAGAACATTCACTCTAATAGCCACAGCGGCTTCCTTTGTTCTTTTTTAAGCTTCGTCTAAGATCATTAAACGATTAAATCGAATGAAGCTCCGAAATTTCTAGCTGACCAAAATCCTAAAAACTAGGCTTGAGTACTTAAAAAAAGATTTAGAAATTCTAAATCTTTTTAAGTATTCTTAGTTTGGATAAATGTATCTTACAGTACCTCTTGATGCAGTCGGATTAAACCATCCACGATAGTTTCCGATTGGTTGAGTTCCACTGCCATCATAGTTACATTCCAATACCTGGATAGAAGTCTCACTTTGTACATCTGTGACATATGCAACATGTCCATATTCACCACCGTCCCACACGGCGATTGCTCCTACTACAGGTACATTTCCTGTCTTAAAGCCATGTGCACTAGCGTAGATTGCCCAAGTATTGGCATTTCCCCACCAGTTACTAGCCCAAGGTGCCAATTCTTTTACGCCCCATGTACACTGACCAATAGGATATGAGTTCCCGTAGTTTGTAGGAGTATTTACGACAACATCCTCAACTGCTACCGCATTCGCAGTACTACGTGCTTCATAAGCCGGAGCATTGTATGAATAGCTAACTTGAGTTGGACCACTCACTTCTAGCACATCACCTGGGTGGATGGTATCAAAAATGCTTTTCCCATTATTAGCTGCCAACTCATAAGGATCCATACCATTTGCAGTAGCAATAGCAAAAAATGAATCACCGTCTTGAACAACGTAAGAGTCTGCGCTAACAGTCTGAGCACCAACTGTCGCCAAAATAGCTATAGATGTTAAACCAAGAGTCAGTTTAGCAACTGTTTTTTTCATAACAATTTTCTCCTAAAATTTTATTGATTATTTTTAATTTTAATGTTGATAAGAGAATCATACCTGATTTACATGTCAGTTGTTTTAGATTTATGTTGTAGTCATGTTACAAATCTGTATACTTTTACTACATAAAGTTAAAAAGCACTTACAAAAAGAGACTGAAATAGTTTACTTCAGCCTCTTTGTATTTATTTTTTCATCAAGAAATCATAGATTTCCTGCACTGTTCCTAGTGCCATCATTTCTTGGTCTTTAACAGTTTGCTTGAGATTTTGATAAATCTGACTTTCAGCAATATCCCGTTTAGCCGCGTCTTTA
Source organism: Streptococcus sp. oral taxon 061 (assembly GCF_013394695.1). Lineage (NCBI taxonomy): Bacteria > Bacillati > Bacillota > Bacilli > Lactobacillales > Streptococcaceae > Streptococcus > Streptococcus sp. oral taxon 061. The sequence continues at coordinate 1,477,156 of NZ_CP058258.1, forward strand.
TTAACCCTCATCACACCATTTTCAATGGTGACAAAACCAAGCTCTTCAAAAATCTGAATCATCTTTATTAATAAGATTTGTTCAATTTTTAGATAAGCTGATAAGTCTTTTAATTTATAACGGATATCGAATTCTGGGAACTGGTAGATCGTCTTATAGAGTTTAGCAAATTGGTCTCTTGTGCCATACCCTGTCAAATAGTAGGGCTTATCGATATCATTTTTAAAGTAAACAGCTGAGAAATCATGTTGCTGGAAAATATTCTTGAGAATTTCGATGTCTTCTGGGAAATTCTTGACCACAACAGCTTGACTTGAAGAAATATCAGGCAATTCTCCTGTAAAATCAAGTACTGGTACTCCTTCTGGTAGAGCTGCAGTCTTCCCACGAATATTAAAGAGTTGAACACCGTCTACACGAGCGTCTACCATCACCAACTGGAGGGTTGTTTGTCCATTCCACTGGTTAACAGAAAGAGTGACTGCTAACTCCAGTTGTTTGGTCTGCGCAAATTCTGTCGCTTTCGACCCTTGACCAAAGGCAACCACTTCAAAGTTCGCATTCCCTTTGGATATTTTCAATTTCAGGTGACTATCTCCCGCTCCCATAGAACGAGCATTTTCAACTTGAAAATCTCGAATATAGAAGACAGGCTTTTGATTGTCCATTCCAAAAGGAGCTAACCGTTCGAAACTTTTAACTGTATCTAAACTCAGATTTTCCAAATCTAGTTCTTCGTCAAGATATAGTTTACTCTTGCCCTTGTCATCTATCCCTTTGTCTTTTACATAGGTTTCTAAAATTTCTGATAGGGCATCTAACTGTTCAGCTTCGAGCGTCATACCTGCGGCACCTGCATGGCCACCAAAGGCGATAAAGAGAGCACGATGCGGATCCAAGGCTTCAAAAATATCGACAGCTTCAATACTCCGCGCACTTCCCTTAGCACGGCCGTCTTCAATATTCAGAACAATAACTGTCTGCCCTAATTCTTCCAACAAGCGTCCAGCTACAATCCCAAGAACCCCTGGGTTCCAGCCTTCCTTGGCCAAAACCTGAACACTTTTACTAGGGTCTACCAAGTTTTTAGCTTCTTCATAGATGGCTTGAACGATTTCCTTGCGTTCTTCATTTTTTTCTTGAATCATGAGGGCAATTTCATGCACCTCTTCATCATCAAAGCCAGTCAGTAAATCAATCGCTGGATTGGGATCATCCAAGCGCCCCAAGGCATTTAACCGAGGTGCCAACTGAAAACCAACTGTTTCTTCTGTAATATCACTAGTAGCAATTCCTGCAATTTCAAATAGTTCTTGGAGACCAATTCGTTGAGTATTGCGCAAAACTTCTAGACCGTACTGAACCATGATACGATTTTCATCCGTCAGGCTGACCATATCCGCAATGGTTCCAATGGCAACCAAGTCAAGCAACTCAACCTGCACTTCCTCCAAGAGGGCACAAGCTAGTTTAAAAGCAACTCCACAGCCTGCTAAATGTTTAAAAGGATAATCTGCTTTTGGGTGCTCAGGATGGACGATTGCATAAGCATCTGGTAAAACCTCTGGCATGGAGTGGTGGTCTGTCACAATGACGTCCACGCCCATAGACTGAGCCAAGTCAATAGCCTCATGCCCGGCAACACCATTGTCCACCGTCACAATCAGAGACACTCCCTGCTGCTCGATAAAATATTTGTAGACACTAGCATTTGGTCCATAACCATCTGTAAAGCGATTAGGGAGATAGATTAGACACTCTGCACCTAATTGTTCCAAACTCTCCTTGACAATCGAAGCCGAAGTCATCCCATCCGCATCATAGTCTCCATAGACCAGAATCAATTCCCCCTGCTCGATAGCCTGGCGAATACGCTCAACTGCCTTATCCATATCATGTAAGAGATAAGGATCATGTAAATCTTCCAAAGAAGGTTCTAAAAATTTCTTCAGGCTGCTTTCATCCCTGATCCCTCGTTGATACAACAAACAAGCGACTTCAGAGCTCAAGCCTGCACTCTTGGCTATCTTGGTAAAATCCGCGTCCTCAACTTGCGGAGAAAATTGCCAATTATAAGTAGGAATTATCACTCAAACATCCACTCTTTCTTACGATTCTATTCATTTATTATAACACGATTTTTAGTTTTTCTCCTGCTAATCTGACCACATTCCTTGCTAAATTTTCAGGTCACTTCAGCTAACACCTAGCAGTTTTCGTTAAGTAAAAAACACCTAGACTACTAGACTTTTCAGTTTAGAAATTCAGGTGTTCCTTATTTTAACATTTATTCTTGAATTCTTGCTTCTGCATCTGCCACTAGTTGAGCAAGACTAGTTTGACCCAGCTCCTTCTCCATTGCCATCTGAATCTTTTGTAATTTCTCATCTAAAACACCATGGATATTGGCTCCTACTGGACAGGCTGGATTGGGATTGTCATGAAAACTAAAGAGTTGACCTGTCTTTCCAAGGCATTCAACTGCTTGGTAAACATCTAATAAGCTGATGTCCTCTAGGTCTTTGATAATCTCTGCTCCACCAGTTCCACGCGCGACTGAGATTAACTCGGCCTTTTTCAGTTGGGATAAGGTTTTACGGATAATAACAGGATTGACTCCAACACTACTAGCTAGAAAATCGCTAGTCACCTTACTTTCCTTCCCTTTTAGGGCGATAATAACTAGCATATGGGTTGCAATGGTAAATCGACTTGAAATTTGCATGCAGTCCTCCTTTTTCGTTAACTAAGCTCATTCTTCTCTTATATTTATTATAGCTTCTATAGTTGTAATGTCAAGAGTTACGACTAAGCCAATCATCCAATTCTGCATCATGTCCTTCATTTTGAGCAATTTCATGGAGTAATTCTTGATTATGAGTGTGGTGAATTCCATTGACTAAGCTTTCATAGTAAATTTTATAGTAGGGCAACTGTAACTCTCTAGCCAACTGCAATTCTGCCTCAACATCATAATCAACACGACGAAAATCTACATCCTTCAATCCTTTGTCATCAAATTCTAAAATCATATATTGAGCACGCAAGTCCTTACGTAGATTTGCTGATAAAAAGAATGGTTGTCCAATCGAACCTGGATTCAAAATAAGTTGCCCACCACTTCCATAACGTAGAAATTGCTGGTGGATATGCCCATAGATGGCAATATCACAGTCAGGATTAGTCACCAAACGATCAAAATCCTCCTGCTTGCCAAGATGGATCAGTTCTCTTCCCCAATTTTTATCTGGTAAATGATGGCTTATCCCTACCTTCAGATTTCCAAACTGGCGGTGGCTGTGCATAGGAAATGCCTGTAGAGCTTCAATTTCATCTAGACTAATTTCTTCCATGATATACTGGCATTGACGCAAGAGATAGCGATGACTGGGCCTACTTGTATCTAATTTTCGATGAGCAGCTCGCCACAAACTCTCTTCCCAATTCCCCAAAACTCGAACCGTTATTGGCAAGCCTTCCAATTGGTGAAGAATGTTTTTTCGTCCTGTCCCTGGCATGAGAATATCCCCCAAGAGCCAATATTCTTCTACTCCTGCCTTTCCCGCATCTGCGAGAACTGCTTCCAGTGCTCCTGTGTTGCCATGAATATCTGAAAGTACCGCAATTTTTGTCATATCAATCCCTCTTGTTTTCTCACATTTAATTATATCACTCTCAAAACCAAAGTCAAAAAGCCTCTTTTTACTATCATGTTTTACTTTACTTTTTTAGTGAAAAGGATTACAATGAAGGTGATAAGAAACGAGGAGGTTTTTGCTATGACACAACGTTACGAAAACATCATGGTAGCAGTCGACGGTTCTAAAGAAGCTGATTTGGCTTTTATCAAAGGAGTTCAATCAGCAGTGCGTAACCAGGCTAAACTAACCATCGCCCATGTCATTGACACTCGTGCTCTTCAAAGCATTTCAACATTTGATGCAGAAGTTTACGAAGAGTTACAAGTTGAGGCCCAAGACTTGATGGCAGAATATGAAAAGCGTGCAAGAGACGCTGGTCTTACAGATGTTCAAGTTGTCATCGAAATGGGAAATCCTAAAACACTTTTGGCTAAAACAATCCCGGACCAAGAACATGTTGATTTGATTTTAGTTGGTGCAACAGGGCTTAACGCCTTCGAACGTTTGCTTGTTGGATCTTCATCAGAATATATCCTACGCCATACAAGCGTTGACCTTCTCGTCGTTCGAGACAAGGATAAAACTTTATAAACCAAAAATAAAAGGAGCAGATGCTCCTTTTATTTTTGGTTTTCTCTTTCCTTATGACGTTCATAAGCCTTGATTTGGCGCTCTATTTCCTTTTTGATTGCAGGCTCTGGAGCGTACTTTTCTTTCCAGTTATCTGGTTTCAAGATTTTGTGGGTTACTGGATCAAAATGAGCCTTACCATCTGGGAAGATTTTACCCATGTTTGCTTGATGGACAATCTCAAAGATTCTCTCTGGGTCTACCCCCATTAAAACGAAACTTCCATAAGTAAAGTAGAGCGTGTCAATCAAAGCATCCACTTGACCAACGAGGGTTTTCTCAGCTGGTGTTGACTGAGATACTTTTTCAGCAGCTATATCAAGTGCTTGGTGTAAATCCTGCACAGCTTGTTGGAATTCCTCTTCAGAATTGCTTGCAGCACGGACAAATTCGACTAACTCTTCAATCTTAAAGCCAGCACGGTGGGTCGCCCCTTCTAAATCCCAAGCTATAGGTTCTTCTTGAGTTCGCTCATCCATCATACGATGGAAGGTCTTAACTTTGTTGAAATGATAGTCACGACTGACAAAGACTTTTTCAGAAGCCAAAACTCCAAAATATTCTAAAGCCTTGTGAATCCCATCATTTTGGTTGCTGGCAGTGATATGCTTGGCAACTTCTTTCACACTGCTACTACCATTTCCCATGGCAACAGACATACCAACACCAGCCAACATTTCCAAGTCATTATCTGAGTCACCAAAGGCCATGACTTGATTGAGATCAAAACCGTATTCTTTTCCGACACGGCGAATTCCCTCTAACTTGGAATTCCCTTGATTGATAATATCGGCTGCGAAAGGATTACTTCTGGTGAACTTCAGATTGTTTAATTCTTCAGCAGCATGGTTTGTCTCCTCAGGCGTCATCAACATAAGCACCTGATAGATCGGTTGATTGATTAAGTCTAACAAATCATCTTCCTTCTGAGGAAGGGCCTTACTGACCATACGATTAAAGGAATGACTAACAGTACGAGTCAAAAATTTAGGTACAAAACGACTGACGAGTTGTGAAAGAGGACTGAGTCCAAAGGACATAATCCGAGAACCGACAACGTCTTGTCGCGTTCCCATGGCAATCTCTTTTCGATTTTTCTTAGCATAAGAGATGATTTGTCGAAGACTTCTCTTATCAATAGGGCTAGCAAAAAGAACACGATCTTTGTTAAAGATATATTGGCCATTGTAGGTCACTGCAAAATCCAGATCCAAATCATCCATCAAATCCTTAACAAAAAAAGGTCCTCGCCCTGTTGCTACCCCAACAAGCACCCCTTGTTCTTTCACAATCTTGATAGCTTCCTTTGTGGACTTCAAAACACTCTTACTGTCATTTACAAGCGTTCCATCAATATCAAAAAACACAGCTTTGACTTCCATTCTATCTCATTCCTTTCTTTTATGATACAATGATTATACCACATTTCAGAAAAAGTGAGTGAATCATGACTAAGAAAATCCTTGTTTTACATACTGGTGGCACTATCTCCATGCAGGCAGATGAATCTGGAGCTGTAAGGACTAGTGTTGATAACCCTATGAACCATATCTCTAATCCTCTAGAAGGTGTCGAAGTCCATTCCTTGGATTTTTTAAATTTACCTAGCCCACACATCAAGCCCAAGCATATGTTGGCCCTCTACAAAAAAATTAAACAAGAGGCATCGTCCTATGATGGTGTTGTGATTACACATGGGACAGATACCCTAGAAGAAACGGCTTATTTCCTCGATACCATGGAAGTCCCTCATATGCCTATCGTCCTGACAGGCGCTATGAGAAGCTCCAATGAACTAGGAAGCGATGGCGTCTACAATTATCTCAGTGCCCTACGCGTCGCGAGTGACGATAAAGCTGCTGACAAGGGTGTCTTGGTCGTGATGAATGACGAAATTCACGCTGCTAAGTATGTGACCAAGACGCATACGACGAATGTTAGCACCTTTCAAACACCGACCCATGGCCCTCTTGGGCTCATTATGAAGCAGGAAATTCTCTACTTCAAAACGGCTGAACCTCGTGTTCGTTTTGACCTTGAGAGCATTCAAGGGTTGGTCCCTATTATCCCTGTTTATGCGGGCATGACCGATGAACTTCTCGATTTACTTCCTGTTAACCAACTAGATGGATTGATTATTCAGGCTTTTGGCGCTGGAAATGTACCAAAGGAAACAGCTGAAAAATTAAAATCTCTCAGTCAAGCAGGACTTCCTATTGCACTAGTCTCACGTTGTTTCAATGGGATTGCAGAACCTGTTTACGCCTACGAAGGCGGTGGTGTTTGTCTTCAGAATGATGGTGTATATTTTGTAAAAGAACTAAACGCTCAGAAAGCGCGGCTAAAGCTCCTCATTGCAGTTAATGCAGGACTTAAAGGTGACGAGCTCCGAGCATATATGGAAGGATAAGAAAAACCCAGGAAATCAGTTAGATTCCTGGGGATTTTTATTACTTTTTGCGAGTTGATTTGCGTTCTGTCAAACCGTGAGGGAGAAGAACTTCACGTTCCTCCAATTCTTCCTTATGCATAATCTTCGTCAACATACGCATACTGATCGCACCAAGGTCATACAAGGGTTGTGCGATAGTTGTCAAATTTGGTCGAGTATAGCGTGCGATTTGAGAATCATCACTTGTAATGATTTCAAAGTCTTCTGGTACTGAAATGCCATGGTCAGCCAAACCATTCAAGAGACCTGCCGCCAATTCATCACCAGTCACAATAGCTGCTGTTGCTTTAGAAGAAATCAAGCGTTCTGCCAAGGCATAACCATCGTCATAGCGATATTTTGATTCGAATACAAGACCTTCACTATAGTTGACTCCAGCTTCTTTCAAAGCTTCCTTATATCCAACCAAGCGAACCTTACCATTGATATCATCAACTAAGGGACCACTCACAAAAGCAATCTTTTTGTTACGTTTCAACAAATGGCGAACAGCATCCGCAGTAGCATTCTTATAGTCAATATTGACACTTGGAAGCTGGTGTTCTACATCCACTGTTCCTGCAAGAACCACAGGAGTGCGTGAACGTGAAAACTCTGAACGAATCTTCTCTGTCAAATGATAGCCCATAAAAATAATACCATCGACTTGTTTTGAAAAGAGTGTGTTGACTACTGCTACTTCTTTTTCATCATCCTCATCGCTATTAGCAAGGACGATGTTGTATTTGTACATTTCGGCAATATCATCAATCCCTTTTGCCAGAGCAGCGAAATAAGTATTTGTGATATCCGGAATGACAACACCAACAGTTGTTGTTCGTTTGCTTGCCAAGCCACGAGCTACTGCATTGGGACGATAGTCTAGGCGTTCAATAACCTCTAGAACTTTCTTACGAGTGTTCTCTTTGACATTCTTATTACCATTGACTACACGACTGACTGTTGCCATTGAAACTCCTGCTTCTCGGGCAACGTCATAAATTGTTACTGTATCATCTGTGTTCATACCATTTCCTTTCTAATGTTGAAAATTTTGTTTTCATGTTTACACCATTACTAGTTTACCACTAATTGTAAGCATTTTCAAGGGATATATAAAGTTTCTTTGAAAAAATTTCACCGATAATCATATTTTTGTAATCAGTTTACTTTTCTTGATTTTTAGGCCAGTTTGCAGTATGATAATAAAAAATTAAGTAGGAGGTATCAATGGCTTTTACGGATTCACATAGACGTTGTGCCAGCTTTGGTGTGGTAACCAATCTCCCAGACGATGTCATCGACTCAATCTGGTATATTATCGATCATTTTTTAAAGCATGTATTTGAACTAGAAGATGAGTTAGAATTTCAACTTTTAAACAGTAACGGTTTCATCACCTTCCGTTTTTCAAGCGAGCATCTACCTACAACGATTGACTTCGATTTTAATCATCCCTTTGACCCATTGTATCCACCGAAAGTACTTGTTATGGATATGGACGGCAAGGAAACTATCCTCCTCCCTGAAGAAAATGACCTATTTTAAAAACTCTAGCCTTCTGACTAGAGTTTTATTTTTTTTTAATAAACAGAACGACTGACTACGATGCCACTCGGTTTTTTAAATTCTAAATCAAGATAGTCCTGATAAGTCCCAGGAACGATAAAACCTTGGGGACTCAGGATATCTGTTCCAGCCTCCCCAACAATAGAGTCGGCTAATAGAACACAGTTGGTACTGAGAACAAAGTAGGTTTTAAATTTAGAGGATGTGAACTTATAGAGTGTCGCATCAGCCTCGTGTTTCAGCTGATAAGAGTAGGTATGTTTGACCTCTCCTTCCCTTCTTTTCAGCAGTTGTGAACTTGGCTCCCAAGGTATCAAGAGGCTTTCTATCTCTCTCAATCGTTCTTCGATGGCTTTTTTCTGTTGTTCAGACAGGCTTAAACCATAGGCGAATAGGGTTTTCTGGCTTTCTCTCTTACAAAGTTCAATATATTTTTCACGATTAGCCTTAAATAATACTCCGTCACCGATTGTCCCAAACAAGCGCTCTGAGTGAGGGTCATAAGAACCGTAGGAAATAACCTGACCTTGGTAGCAAATATCTACATGGCCCATGGCCAAGAAGAAGGATGATTCTGAAGTATGGATGAAAATTTCTAAGTCAACAGATTTTTCATTTTTTCTCTCCAAATGCACTTCGTTTTCTTCTACCTGATGAGTAGATAACCTTTCATTCCATCGTCGTAAGGTACTGATGGGAATCAAGGCTGTCATAAATATAGGCAGGGTCATTCTCATTCTACGCTTGAGCTTAGGATTGCTTCTCCCTTTTTCAAAAAAGAATCCATCCCTGACACTGCTTGCCCCCAACATGATCAAGTAAAAACCAAGTAAGAGCAATTCAAAATTTGTCGCATCATGAAAAGGGGAAATACTATAGAGACCAAATCCCATCATCCACAAAGCATCAAATAAATAATTAATCCTCGGATGAATATGATTTTTCCGGTATAGCAACCAGGTAATCAGACTGATTAGACCTGTAAAAAGCTGATAACTTCCAATGATAACAACCAAGAAATAGAGAGCTATCCCTTGCAAGATGACTGAGTCAAATAGAATGACTGCAAGAAAGAGCTTGGCTAGAGTTACAAATATATTTTCTCTACGGGACTTTTCTTGAAACCATCGCGTCAATAGTTGCCAAACTGCTGACAAGAAAAAGTAGGCCATCAGGAGTTGGTAACCCAGTATTGGAACTACCTGCCCAAAACAAACCAAGAGAAGGCCTAAGACAATAGCTACAAGACCTTCCCCTATACTTTTCCATTTACTATAAGTTTCAGAAACCTTGGCCATTTTCTTTCTCCAATTGACGATATAAGTGACGTATCGGTTGCCCTAGCACTGGATGGATAAAATGAGGTGCTATTTCTTGAAGGGATTCTAGGACAAAGAGGCGCTCAGCGATATAAGGATGAGGTAAGATGAGGTCATCTGTATAGATAACTTGATCCTCTACAAAGAGCAAGTCCAAGTCAATCAAGCGAGGTCCCCAATGCACTTCTCTAACCCGACCCATCTCTGATTCAATACTTAACAAAGTATTTAACAAGATTGGCGCCGGCAACCAAGTTTCCACCTCAATGACTTGATTAGCAAAGCTATCTTGCTCTACCCCGCCCCAAGGCTCAGTCGTAATTACGCTAGACTCCTTGAGAACATGGATGCCACGAGCTCGCATTTTGTCAATCGCTTGCTCAAGATTAGCTGTCTTATCACCCATATTACTTCCTAGAGCGATAAAAGCTCTTTGTTTACGACGGTGAATAGTTACTGAACAGGTTTCTAGCGGTAGATGAATAGGCGCCCATGGTTTTTTGAGTTCCAGTTTAATTTCTTGAACTATTGGATAGGTTTCAAAAGTGCGCTCTACTAGTTTATAGGCTACTGTTTCAATCAGGTCTTCAGTGGTTTCCTGGAACCAAGTCGTCCATTGCTGACAAAGTTCTCCATAGTGAATTGAAGATTCTAAGTCCAGCTCCGTCGCAGCCTTGGTCATATCATAGGATAAGCTAGCTGAAATGACAAACTTTTGCCCTAATTCCTTCTCACTAGAGAAGAGTCCATGAAAGGCGAAAACTTCCAGATCCTTAATGCGCAATTGATCCATAACTAGTCCTTTCTAGAAAAATCTACTTAAAACAGATTTTTTATAGCCCCATGAGACGGTATGCTTGATCTCGGAGGTCTTTATCCGTTTCAAAGACTCCACGAGATACTGTTGTCAAGGTTGCAGTTCCTGGTTTTCGGACACCTCGCATACTCATACACATATGCTCTGCTTCAATGACAACAAAAGCTCCCTTAGCACCTAGGTATTCCATCAAAGCATCTGCCACTTCGATATTCAAGCGTTCTTGAATCTGTGGTTTTTTTGCATAAACTTCAACTGTACGTGCAAGCTTCGACAAACCTGCTACACGTCCATCTGGGATGTAAGCAATATGGGCTTTCCCATAAAATGGCAAGAAGTGGTGTTCACACATGGTATGGAAAAAAATATCCTTTTCCACTACCATATTGTCATCAATAATCTCAAAGGATTTTGACAAATATTCCTCTGCAGTTTGACCAAGTCCTGAAAAAATCTCTTGATACATGCGAGCTACACGAGCTGGTGTCTCCTGCAATCCCTCACGGTTGATATCTTCGCCGACCGCTTCGATAATCATTTTTACAGCCGTCTCAATTTTTTGTGTATCCATTCTCTAGTTTTTCCTCTCCATTAGATAGGCTCGCACCTGGCTCAAGAAATACAAGGAGCCCGTTACTATCCTAACTGTTTTTTTCTCTTCAATATCTATCATACTTTGGTCTAGAAATGCCTGCCAACTTTGGTAGTTTAAATTTCTAGAATGAGCTGCCTGTTTTAGCACCTCTTCGTCTGTCGCTCGACCATCATCAAAATGTGTTAGTGTAAGATTAGTATCTGGTAAGGCCTCTAATAAATCTAACATATCCTCTAAAGCCTTGGTTTTAATACAAGTAAAGAGGATTTCCTTGTGATAGTCAGCAAATCGTTCTTTCAGGGTAGCTAATAAAGCTTTGATTGCATGGGGGTTGTGGGCCCCATCTAAAATCATCAAGGGTTTTCTAGAAACAACTTCTAAACGTCCAGGCCAGCTTGTTTCCTCTAAAGCTTGAGCCACTAAATCATTTTCTGGCAATTCTCGCCCAGTCTCATGACAATAGGCATCCAACAAAGTTAGTGCCATTCCAGCATTCTCTATCTGGTGCAAACCAAGCAGACCTGTTTGAAAGCGACCTTGTCTAACAGAACTTGTATAGTCAAATATCTCTCCAGTGACAATACTTTCATGATGGCTAACCTGATAGGCATCCCCATAGAACAGGCTAGGAGCCTCTTTCGCTTTCGCAATCTGGTCAATAACCTCCATAGCTTCTGGGACAATATGACCAGTCACTATAGGGATTCCTTGCTTGATAATTCCTGCCTTCTGCTCTGCGATGGCTTCCAAGCTATCCCCTAAAAGCGCTACATGGTCTAATCCAATGGTCGTAATACCTGTTAAGATAGGCTGGCAAACATTGGTGCTATCCAAGAGTCCACCCATACCAACTTCCATAATCGCCACATCGACTCGCTCAGAAGCAAAATAATCATAGGCTATAGCAGTGATAATCTCGAATTCTGTCGTTCCCTGCAAGGCAGGAGCGTACTCCCCTTCAAGTAGTGAGCGATATTCCGACATTAAGACTTCTAGTTTAGCTTCTGGGATTGACTCCCCATTAATGGCTATCTGATCCGTATAATGAATCAGATAGGGAGAGCTAAAGACACCAACTCTTAGTCCCATCTTTTCCAACATATTTTTCAAAAAAGCTATGGTAGATCCCTTGCCATTGGTTCCACCGATGTGGATAACCTTGAGCTTAAGATGGGGATTGCCACGTAAAGCTAAAAGCTCTACCATTCTTTCCAAACCAAAATGAGGTTGATCTGTCCGATAGTTTGCTATCCACTGATTCGTTTCGTTTTTATTCATCTTACTTATATTGTTTCAAATCTAAATTTTCCGCATCATCAGCTAGGCGGATAGCTGATGCAATGTCGACTGCCATCTTGTGACTAGTTACATCGTGTACACGCACCACTTCCACACCTTGTCTGGCAGCAATACTGGTTACATGAGCCGAAGCAATATCACGATTTCGGAAGCCAGCTTCAGTATCTGGATTGACTTCAAATCCATTTTCTTCCAGAATATTGATGACAAAGCGCTTGCGAGAGACTCCCAAAAAGATTGGATAGTCCATCTCGTGCAACTTATCAAGGTCACGTAGGAGAATGAGATTTTCCTTCTTTGTCAAACCAAAGCCAATCCCTGGATCCAGCATGATGTTTTCTTTTGCAATACCAGCTTCCTTCGCTCTTGCTAGAGCACGGTCGAAGAAAGCAGCCATCAATTCTTCAACTGATAGTTGTTCAAATTCAGCCAAGTCTTCCTTTGTGAAAGTCTGACCAAATCCAAAATGAGGGAAAATGAGCGAACTAGGGTGCTGAGGGCGTGCCATGACTGGATTAAACATGATGACCACCTGAGCTCCTGCTTTAGCAACCACTTCCGCCATTTTCTCATCACCCATGAGACCGGTAATGTCATTGACTATATTGGCACCAGCCTGTAAAGCTGCTTCTGCCACTTGACTCTTCCAAGTATCGACCGAAATCAGAACATCACTTTCTTGACGGATAGCCTGAATGACTGGAACCACACGTTGGATTTCCTCTTCAATCTCAACATAGCTACTTCCAGGCCGAGTAGATTCACCACCGATATCTAAGATAGTAGCACCTTCAGCTATCAATTTTCGAGCCTGTTTTAAGGCTTCTTCAATAGCAAAAAATTGACCCCCGTCAGAAAAAGAATCTGGGGTGACATTGATAATACCGCAAATAGCTGTTTTTGTAAGATTCTCTCTTTTTTCCACGTTCATCACTCAAATTTCATTTAGATTGGTATTCCTCTATTTTACTGTTTTTTTTGGATTCTGTCCAATTATCCCTCAGTACTCTTTAACTTTAAAAGAGCGCAAAAAAGGAGAACCTGAGTCCTCCTTTTTCTATATTCTTATTTTTCAGTCAATGCTGCAAGTCCTGGAAGAACTTTACCTTCAAGAAGTTCCATTGAAGCTCCACCACCAGTAGAGATCCATGAGAACTTGTCTGCACGGCCAAGGTTAATCGCTGCGGCAGCTGAGTCACCACCACCGATGATTGATTTAACGCCTGGTTGTTTCACGATAGCGTCCATCACACCGATTGTACCAGCTTGGAAGTCAGGGTTTTCAAATACACCCATAGGTCCGTTCCATACAACTGTTTTCGCACCAGTCAATGCTTCATCGAATTTAGCGATAGATTTTGGACCGATGTCAAGACCAAGGAAGCCTGGGTCTACTGCTTCACCTTCAGTGTCTTTCACTTCAGTGTAGTCAGCAAATGCATTTGCTTCTTTTGAGTCAACTGGCAAGATCAATTTGCCGTTTGCTTTTTCAAGAAGAGCTTTCGCAACATCCAATTTGTCTTCTTCTACAAGTGAGTTACCGATTTCGATTCCTTGTGCTTTGTAGAATGTGTAAGTCATACCACCACCGATAAGAACTTTATCAGCTTTTTCAAGCAAGTTTTCGATAACACCGATTTTGTCTGAAACTTTTGAACCACCAAGGATAGCCACGAATGGACGTTCTGGAGCTTCAACAGCTTCTTGGATGTATGCAATTTCGTTTTCAAGAAGGAATCCAGCAACTGCTTTTTCAACGTTTGCTGAGATACCAACATTAGATGCATGTGCACGGTGAGCTGTACCGAATGCATCGTTTACGAAGATACCATCTCCAAGTGATGCCCAGTATTTACCAAGTTCAGGATCGTTTTTAGATTCTTTCTTACCGTCAACATCTTCAAAACGAGTGTTTTCAACCAAAAGAACTTGTCCATCTTCAAGAGCGTTGATAGCTGCTTCCAATTCAGCACCACGAGTTACACCTGGAAGGAAAGTAACTTCTTGACCCAATTTAGCAGCCAAGTCAGCAGCTACAGGAGCAAGTGATTTACCAGCTTTGTCTGCTTCTTCTTTTACACGTCCAAGGTGAGAGAAAAGAATCGCACGTCCACCTTGTTCAAGGATGTACTTGATAGTTGGAAGAGCTGCAGTGATACGGTTGTCATTAGTAATCACGCCATCTTTTACAGGAACGTTGAAGTCAACACGAACGAGAACTTTTTTCCCTTTCAACTCAACGTCTTTAACAGTCAATTTTGCCATTTGGAAAGACTCCTTAATTTTTTTTACGTGTTAATTATATCACAAAATCAATAAAAGAGATAGCAAAACCTTAAACTTTTCCAGTTCTTTATTGCCCTTTATTTCTTATTGTTTTATAATAAAAAATAAGATAAGGAGCGCTAAATGATGAAAAATACTCTAACAGATAAGCAAAAAGAGGCAGATTCAGACCTCAATATCATTGCCATTTTGACAATTCTTTCGTTTATAGGATACATCCTTTTCCAAAAACAAATACTTGATTTCTCTCACCAAACAGAGTTTTCCATCTGGATTCGTCTTCTTTTTCTCGCAACTCTCCAGTTTTGTGTTGCTGGATTGGGGACGAGCATTGTAATGATTCGAAGAAAAGAAAGCTGGAAACAATATGGTTTGCTAGCTAAACATCTCCTCCCAACCATTATTCAGACCGCTGCTATCTGTCTCCCCTTACTTCTTTTTCTCATCAGTAGAGGGCAGATTCATTCCTATCTCCCTTTTCAATCCATCCTCTTAACCAGAGAAGTTCTGGCAAGTTCTTTTCCGACAAATATCTTGGGGTTCCTCCTTATTGGACTTATCTGGGGATTCTGGGAAGGTTTTAATTATGTTGTCATTGCAAACAAAATTAACTGTCGCTTTCCATCACATCAGACTTGGCTTGATTACGGAGCCTTGACTTGTGCTCTTATCTGTCTGATGATTCATGGGATGATTAGCTTTCATCTCCATGCCATTTTAGAGGCTTTGTCTGTTTTTATCTTGATTTATGGTATGCTCGTCATTCAAAAGAGAACAGGTAACTCTTGGGGTTGTATTTTTATCTTCCTATTCATTTGGAACGCATTTTAACCCCCAAAACAAGATTTTCACTTTTTAAACTCAAAAAAAGATTTGACTCTATTATGAATCAAATCTTTCTTTTTATTTCTAAGAAGTTACATTAAGCAAAGTTATTAACTTACTCTTCTTTTTTCTTTTGAGCGAGAAGTCCAAAACCACCTAAAACTCCGACCAAGCCAAGGGCTAGGAGGTTTGCATCTACTTCTGCACTTGTATTTGGAAGTTGTTTTCCTTCAGTCTTTTCAACTTGTGCTTTTGCTGGTTCTTGCTTCGCCACTTGGCTTACTTGAACTGGAGAAACGGATGTTTCAGTCTTAGGTTCTGTTTTTGTAGTTTCCTTCTTAGTATCTTGAGTCGTTGGAGCAGGCGTAACTGGTCTGTCACCTGGTACTTTAACTACTTTTGTACCGACTTCAACAATTTCAGTTACGGCTTCCTTGACTACTTCCGTTTCCTTAAGACTGCGATGCCCTTCAGAATCAAGCTCTACAAGGTTTCTACGAAGACCTGCGACTCCTACTTGAACCAAGCGACGTTCTCCTACTGGGAGGCTAGGATTTACTCGTTCTTCATGTCCATAGGCAAGAACTTCTTCTTCCACAACCAAGCTTGGTTTCTTAACTTCTAAGACTTTTGGCCCGTCAAGCGGTTGAGTGCTACTTTCAATCTTAGTACCAACCTCAGTAATCTCTGCCACTGCTTCCTTGACGACTTCTGTCTCAAGAAGAGTACGGTTGCCTTTGGCATCCACTTCAATCAAATGACGGATTTGTCCTTCTGCACCAGCCTGAACGACTCGACGTTCACCCAACACGAGGTCTCCTGACGGACGTTCTTGACGCTCGAAGGCTTGAGTTTCTGTCTCAACCACTAATTCAGGTAGTGCTTCAACTGTTGGAGCAGTTTCACCTTCTTCTAAGCTACCTACATGATGGCTTTCTTTAACAAGGAGTTTTTTGTTGAGTTCTTCCTTGAGGTTGGCAAATGCTTCTGGAGTAGGATTTGTTGAACCAATGAGAGTTTCTGCTTGAGCGATGATTGGATCATCTGCATTTTTCTCACGAACTTTCCCTAGAAGAGTTTCAAGTTCTTCCTTAGCTGCTTGATAAACCTGTACACCATTCAAGTCAGTACCAGCTTGTTTCAAGTCATTCAAGGCTTGGTTGACTGCTTCTTGGCTAGCATCGTGGTTTTCTAAGATCGCTTTTGCTGCATCAATCTTCTCAACTAGAGCTGCTTGTTTTGCTGCATCAGCAAATGTATAAGCTAATGTTTCTTTGCGACCTTGAGCAGATGTGATTTCTTGTTTCAGATATTCGTCGTTGACAGCCGCTTTAGGTGATACTAGAACATCAAAGTCGACAGTTTGTCCTTGATAGTGTAACTGAAGTTTCTGACGGCCTGTTTTTTGAGCATCATAGCCTGTAATTTCGACTCCTTGGTCTGTAAAGTTATGTTCAGTCTCCGTTTCATCATCATACAAGACCTTGAAACGTCCTTCTGATAAGTCAAGAGTATCGCCTACAAAGTAATCAATTTTCGGTTGCTTGCTAATATACAAGGCTGCGACTTCTTTTGGACCAGCTTCTTCACCGGTCACTTGAACCTTAAAGCTACCTGCAACTGGAAGGCCAAGATAGGCTACTGTCAACTCTTGTTCGCCATGATGGTGAGCATCGTAGCCATTAACAGTAACTCCTGCATGACTAAGGTTGATGACTTCGTCTGCTTCTTCACCCTCATATTTAACACGGAGAAGACCACCTTTGAGATTCAATTCCTCACCAACTTGATAAGTTGTCTTTTTAGGTGCCACTTCTAGACTGACAGCCTTAATCTTTCTCTCATCCTGAGGAATCGTTACAGCAAGAGTATTACTGATTTCTTTACCTGGCAATTGTGTACGATAGTAAAGAAGGCTTGGACGTTTTTCAAAGCTCAATGGATCTGTTGCTAGATCCCCTCCAACTACTGTGTTTAAAGTAGCGATAGGAGTTTGTGAATCTGCCTTGTCATAGACTGTAATTGTTGCTCCAGCAGGAACTTCTGAGAATCCAAGTTGAATCTTATTGTCCGTTAGAACACGTGCTGCAACTTTAGCCATTGGGATGTTTGGGCTCTCCGTATCAAGAGTTTCATACATCTTCCAGTTGTAGATACGAATGGCTTTCCATGGTGTTCCATTATCAGATGTGATAACGTGCAAACGCCAGTCTTGGGCCGTAATTGGACTATCAAGAGTAATATCTGAAACATGGGCTTTATTGCCACGAACTGCTTTAGCTAGTTTCCATTCTCCAGCTTCATCCTTATAGTAGAGGTCAAAGTCCTTAGTATTCATCAAACCATCGTTGACAGATTCTCCACCAGCACCGGCATGGTCCATGACCCATCTAACGACACGGCGTGGTTGTGTCAAACGGATATCAACACTACCGCTCAACTGAGCAGAAGACCATTTGTCAGATAGACTAGTGATTGTCCCATTCAACATACCTTCGATACCTTCGCCACCTTCTGTGTCTGGGAAGGTACTTCCGATAACAGTCGCTCCTGGAACGATATTTTCTGCTAGAGGGCTTGGAAGGCTTGTGTCTTGAACAGTCATTCCCCATTCGAAGTTTGTAGTTGCTGCTTCAGAGCGAAGGCCATTCTTACCAACTGCAACAACCTTCAACTCTTGGCTAGTTCCAGTCGCACTAGCTGAACGGCTAACTTTTGGTAGGTAGATAGTAGTGGCAGATGAGCCTGTCAATAGACGCCAAGTATCGCCATCTTTTTCATAGACTTCATAGAAGTCAGCATCTTTATTTCCAGTAAATTGGACAATAGCTTCTGCTTCTTGGGCGTTTTTCAGAGATTGCTTAGCTACTTTTAGAGCTGTTGGTGCTTGAGGAGCCTCTTGATTATCAGTCACCGTTAACTCACCCAAGTTAAATTGATAACCCTTAACTGCAGCAGCGTTTTCGAAAGTGAGCTTTATGCCATAGATTGTTTTACCAGTCAATGAGCTCAAGTCAAATTCGTCTTTTGTCCAATCATCAGTCAGAGTTAGCTCTTTACGAGCATTCTCTCCACCATAAGTATAGTTTTTCTGAGTCGCAAACTCTACATAGACCTTGCTTCCCTTACCACCTTTATGAGCAACACGAAGTTTTGTTTTATCTGTTACTTCCAGTTTTGTAGAGTAAAGGCGAACATCTTGGTTGGTATTTTCAGCTAAATCACCCGCAAATTTGAGTGAATTCCCTCCATTGTAGGCATCTTCAAAGTCATAATCAGCTTGAAGTTTAGCCCCTGATGAAGTTTGCCACCAGCGCCATGTAGGCAAGATACCTGATACAGAACGATAGTTCCATTCAGAATCCTTGGAAACTTTACCGTCTACAAACCATTTTTTACCATGTCCAGTGTTAAAGGATGTTGTGAAGCTACGACCCACTGCTGGTGTGCGGTCAGCTACGAGGTTGGCAATCCCGTACCAGTCCTTGTCCTCTGGTTTTTGACCAGTTGGATCTCCTTGATAACCTGTAAAGAAGATATTTTCATTCTTATGATAGTCTTCTCCTGTCTTACCAAGACTAGTGATAGTATCAGGTGCAAAGAGACCTAGTGATAAGCGAAGTTTCCCGTTTTCATCAAAAAGGGCATCCCATTTCACTTTTGTCTTGTAGGAACCACCTTGTTGCAATTCCAAACCTGCAAAGACATCGTACTGACTACGTCCAAGCCATTTGGCCATAGTTACAGAGTAGTCATTTTTCTCTTTGGTCCAGTTAAAGTTGGCAAAGAAGTGATCAGCAGGAACTTTATCGCCTTCTTTTTCCATGAATTGATAGTTGTACTCACCAAGTCCATCCTCATGGTAACGGCCATATTCATAAGTCATGGCATCATACCAAGAATACTTGACTGGATGATTAACTTGAGCTGCATATTCCTTGGTATAAAGCATGAAATCACGCATTTTCTTACCAAGAGGCGTTACGATATCACCTGTAGTTTCTTGGTTGATAAAATATCCATCAAATCCATAGTATTTAGCCAAATCAACCAACTTACGAGCGATAGGGAAAGTACCGTCTTCGTCTTGTTGAAGGGCTGCAGCAAATTTTTCTTGGTCTGCAATACTATTAGACCAGTTAAAGAAAAGAGTACCCAATACTGGAACACCATTACGGTGACCAGCATCAATCACGTCCGGAGTTGGAACGAGCCCTTCCCAGAAGACCATAGAATTCAAGTATTGCCAGTAGTCAAAAGCATAGGCTTTAAACTCTTCACCACCTACAGATGCATGGTCTTTAGCCTTAGAGTTGGTATTAGCAAGAGCCTCAACCTTAGCATCCTTATTGGCTTTTTCATTGACGACATGTCCACGGTAGCGTTTTGCTAGTTCTACTGAAGAGCGGTTAATAGCATCGTCTTCACGGGCACCTGGTTCCCATTTTAACAAATCTTCCCAGGTGTCAAACTTAATTTCTTTTGGTCGAAGACTTTTTTCTTCTTTCTTAGGAACATCAGAGACGGTTGCTTTTTCTTCTGCCTTATTTTCTGTAGCTACAGGTGCCTCTTCAGCCTTAGGAGTTTCAGCAGCTGGACTAGTTGCTTCCTTATCAACTGCAGTCAACTGATCCAAGGTTGGTTTTTCTTCTGAAACAGGTTGCTCACTTGCCTTATTTTCAGTTTTCTCTAACTGATTCAAGACTTCAGGTGACGTTGTTGTTGGTTGTTCTGTAGTTGCAGTCGATGGTTGTTCAGTCGTACTACTTGACGGTTGCTCTGCAGCCACGGTAGTTGATGTTTCATTTGCTGGAAGGACAACTTCTTCTGCCAAAGCCTGGTTAGCAAATAAAACAGATCCAATCATCAAAGAGCAGGCACCCACTGATAATTTTCGAATACTATAGCAACAACGTTTCTCAAAAAATGGATTCTTCATCTTTTTCTCCTTTTACTTCCAAAAAAGTAAGCGCTTTATTTTTGTTTTAAAAAAGTAACTGCTCTGGAAAAAGCAGAACTGTTCATTTTCATTTTACGTTATTTAAAGGAAGAGTCAACACTTGCCCATAAATATCTATAAAGGAGTGAATAAATGATATAAATTAGACAATTAGAAGCATTTTTCTAAAAAAACTTCATTTACTACTTGTGAGATTGCTTAGAATCCTTTAAAATAGAATGGGAGAGATTCCGCGATTAGTTTTCGGAGGAAAAAGAAAATGTCCATTAATTGGCAGGAAATTGCATTTCACTTTTTAGGTGGTCTGGGACTATTCTTATATAGTATCAAGACCATGGGGGACGGTTTGCAACAAGCAGCTGGAGATCGTCTTCGATATTACATTGACAAATATACTAGCAATCCTTTCTTTGGAATTTTAGTTGGAATTGGGATGACTGCCCTGATTCAATCGAGTTCAGGTGTTACAGTAATTACAGTTGGTCTGGTTAGTGCCGGACTATTGACCCTGCGTCAGGCTATTGGGATTGTTATGGGAGCCAATATTGGAACAACCGTCACATCCTTTATCATCGGTTTTAAACTGGGAGACTACGCTTTACCGATGCTCTTTCTCGGAGCAGTCTGTCTCTTCTTCACAAAAAATAGAACCATCAATAACATCGGACGAATCCTCTTTGGTGTTGGTGGTATCTTCTTTGCCCTCAATCTTATGAGTGGCGCTATGGAACCCCTTAAGGATTTACAAGTCTTTAAAGACTACATGGTGGAACTTAGTAAAAATCCAATCTTGGGTGTTCTTGTCGGAACAGGTTTAACCCTTCTGATTCAAGCCTCCTCAGCGACCATCGGGATTCTACAAAATCTCTACGCTAGCAATCTGATTGACCTTCAGGGGGCCCTACCAGTTCTCTTTGGAGATAACATTGGAACAACCATCACTGCTATTATCGCTTCTTTGGGTGCTAATATTGCAGCCAAACGTGTGGCCGCAGCCCATGTGGCCTTTAACGTTATCGGGACTGTTATCTGTATTATCTTCCTCGTTCCATTTACAGGCTTAATCCAATGGTTTGAGAGCTTCTTAAATCTCGCTCCAGAAATGACCATCGCCTTCGCCCACGGAACCTTCAACATTACCAATACAATCATTCAGTTTCCATTCATCGGAGCTCTTGCCTTCTTGGTAACCAAGCTTATCCCTGGAGAAGACGAAGTTGTCAAATACGAACCTCTCTACCTTGATGAGCAACTGATCAAACAAGCTCCATCTATCGCTCTTGGAAATGCTAAAAAAGAACTTCTTCACTTGGGTAATTATGCTGCTAAAGCCTTTGACCTCTCTTACGACTATATCATCAACTCTAATGAAAAAGTTGCAGAGAAGGGACATAAGACTGAAGAAGCTATCAATACCATTGATGAAAAATTGACTCGTTACCTCATTAGTTTATCTGGTGAAGCTTTGAGCCAAAAAGAGAGTGAAGTCTTAACAAATATCCTTGACTCTTCACGAGACTTGGAACGTATCGGAGACCACGCAGAAGCCCTGCTTAATCTTAATGATTACTTGCAACGTAAGAATGTTCAATTCTCTAGCTCTGCCTTAGAAGAGTTGGAAGATATTTACCGTCAAACAAGTGAGTTCGTTAAAGATGCTCTCGAAAGTGTAGAGAATAACGACCTCGAGATGGCTGAGTCTCTTATCGAACGTCATGAAGCTATTAACAAGATGGAACGTGTTCTTCGTAAGACCCACATCAAACGTCTTAATAACGGAGAATGTTCTACCCAAGCAGGTGTCAACTTTATCGATATTATTTCACACTACACTCGTGTATCAGACCACGCTATGAACCTTGCTGAAAAGGTTTTGGCTGAACAAATCTAAGATAAAAAAATGCTTTGATTCGAAAGAATCAAAGCATTTTAAATAGCTCTCCAATCATAATGGAAGATGCTGCTGCGCCCTTGTACCTAGCTTCTTCCTTTTGGATAAAGCGGGCTAGATTGACTAGTTCTGGAGCTAGGGTTTTGGGATTTTTAAGTAGTTCAAGAGTGACTAGTCCAGACAGACGCACCGCTAGCAATCGCTCATTGGTACTGGGCAATTGCTTAGCAGTTTCTAGGAGTGCAGCCACTAAATCTTCACTCAAGTTTTGACGGGCATGATTGTAAAGGTCCCGTATCAAGGTTTCTAGGTTTGGTTCTTCCATACCCATAATTTCCATCTTTTCAGTTTAATAATTTTTGATCAAATCTACAGTAGAGCGATCTAATTTTTTAACCAAGGCTTGTAGGAAAGCTTGAGCTTCTAGGAAGTCATCCATTGCATAAAGGGTTTGGTGAGAGTGGATATAACGAGCGCAGACACCAATTGTTGTAGATGGAACACCAGCATTTTTCAGATGAGCTGCTCCTGCATCTGTACCACCTTTTCCACAATAGTATTGGTATTTGATTCCAGCTTCTTCTGCAGTTGTCAAAAGGAAGTCCTTCATACCTGGGAGAAGCAAGTGACCTGGGTCGTAGAAACGAATCAAGGTTCCATCACCAATCTTACCTTGACCACCATAAACATCACCTGCTGGTGAGCAATCCACAGCAAGGAATACTTCTGGATCAAATTTTGTTGTAGAGGCATGGGCACCACGAAGTCCAACTTCTTCTTGGACGTTAGCCCCAAGGTAAAGTTCATTTCCTAGTTTTTGACCTGACAAGTTTTCAGCCAACTCACTAACCATGAGAACACCATAACGGTTATCCCAAGCTTTTGAGATGACATTTTTTTCATTAGCAGTTAGGATTGCGCTACTATCTGGAACAATTGTGTCTCCAGGACGGATACCGAAACTTTCAGCCTCAGCCTTATCCGCAAAACCACCGTCAAAAACGATATCTGAAATAGCTGGCATAGTTGGTCCACCTGTGCCACGAGTCAAATGTGGAGGAACTGAACCCGAAATTACTGGAATCTCACGTCCTTCACGTGTAAAGAGTTTAAAACGTTGGCTGCTGACAACCATAGGGTTCCAACCACCAATGCTGACTACTCGGAAGGTACCGTCTGCTTTGATTTCACTAACCATGAAACCAACTTCATCCATGTGAGAGGCTACCAAAACACGAGGGGCATTTTCAACTTCTGAGTGCTTAACCCCAAAAATACCACCCAAGCCATCAGTCACCACTTCATCCACGTGAGGTGTTAATTTTTCACGAAGATAAGCGCGAACAGGTGCTTCATGACCTGAGATAGCAGAAAGCTCTGTTACTTCTTTGATTTTAGAAAATAATGTTGTCATTTCTATCCCTTCTTTCTTTCAACCATTTTACCACTTTTTATAGGAGAAAGGTAGTAGAAATCAACATTTTAACATCTAACTTATTTACTGTAATAAAAAAGAATCACAAATGTGATTCTTTTATTTTGAATTTCTTTTTAATGAGAAAACATCCGGCACTGGATCTTTACCCTCTTCGGACCAAGGGTGACACCGTAAAATCCGTGCTAAGCCCATCAGAACTCCCTTGGCACCATGCTTTTCGATAGCTTGAATCATGTAGTTCGAACAAGTCGGTTCAAAGCGGCAAGATGGCGGGAAAGCAGGCGAGATAAATCGTTGGTAAAAGCGCACTGGCGCAATTAAAATTTTTTTCATTATTTATTATTGGTTACACCCATGGTGTGTAATTGGCTGATTTCTTTTTTATTAAGACGACGTGATTCTCCTGGACGAAGACCCGTTAAGTCTAGATGTCCAAAACGAGTTCGAGAGAGTTTATCCACTTGAAGGCCAACAGCTTCAAACATCTTTTTAACCTGGTGATTGCGCCCTTCATGGATGGTCAACTGAACAACTGAGCGGTTTTTTACTGGATCTACTTTGAGAATTTCGTAAACAGCTGGTTTAGTCTTCTTGCCATCAATCTCAAGACCACGAGTCAAGGGACGGAGATTTTCTTTGTTAGCAATTCCTTTCACACGCGCAACATAAACCTTGTCAATCTCATTACGAGGGTGAATCATCTCATCTGTAAAGTCACCATCGTTGGTCAAAATCAAGACTCCAGATGTATCCCAGTCCAAGCGACCTACAGGGTAGATACGCTCTTTCACATTAGGCAAGAGATCAACAACAGTTTTACGTCCCTTGTCATCTGTCACACTGGAAATCACTCCACGTGGTTTGTTAAGCAAATAGTAGACCTTTTCTTCGTTGTAGATGGGTTGACCTTCAACCTCAACCTTATCGCCAGACTTAATGGTTGTCGCTAGTTCACGTACTACCTGTCCATTGACGGTTACCAAGCCTTGTTTGATCAACTCTTCTGCTTTTCTCCTACTGGCCACACCTGCGTGGGCAATATACTTATTGATTCTCATCTTCTTCTATCCTTTCACCAAATAATTGGCTTTCTTGTGCTTGAATGTCAAGCTCATCAATCACGGGCAATTCTTCCAAGTGGTTAATGCCCATGTAATCTAGAAAATAATCCGTTGTTACATAGAGATTAGGGCGTCCAAGAACTTCTTTCTTTCCATCTTCTCGTATCAAATCGAAGGCCTGTAACTTAGCTAAGGCTCCGCTCGAATTAACCCCACGAATAGCATCGATTTCTATACGTGTGATAGGTTGCTTATAAGCAATGATAGACAAGGTTTCAAGTGCAGCCCGAGATAGACTCTGGTTGATGGGTGCCTTAGAGTATTCTTTCAAAATGGCTGCAAATTGAGATTTGGTTACCAATCTGTAGGCACCACCTGTCTCAATCAAGTCTAGACTAGAATCCTGATCTTTTTTATACTTTTTGGCTAATTTTTCCAAGCTTTGCTGAATTCCTGTTGGTGGAAGCGATAGGACCTCCGCCAGCTGGCGGACTCTAATGCCATCCTCCCCCGCTACAAACAGGAGCGCTTCTATTTTTGCTAAAGTACTCATACTTCCTCTCTATCAAGCCTGACTTTGCTCTACTTGATTTTCTTCATTCTTTTTCATGAGATAAATATCTCCAAAACTCTCTTTTTGAATCAAGAGAATTTCTTGGGTTTTAATCAACTCCAAGGTTGCTAAAAAGAGTGTAATGACCTCTTGTAAATCCTTGGTTTCTTTAAACAAATCCTGCAAACATAATTGTTGACCTTCAACCAAGGCTTCTCGAACGATGACCATCATATCTTCAATCTTATACTCATCTCGTAAGATTGTTGTGTGACTTTTCGAGAATTCTTCCTTTTTCTTGGTCAGTAAGGTTGAAAAGGCTAAGAAAAGATCAATCGTCGTCTTATCATGCACAAGTTCTGCATCCTCATAGATCAACTCTGTAGGTGCTTTTGAGTAATATTGAGCTCGTTCCTGGTGCTTCACTTCCAACTGCTCTCCCAAAAGTTTAAATTTACGGTATTCTTCAATCTGAGAAAGGAGATCCTGCTCTAGGTCATCCTCTAAATCCGTCACTTCTGCAACCTTGGGCAAGAGCTTGCGACTCTTAATCAGCATCAGTTGGCTAGCCATCACCATGTATTCGCCTGCAACTTCTAAACGCATGGCTTGTAATGTCGAGATATAGGCTAGATATTGCTCGATAACCTCTGTGATCGGCACATCATAGATATCCATCTGATACTTTGAAACCAAGTGTAGGAGCAAGTCCAAAGGCCCTTCAAAATCTTTTAATTTAATATCCATTATCTATATTTTTCTAAGGTCATGACTGTCTTTAATCCTAATTTTTTAGCGATTTCGTACAAGTCAACCTTTTCTTCGATTTGTCTTAATATAAACTGTTCTCTCAATCCTTGGGCAGATAAATCTGAAAGACCTTTTTCCTTTAAAAAAGCTTCCAACTGACGAAAGGCCCATTGACGGGAGTACGGTTTCCCAGCTTTTTCAAAGAGATAGGTCTGCCCCATCAAGGGCTCTAACTCTGCAAGCAAATTTTGGGGAAGGCTCAAGATTCTTTGTTGAGAAGCTTTATTGACTCTCAAAACTTGAAAATCTAGGTTCACATCCCCTGTTTTTAAGGCTAGGATTTCACTCGGCAAGAGGCCCAACTCTACTATTAACAAGGCTAGTAAGCGTCCTTCTGGATAAGCACTTTCTTGCCAGAAAGAACTGAGGTCTAAAAGTTCCGACTTCCCTGGCTTTTTCTCAGCCTGTTTGGGTAATTCCAAACGGTAAAAGGTCCCAATCTTCCCTTTTTGGTACAAAAAGAAGAGAAATTGATTGCAAGCAGAAACTTTCCGCTTTTGGGCACTCATTTTAAAATTTGATAATTGAGCTTGGTAGATTTTTAAACTTGTCTCAGAGATTCGTTCTCCAATAAGATCTAAAAACTGCTCCAAGTCATACTTATAAGACTGTTTAGAATTACTAGATAGATTTTGCTTTTCTTCTAAAAATACTGAAATCCATTCTCTCATTTGCTTCGAATCTCATATTCCTTACTAAAATCATGCAGAAGGGCATTGACAGCCTTAAGGATTGATTTCCGTGTAATAATCCCTTGGAAAATTCCATCCTTATCAACGACTGGTAGGAAAGATTCATCCACTAACTTATGTAAAACATCTGTCAATGTATAATCTGGATCTACCACTGCAACGTCCTTCTTGGCCATGTGTACGATATCCGTATCTGCCATAGCTTCTTGACTCAATCCCTGCTCCATCTGGTAGGCAAGGATATCTCTAAGACCAATAGTTCCGACGAATTTTTTCTCATCAGTCACGACTGGCACTCTGGTATAGGTCATCTGGCTAAGGAGGAGAATTGCATGATCTGCATTGTGAGTATCAATGAGCACAGCCAAATTTTCAGCAGGAGTTAAAAAGGTTTCCTCTTGCTCCAGTAAAAACTGTTCAAACTCTTTGGCAATCATCGAGCAAACTCCTTGGATAAGCCTGGATAGACCTCATGGTTCCGTGTCAAAAAGTCCACTTTAAAGTAGCTATCATCAATCTCTACACGGGCATAGAGACATTCTCTGATGGTCCCACGTGGTTGACTAATAGAACCAGGATTTAGGAAAAGGGTCTTCCCTTCCATCCAAGCATTTGGAACATGCAAGTGCCCATAAAGACAGATATCTGCATCTTCCTCTTGAGCCCAAAAATCAAGCTTTTGGAAATTGAAGTTAATATCAAACAAATGTCCATGAGTCTGGATAATCTTGGTAGGACCCAGTTGAGTCACCAAACGTTCTGGATAGTCTGAATAAAAGTCCATGTTTCCTCTGACTACTTGGATTCCTTCCCAGAGGGGTGAGTCTGGGCGAAGTTCCGAGTCACCATCATGAAAAATGGCATCAACTTTCCCCAGATAGCGGTCACGGATTTCTTCTACAATTAAGCTATCTCCGTGGGAGTCACTCATTACAATGATGGTTTGCTTTGCCATGATGGAAATACCTCCAAAAGTTTCTTAACGGCTAAGGCACGGTGGGATTGACTATTTTTTTCTTCGAGGGTTAATTCAGCTGATGATTTACCAGTTTCTCCTACTAAGAAGAGTGGATCATAACCAAAACCATTTTCACCCTTAGGTTCAAAGTTAATGTAGCCTGGCCAGTCAGCTTCGACAACCAAGCTTTCCTTACCTGGGCTAGCTACGACCAGGGTTGTATGGAATTGAGCTGAACGGTCCTTTAGTTCAAAGACCATAGCTAATTCGTGCAAGAGTTTAGCATTATTTTCCTGGTCAGTGGCTCCCACTCCTGCGAAGCGAGCTGACCAGACACCTGGTAGGCCACCAAGCACATCGACTTTAAGACCAGAATCATCTGCTAGAACCATCTTTCCTGTTAATTTAGAAATAGTTTCAGCCTTGAGGCGAGCATTTTCTTCAAAGGTCATACCTGTTTCTGCTACTTCAGGTAGGTCTGGATAATCATTTAGATTTTCTACGTCATAGCCTAGTTTGTCAAAGATAGCTCGAAATTCCTTGGTCTTGCCCTCGTTACGAGTTGCAATCAACAAGGTTTCTCTGACTTTATTTGTCTCGAAAAAGTCTTGAACATTGACTCCTTCTTTAGGCAATTCTACATGCAGAAGTTGTCCATTTTCAACTAAGAGCAAGGCACCCTGACGTTGAATAACTTCTAAGTTTCGGTCCGCTTCTTGGTTGAGAATATCTACCACAAAAGAGAGTAAGCGGTAGGCTGAACCATATCGTAAAACGGTAACTGAAAGCGGAAACCCTCGCTCCTCATCTCGAAAGATTTTGGCCAAATCAAATAGCGGAAACTCTAACTCATCATCCGTCAAAGTCCGAATGCCACCAAAAACACTGTAGGATCCAACATACCAGTCTTGGTCATCCTTGTATTCATAAATTTTGTTTGTCATAATGTTACATGCTCCACATGAATATCTCTTTCCAGCCATTCTGCTCCGATTTGAGCAAAACTTTGGCTATTTGCAGTTGTGTAAAAACGGTGTTGAAGTGGTGCCGCATCTCGACTACGATTAATCTCAAAATAATTGAGTAGGACCGAGATATCGCGAACACACTCCGCTCCACTATCGATTAGTTGTACCTTAGGGCCCATGACATTTTGGATGATAGGTCTGAGGAGCGGATAATGAGTACAACCTAAAATCAAGCTATCCACTTTTCCAACCAAAGGACGTAGGGTTTCGTATACGACTTTCTTGGTCACACTGGTCGATAGAGCACCTGACTCGACCAAAGGAGCAAATTTGGGGCAAGCCAGACTTTCAACCTGCAAATCTGGATCCAAGTCATGAATCTTTTGACGATAGATATCTGATTGTACGGTCATCGGTGTTCCAATCACTCCGATTTTCCCACCCTGACTTGCTTTGATAGCTGCTGAAGCACCAGGCAAAATCACTCCAAGAACAGGAATATCAAGTTTGGATTTGATTTCTTCCCAGACGACTGCTGTTGCTGTATTACAAGCAATGACAATCATCTTGACATCCTTGGTCAAAAGAAAGTTGACCAACTGCCAAGTATATTCACGAATTTGCTCAGCAGGACGAGGGCCATATGGCGCCCGTGCCGAATCTCCAATATAGACGATTTCTTCATGAGGAAGCTGACGCATGAGCTCACGCACAACAGTCAAGCCCCCAACACCAGAGTCCAAAAAACCGATTGGTCGATTATCCATATAGTCTTCTTTCTAGTCTTATTATTCTGATTGATAGTTCATTATCATTACATTTCTTACTGAAATTTCCGACCGACTGATTCGTCATCAGTTGTCTCCAACTTAATCATAATCAAATATCAATAGAATGCAAGGAAAAAGTCTTAGTTCTAAATATCAGTTGAACATAGTGAGAAGTCTGGAACTTTCATCCCAGACTTTTCCTATTTATTTCTTTTTATTGTTAGCGAGGGCTGCTTTTTGTTGGCGAATGATTTGGTGGTACACTTGTTGTACCTTAGCTTCGCTTGGTTTTTGACCATTTGCACTCAACAGAGTACGAACTGCTTCTGCATTCAAACGTGGGTTATCAGCAAATTCTTTTTCGATTTGCTTGCGCACCAAGTACATTCCTCCAAGTGCTCCACCAAGAAAAGCTAAAACAATCAAGACAATTGCTAAAATAAGGTCCATAATATTTCTCCTGTTTCTTTTTGAATCTTCTATATTATACCATAAAGTCCCACGCCTGACTAGTTTGATTTACGCTTCCAAAAGGGTAGGGCATTACTCAAATTCTTTTTCTACTCTAATCTTTTTTAATTCAATAAAATAAAAAAAAGAACTAAAATTTGGTAAAATAATTCAGTTTTTCCGAAAAAACCTTGCAATGGTTGGATTTATTTGCTATATTAAGATTATACAAATCAAAGGAAACATCTTTCTGCAAGGCTTATTTTTTTTACCAAAAAATGTATGCGCTTACAGATTTGAGAAAGGAGTTTTTATGGAGAAGAGCTATTGGGAAAAATCCTGTAAGTATAGTATCCGAAAGTTGACCGTTGGAACTGCTTCTGTTCTACTGGGAGCTGTTTTTCTAGCAACACAGAATGTAGCTGCTGATAGCCTCGAAGTGAAGGACAATCAAACGAATGTTAGTGAGACGACGGTTAAAGTAGATGTCAAAGTAGAGGAACCAAGTCAAGCAAAGACGGAGAATCAGCCAAGCACAGACACTCATCCTTCTACTGAATTAGCTGACAAAGAGGTAAAACCTGAAAAGGAATTACCTCAAACACATCATCAATCAGAGACTAACGCTGTAGTTGAACCTTCTGAAAATAAGGAGAGTGAAAAGCCCGAACTTCCTATGACTAAGCAAGAAAACTATCAACTTCATTACGACCAACCAACTGCTCCTTCTTATGACGGCTGGGAAAAACAAGCCTTGCCTGTCGGAAACGGTGAAATGGGGGCTAAGGTTTTTGGATTAATCGGTGAAGAAAGAATCCAATACAATGAAAAAACTCTCTGGTCTGGTGGGCCACAACCTGATAGCACTGACTACAATGGAGGGAACTATCAGGACCGCTATAAGGTTTTGGCAGAAATTCGTAAAGCCTTGGAAGAAGGAAACCGCCAAAAAGCCAAACAATTGGCAGAGCGCAACCTAGTGGGTCCAAACAATGCTCAGTATGGTCGTTACCTATCTTTTGGTGATATCTTCATGGTCTTTAACAACCAAAAGAAAGGCTTGGAGAACGTTACCGACTATCGTCGTGGCTTAGATATTTCTGAAGCTATCACAACTACCTCTTATACTCAAGATGGGACAAGTTTCAAACGAGAAACCTTCTCTAGTTATCCAGATGACGTCACTGTTACCCATTTGACTAAAAAGGGAGATAAGACGCTTGATTTTACACTTTTGAATAGCTTGACTGAAGATTTGATTGCTAATGGAGATTATTCTTGGGAGAATTCTAAATACAAACAAGGGACTGTTAGCGTTGATTCTAATGGTATTTTACTCAAGGGAACTGTCAAAGACAACGGTCTTAAATTTGCCTCTTATCTTGGTATCAAAACAGACGGACAAGTCACTGCTCAAGATGGTTATTTGACAGTTACAGGAGCAAGTTATGCAACACTGCTACTCAGCGCCAAGACTAATTTTGCTCAAAATCCGAAAACCAACTACCGCAAGGATATTGATGTAGAAAAGACTGTCAAATCTATCGTAGAAGCTGCCAAAGCCAAAAACTATGAGACTCTGAAAAATGACCACATCAAGGATTACCAAAGTCTTTTCAATCGTGTTCAACTAAACCTCGGCGGTAGCAAGTCTAATCAAACTACAAAAGAAGCTCTTCAAACCTATAATCCAACAAAAGGACAAAAACTAGAAGAACTCTTCTTCCAATACGGACGTTATCTACTCATCAGTTCTTCTCGTGACCGGACAGATGCCCTTCCTGCCAACTTGCAAGGAGTCTGGAATGCTGTAGACAATCCACCTTGGAATTCTGACTACCACCTCAATGTCAACCTACAAATGAACTACTGGCCTGCCTACATGAACAATCTTGCAGAAACGGCTAAGCCAATGATCAATTATATCGATGATATGCGTTACTATGGCCGTATCGCTGCTAAAGAATATGCAGGTATCGAGTCCAAAGAAGGTCAAGAAAACGGTTGGCTGGTTCATACCCAGGCGACACCATTTGGCTGGACTACTCCTGGTTGGAACTACTATTGGGGTTGGTCTCCAGCTGCCAATGCTTGGATGATGCAGAACGTCTATGACTACTACAAATTCACCAAGGATGAAACTTATCTCAAAGAAAAGATTTATCCAATGCTCAAGGAAACAGCTAAGTTCTGGAACTCCTTCTTGCACTACGACAAGGCCAGTGACCGTTGGGTTTCTTCTCCATCTTACTCGCCAGAGCACGGAACTATCACGATTGGGAATACCTTTGACCAATCTCTAGTTTGGCAGTTATTCCATGATTATATGGAAGCAGCCAATCATCTCAATGTCGACCAAGATTTGGTGACAGAAGTGAAGGCTAAATTTGACAAGCTCAAACCACTTCATATCAACCAAGATGGCCGAATCAAGGAATGGTACGAAGAAGACAGTCCTCAATTCACTAATGAAGGAATTGAAAACCATCACCGTCACGTTTCTCATCTGGTTGGGCTCTTCCCAGGAACCTTATTTGGCAAAGATCAGCCTGAATATCTGGAAGCAGCACGCGCAACCCTAAACCATCGTGGAGATGGTGGTACCGGTTGGTCTAAGGCTAATAAAATCAACCTCTGGGCTCGTCTCCTAGATGGAAATCGTGCCCATCGTTTGCTGGCAGAACAACTCAGATCCTCAACTCTAGAAAACCTCTGGGATACGCACGCGCCTTTCCAAATTGATGGGAACTTTGGTGCAACCAGCGGTATGGCAGAAATGCTCCTTCAATCTCACACAGGCTACATTGCCCCATTACCAGCCCTTCCAGATGCATGGAAAGATGGTCAAGTCTCAGGTCTAGTAGCTCGTGGTAACTTTGAAGTCAGCATGAAATGGAAAGAAAAAAATCTTGAAACCCTATCTTTCCTTTCTAATGTTGGTGGAGACTTAGTCGTAGACTATCCAAATATCGAAGCTAGCCTTATCAAGGTTAACGGTAAGGAAGTACAAGCTACCCGCATCAAAGACAACCGCATTCAACTTGCTACTCAAAAGGGCGATGTCATTACCTTTGAAAACTTCCCTGGCCGTATTACTCGTCTGACTGCCCAACGAAAAGATTCAACAACTGCTGAACTCAACTTTAATGCAGTCGAGGGAGCAACTCACTATATTATTCGTCGAGAAAGCAAGGATGAAAATAGTCAAAACTCTACCGTCCGTGAGTTTACAACCAACCAAACTCACTTCGTCGATCGTTCTATTGATTCAAGCCACGCTTATACATATACAGTCCAAGCAGTTTTAGGAGAGCACTCAACATCTATTTCAGATACCGCTTCAATCTCAGCTTTTAGTGAGCTAATGGACGATCGTGACTCTCGCATTCAGTATGGTGCTGCCTTTGGAGATTGGTCTGACTCAGAACTCTTTGGCGGAACAGAAAAATACGCCGATATCTCAAATGGGAACTATTCCGATAAGGAGGCAACAGCAACCATTCCTTTCAATGGACCTGGTATTGAAATTTACGGACTCAAGTCTTCTCAATTAGGACTTGCTGAGGTTACCATCGATGGCAAATCTGTTGGTGAGCTTGACTTCTATACGGCTGGAGCTACTGAAAAGGGTGTCCTAATCGGTCGTTATACAAATCTATCTTCAGGCCCTCACCTTATGACTATCACTGTTAAGCGTGAACATAAGGGACGTGGAAGTGAACGCTCAAAAATTTCCTTAGACTACTTCAAGGTCTTCCCAGGACAAGGAGGAACAGTAGAAAAGATAGATGATCGTGATTCTCGTATCCAGTACGGCTCAGCATTTAAAGACTGGACTGATGCGGAACTCTATGCTTCTACAGAGAAATATGCAGATATTAATGCAGACGATAGTCTTGCTCCTGAAGCAACTGCAAGAATCCCATTCTCTGGTACAGGTATTCGTATCTATGGTCTGAAAACTTCAGCTCTTGGCAAGGCACTTGTGACACTCGATGGAAAAGAAATGCCGAGCCTTGACTTCTACACTGCCGGAGCTACCGAAAAAGGAGCTTTGATTGGTGAATTCACTAATCTAGCAGACGGCGATCACGTTCTAACTTTAAAAGTGGACCCAGATTCTCCAGACGGTAGAAAGAAAATCTCCCTGGACTCATTCGATATTCTAAAAGCTCCATCAGTATCATTAGATACACCAAGCCTCGAACCTATAAAGGTAGAAGATAAGAAAGTAACACTAACTTTACCAACTGGTAACTGGGATGCTGTAGCTGTGACATTCCCTGGTATTACGGATTCCCTAGTCTTAAGAAAAGTCGATGATAATCATCTTGTCACTTCTGGCGAACAAACTGTATTAAGCATAAAGGATAACAAGATTCAAATCGACATCCCTGAAACTACGGACCGTAAATCCGGCAATCCAATAGAAGCTTATGCTATCCTAGGAGAAACACGAAGCAGTACTATTGTAACAGTCTTTCCAAAAAGGGAAACTGCACCTGTAGAAGAGCAAGTTGTTACAAGCAAAGGTGACGAGTCTGCTCCAGTAGTAACCATCCCTGAATATACTGACCCAATTGGAACTGCGGGAGAACAGGAACCTCCTATCGTGGATATTCCTGAATACACTGAGTCTATCGGAACCGTAGGGGAACAGGAAGCGCCTGTCGTAGATATTCCTGAATATGCTGGGCCTATCGGTACTGC
Organism: Streptococcus sp. oral taxon 061; assembly: GCF_013394695.1. NCBI lineage: Bacteria > Bacillati > Bacillota > Bacilli > Lactobacillales > Streptococcaceae > Streptococcus > Streptococcus sp. oral taxon 061. Next base: position 1,511,829 of record NZ_CP058258.1, read on the forward strand.
AGGGGAACAAGCGGCTCCTATCGTAGATATTCCTGAATATACTAAGCCTATCGGTGCTGCAGGGGATCAGGAAGCGCCTGTCGTAGATATTCCTGAATATGCTGGGCCTATCGGTACTGCAAGCGATCAGGCAGCTCCTAGCGTAGATATCCCTGAATACACTGGGCCTATCGGTACTGCAAGCGATCAGGCAGCTCCTAGCGTAGATATCCCTGAATACACTGGGCCTATCGGTACTGCGAGCGACCAAGCGGCTCCTATCGTGGATATTCCTGAATACACTGGCCCTATCGGTACTGCGAGCGACCAAGCGGCTCCTATCATCTCTCTTCCTGAGTTTAAACTCAAAGCCTTAAAAGACCAGGCTACCGGAGTTCAAGTCATCAGTGGAGCAACTGAGCTAGGTGAAGCAAGTTATCTTGAAATCCAGAAAGTAGACAAGCAAGAACTCTTGGGCAAGAAATATGATGCCTACAACATTCAACTCAAGAATGAAAATGGTCAACCAATCCAAGCAAAAGGTGCTGTACTGGTTCGATTACCAATTTCTGGTACAGTCCAGGAATTCTATCGTTTCAATTCAGAAAAAGACTTGAAATCACAAGATTTCACAATTCGTGATGGCATGCTTGAGTTTCTCACCCTTGATTTGACTACTTATGCTATCATCTACAGGACTGAAACAGAAGCCCAACAACCAAGCTCAAGTCAAGTCGAAGAAGCTAGTCCATTAGCTAATAAAAACCAGTTCAATGGTGAAAATTCTACAAATGACAAGCAGCTTCCTGCTACTGGAGAAGAGTCTAGCCCACTCCTCTTCATGGCAAGTCTCAGTCTAGCCTTAACTGCTGCCTTCTTGCTTAAAGGCAAAAAAGAGTGATCCCAATAAATCTATAAAGATTTAGATAAATAGAAAAAGGATGAGTAAATTACTCATCCTTTTGATTTATTTCAGAGTATTTTAAAATAAACTAAAAAGCCAGTTATAAATCCAGTTAAAAATCGAATATAACAAATTCAAAAGGAATTCATAAAAAATAAAACAAATGTGATACCAAATGAATTCTAGAATGGCGATTAGTGGCTTGACTATGATATAAAATAAAATATCCCAAATAAATTTCATTTTTTATCTTCCTTTCTAGGAAGTCCCGCAATCCAAGGCAGAGTAGATATCATTTTATAAGCCGTAAGAAATTTAGCAAGCTCTATGACTTTTGGCTCAGATTCCTTCTTCTCAGTCAGTACTTCCATTCCTTTTACCCAGAGGCATATCCCAATCGCTCTAGCTATTCCTGTAAAAAAATTTGGTTGTTGATCCATGCGATTCTCCCTTGATTACTCCGACTATTACTATTCTGTTTTCATTGTATTCAGTATATCAATTTTTTATAGATAATCAAGCTTTTATCTGCAAAATAAAAAAGTTTCATAACCTTTCTAGAATAATACTAGGAAGATTATAAAACTTTTCATTATTTAATTTCTTTTTTATATCGTTCCAATTCTGCTTGGTTAGCCCAAACATAATGTCCTGGACGAATTTCAACCATAGAAGGTTTGTCAGTTTCATAGTCATGTTGATCTGGATCATAGACTTTCAAAACTTTTTTACGTTCCAAGATTGGATCTGGAATAGGAACAGCTGATAGAAGTGCTTGTGTATATGGATGAACTGGATTGTTAAACAATTCTTCAGTTTCAGCCACTTCTACAATGACACCCTTATAAATTACCGCGATACGATCAGAAATAAAACGAACTACTGACAAATCGTGGGCGATAAAGAGATAGGTTAAGCCCAATTCTTTTTGGAATTTCTTGAGCAAGTTCAAAACTTGGGCACGTACAGAAACGTCCAAGGCTGAGATTGGCTCATCCGCGATAACGAAGTCAGGTTGCATAACCAAAGCACGGGCAATCCCAATACGTTGACGTTGTCCACCTGAGAACTCATGAGGATAACGAGTTAAGTGTTCAGCCAAAAGTCCCACTTCACGAATGATATTTTGAACTTTTTCTTTTCTTTCTTCTTCGTCTTTAAATAAATGGTGGTTGTAAAGACCTTCAGAGATGATATAGTCCACTGTCGCACGTTCATTCAAACTTGCAGCTGGGTCTTGGAAAATCATTTGAATGCGACGGATTAATTCCGCTGCTTGTTCACGTGATTTTTTACCATTAATTTTTTTACCATCAAAGATGATATCTCCCTTGCTGGTATCATTAAGACCGATAATGGCACGACCAATTGTTGTCTTACCACTACCAGATTCTCCAACAAGTGAGAATGTTTCGCCTTTGTTGATAAAGAAGTTTGCATTTTTAACGGCTACAAACTTTTTGCTTCCTTCACCGAAGGAAATCTCTAAGTCTTTAACTTCTACTAATTTTTCAGACATTTCCTTCCTCCTAGTCCTCAAGATGAGCAAAGCCCATCTTTTCACGAATCTTATCGTGTAAATCTGCAATTACTGCTGGTTTTGCAACTTTTGGAGCTTGTTCATCAAGCAACCATGTTTTAGCCCAGTGAGTATCAGATACTGCAAACTGAGGAGCTTTTTCTTCGAAATCAATCTTCATCGCATAATCTGAACGAAGAGCAAAAGCATCTCCCTTCAATTCAGTATACAGTGATGGAGGTGTTCCCGGAATTGAATACAATTCTCCTTTATCGTCAGCCAGCTGTGGCAAACTTGATAAGAGGCTCCATGTGTATGGGTGACGTGGATCGTAGAAGATTTCTTCAACTGTACCATACTCAACGATTTCACCAGCATACATAACTGCAACTTTATCAGCAATACTTGCTACAACACCAAGGTCGTGTGTGATAAAGATAGTTGTAAAGTGGTATTCTTGTTGAAGTGTTTTCAACAAGTCAATAATCTGAGCTTGGATGGTCACATCAAGGGCTGTTGTTGGTTCATCACAAATCAAAACATCTGGACGACACGCAAGGGCAATCGCAATAACAATACGTTGACGCATTCCTCCAGAATACTGGAATGGATATTCATTAAAACGTCTCTCAGCGTCAGGGATACCAACCTTATTCATATAGTCAATCGCCAAGTCTTTTGCTTCTTGAGCCGTTTTCCCTTGGTGTTTAACAATAACTTCTGTGATTTGACTTCCGATTGTTTTGATTGGGTCAAGACTGGTCATCGGGTCCTGGAAGATCGTTGCAATCTTCGCACCACGAATTTGCTCCCAATCTTTATGAGAAGAAAATTCAGTCAAATCTTGGTCACGGTAAAGAATACTACCGTTCGCAATACGACCATTATCTTCCAACATTCCTGTAAAAGTTTTTGTTAAAACAGATTTCCCTGAACCAGATTCTCCAACGAGTGCAAGCACTTCGCCCTCAATCAACTCCAGAGATACTCCACGAATAGCTGTCAAAATTTTGTCACGAACATCAAATTCCACGACAATATCTTGAGCAGTCAAAATTACATTTTTTTCTTTTGTCATGTCTACTCCTATCTATGTGTACGTGGATCACTAGCATCCGCTAGGTTTTGACCAACTACGAAAAGTGACAAGGATACCAAGACCAAAGTTGTCAATGGAATCCAGAAGAGGTATGCATTTGTTGTTACGTTCTGTGAGTAATCTGAAATCAATCGACCTAAACTTGGTACTGTAATAGGCAATCCAAGTCCAAAGAATGATAGAAAGGCTTCATATGAGATAAATGCTGGAAGCATTTGTGATGTAGTCGTAACAATAACAGATACCAATTGTGGCATGATATTTTTAATGACAATTTTGTATGTTGGAGTTCCGAGTGTGCGTGAAGCAAGGTTGTACTCTAAGTCACGGTAACGCATGATTTGGATACGAATTGAGTAGGCAATCCCAATCCAAGTCGTTACACTCATGGCAAAAATCAAATTCCAGAAACCTGCTCCGATTGAGTATGTTAGGACGATAACAATCAATAAGTGTGGGATGTTGGAAATAACGTTATAAACTTCCATCATGACGCGGTCAACTGATTTTGAAATACCCCAGATACCGCCGACAATAACACCAATTACAATATTGATAAAGGTCGCAATAACGGAAATCAAGATAGAGTTACGGGCTCCAAACCAGACACCATCAAAAAGAGACTTACCATTACTATCTGTACCGAACCAATGTTCCGCATTTGGTTTAATGTAGCGAGCGCTAAAATCATTTACCTTACTTACATCATTGAAGTCGAAATCAGAAAACATTGGGTAGATGAAACTCATCAAAACGATTGAAATCAAAATACCAAGCATGATGATGGTTGATTTCTTTTTCAAAAATTGTCTAAAAACAGAACCCCAATATGAGTAGGCAGGAGCATCAATTGCTTCAGAGGCAAAGTCATCGCGTTTTACAAACTGAAATTTATCATTACTAATTGTAGACATTATTTGCCTCCTTTCTCTGTCAACTTAATACGTGGGTCAATAATTGTCATCCAAATATCCCCAATTAAGTAAGAGAAGATTGAGACGCAAGTAAAGATGAAAACTAGACCAACAACCATGTTATTATTTGACGCTTTTACAGAGTCAATCAACATTTTACCCATACCTGGGAAGGCGAAGACTGTTTCAGTAAGAGTAGCTCCACCAATAACACCGATAATAGAACCAGGAATACCTGAAACAAGTGGTACCATGGCATTTTTAAAGATGTGTTTGTTTGAAATTTCTTTCTCAGAAAGACCTTTTGCACGTGCAAAACGAACAAAGTCTTGTGATTGTAAGTCAATCATGTAACGACGAATCCAGATAGCCAAACCAGGAGCACCAAGTAAACCAAGAATAACTGCAGGTAGTACATATGAACGCCAGTCTCCAGCACCCAAGATAGGGAATGAATCAGGGAGTCCAATTGAAGAACCAATCAAACGAATGATATAGACAAGAGCGATAGTTGGAAGAGCAAGTAAGAATGTTAAAGCTCCTGTAGAGAAACTATCAATCCAAGTATTCTTGTAACGAGCCATTGCAGAACCAAGTGGAACCGCAATCGCATACGAAATTGCAAGGCCAATCAAACCAGCAATAGCAGAACTGGTAATCATAGATGGATACTGATAGTTGCTTTCAGTAGCTGTATATGGATCACCTTTACCGTAGTTCGCTACTTCACGTGCATCCGCCTGACTTGGTGATTTATAAGTTCTTGTGTAGATATTGACTGATGAAGTTTTCTTCCCAGTTGGGAATTGAACTTCAGAAGTCTTCGTTTGTCCTTGACCTTGTGTGATAACTTGAAGTACAGGAGTATTGGCATAAGTTGGGTAAGAATCTCCTAGGTTCAAGTTCACAAAGTTCTGATGAACAAATGGGAACTGACTGTTGAAGTACAAGAGGTATTTATGTTTAGTCCCTGAACCTACTAAAGACCATCCAATAGCTGGATCGTTTTCAAAACGCAAATAACGCTCTAAGTTAGGATTTTCTGGGTCTTGAATCTTGTTTGTATGGTCAATATCAAGCAAGTTTGCATAGAATTTGAACACACGCTCGAAAATAGGGATTTCACGAGTAGCATAGAATTGACCGCTCTCTGTAAACTCACCTAAAGTCCAACCGTTCCCAAGTTGTTGGATGTATTTTTCATAGATAGCTTTATTTGTATCATTTGCATCTACTGTAACAGAAGGGTCAATGCTACTAGCTTTTTCCTGCAACTCTTTTGTATCGTAATATTCGATATAACCCATACGCTCATAAACGGTATTTTCATAGTTATCGCGTTTATCAGCTGTAGTTGCAATTTTATTGTAGTTAGTATCTTGTTTGAAGATCAACTTCCGTGGAACCATCGTATAGATGATTGTGTAAATCAAGGTCGTTACTAAAAAGATAGAAACTAACGACCGCAAGATACGCATAAAAACATATTTTTTCATATTATTTCCTTTAAAATCCCAAAAGAACCTTCTCCTTTTGGAGAGAAAGTTCTAATGAGCATTATTTATTTCACGTGGCTCGCTAATTCTTTTTGAGCTTTCTCGTTTGATTCAGCTTTTTCTTTGAGCCATTTTTCACGAGCTTCTTTGTACTCTTTAGCAGTTACAGTGTTCGCTTGCAATTTAAGATATTTGAAGTAAACATCTGAACCTTTATCACCAGATTGAGTATAAGATGCTGAGAATGGTACTACGCGAGAAATGATTGGTGCTGCTCCTGAAGAAGACATAGCTGGAAGGAAGAGTGAGCTATCTGTCAACCAAGCTTGAGCTGCTGCATATTTCTCATAACGTTTATTAAGATCGGTTGTTTCACTAGCTGCATCATCAACTAATTTGTCATAATCATTCAAACCAACTTGAGCAACCGCTGGGTTTGATGGATTATCATAGCCCATGTAGGACTTAGTTGTTTCACTGTTAGTTGTTTTCAAGATATCAAGGTATGTTGATGGATCATCATAGTCTGGATTCCATCCAACAGCACCTGAAAGGTCCCAATCTTCTGCTGCCGCACTAGCTGCGTAGTATGTGGCATTTTGTAATTCATCTGTAGTGATTTGTTGAATATCGATAACTACATTATCTGTACCCAAAGCCGTCTCAACAGATTGTTTAAATGATTGGATACGAGCGATATAGTTTTTAGATGTTTGGTCAACTGGAATATCCAAGTGGATTGGGAATTTTACACCATCTGCTTCAAGGACTTTTTTAGCTTTAGCTAGTTCTGCTTTAGCCTTATCAGCATTGTAAAGACCATCTTGAGCATCCGCAAAGTTTACGTCTTTCCATTCATCACCATAAGAAACAACTTTCTCAGTAACCAAGTCACCAAATGTCTTATCTCCAGCAGAAACAAAGTCAGGTTTGACAAAGAGGTTACGAACAGCAAGGGCGGCTCCATCCTTACCATTTAGCTGAGCTGAATAAGCAGTACGGTCAAAAGCAAAGTTCAAAGCTTGACGGAAGTCTTTGTTAAGAAGAGCTTTCTTAGTAGAAGTCTTTTCCTCGTCAGTTGTTTTTGATGTATATTTATAACTTTGACGGTCAATGTTAACACCTAAACCAGCAATACCAGCTCCCTGTGGGGTATAGTAGATATTATCTTTATATGTTTCTGCTACTTTAGAATAGTTTGAGCTAGTAGGGAAGAGACGTGCATAACTATATGCACCATTTGTAAAGTTACGCTCAAGTGACTCTTGGTCTGAACCATCATAGTAAGAAAGTGTTACAGTATCGATGTGAACATTGTCTTTATCCCAATACTGATCATTCTTTGCAAATTCGATAGAAGACTTAGCTGTCAATCCCTTAAGCAAGAATGGACCATTGTAAAGCAATGATGTTGGATCTGTCGCTTTACCAAAGTCTTTACCTTTTGATTTTTCAAACTCTGCATTCAAAGGCCAGAAGATTCCATAAGATAATTTAGAGTTCCAGTATGGTTCAGGTTTGTTCAATGTATATTGAAGAGTGTAATCATCAACAGCTTTAATACCTACTGCAGAAAAGTCTGTATTGTTCCCTGATATATAGTCAGCCAATCCTTTAACAGAATTTTGTGCTAGGTAAAGAGCGGCTGATTTATTGTCAGCTGCGTGTTTTAAACCTGTAACAAAGTCATTTGCAGTTACTTCTGCATATTCTTCACCATCAGATGTGAACCATTTTACACCTTTACGAATCTTGTATGTATATGTCAATCCATCTTGAGATACTGACCAGTCTTCAGCGACTGCAGGAGTTAGATTTCCATATTGGTCATTTGTAAAGAGACCATCGATACCATTTGAAGTAGCAACTTTTGTACTTTGTTTACCAGAAATTAGGTAGTCCAATGTTTCTGGGTCAGCAGTATAAGTATAGCCATAAGCCTTTGGTGCTTCAGCATTTGATGATTTTGAAGAACCGCAAGCTGCAAGAACACCTGTAGCAAGTAGCGCAACACCCGCTACCGCAAGAATCCGACTTTTTTTCATATTTTTAAACTCCTCGTTTTAAATTGTGGATATTGAAGATTATACCACAGTTTTTTTAAAAAGTAAACGAATTTTCAGAATATTTTGTCGCATGTTTTTTTAAACATTTGAATCTTATGTTTTCAGAAAAGAAAACTATTGACGAGAAACAATTTTCAAGGTATAATAATAAAAGTTAAGGCGGTATAGCCAAGTGGTAAGGCACGGCTCTGCAAAAGCTTGATCGTCGGTTCAAATCCGTCTACCGCCTCTATATAAACGAAGACTCCTAACGGAGTCTTTTCTTTTTTGCACTTAAAAAGCTTTATCAGTATTCTCTGATAAAGCTTTTGTTTTATTCAGTTTCTTCTTCTGATTCAAGTTCTTGAATTTGAACCTTAAGCTTGGTGACACGACCATTTTTTACCTTGTCATTTGTCAAGGTGATATGCTTGTTGCCACTATCTAACTCATAACTGAGTTTTTCTGATGTTGGAATAGTTCCCACACCAGTCAAATAATAACCAGCAATGGTATCTACATCGTCACTTTCAAGCTCGACATCAAAATAATCATTGAAATCGTTCAAATTCATTGTCCCTTGGACAATATGAGTGCCCTCGCCGATAGTATGAACATAGACTTCAGCACGGTCAGTCTCATCATCAATCTCACCAACAATCTCTTCAAGGAGGTCCTCGAGTGTTACCAAACCAGCCATTCCTCCGTATTCATCAAGAAGAATAGCCATCTGTCTTTGTGAATTTCTCAGTTCTTTTAACAAATCATCAACAAAAATAGTTTCAGGTACAAAGAGAGGTTCCTGTAATATCTTTTTCAATACAATATTATCAAAACCATCGGTAAAACCCGCTTTTAGCAGACTCTTGGTGTGAATCAAACCAATCACGTTGTCCTTGTCATCATCATAGACAGGAATTCGAGAAAAGTTTTGTTTTAAAATACTTTCGATAATGGTCTGAGTGTCATCTTGGATATCTACCATGAAGGCATCTGTTCGAGGAACCATGACTTCACGTGCCATGAGCTCATCTAGTGAGAAAATTCCTTGCAACATTTCGATTTCATCCGCATCCAAAGTTTCTTCACTATTGGTAAGCATATACTCAATCTCATCCCGAGTCATTTTTTCATCTGCATCGTCAAATGTCATTGGTGTCAAACGACTCAAGAGATTGGTTGATGCTGATAGCATCCAAACAAAGGGACTCACAATCTTACCGAGAGCAATAATAAATGGCACTGTTCGGATTGCCAAGGCATCTTTTAGATTTAGAGCAATGCGTTTAGGATAAAGTTCACCAAAAACGATTGAAATATAGGTCAAAAAAGCAAGTGACAGGAAGCTTGCGATTGCATGCGCAGTTTCGCTATTCCCCATCCATGAGGCTATCAATTGTCCAAGAGAGTCTGCAAGTTTAGCCCCTGACAAGATTGTAATTAAAGTAATCCCAACTTGAATGGTTGATAAAAAGTGATTTGGGTTTTCAAGTACCTTTAGCAAACGGATATAACGTTTATCACCTTCTTCAGCCTTTTGTTCAACACGTGAACGACTAAGGGAAACCATAGCCATCTCTGTCGCAGAGAAAAAAGCATTTAAAAAGGTCAAAACAACTAATAATACAAACTGCAGTAACAAATCCTGACTGCTCGGGTCTTCCATTTTCCTTCTCCTAAAAAGTATAATTGAGACTATTATACCATATTTTTCAATTTCTACACATTAATTTTCGATTTCTATAGTAAATCCCCTATCAAAACGATAAGGGATTATCTATTTATTAGTCTTTTGTAACCGTAACTTCCCCTGTTCGGTAATCTAACCGAATTCCCTTTTGAACATTAGGAATTACTACATTAAACTCCAATTCTCCGTCAGAGGATTTTGCTTCAATTTGAGAGGCAGAAGGTACTAGGTCCTCTTCTGTCGCATACAGTAGCGTAACGCGGTAACGCACTCGTTTATTCTTATCTAGCGCTTTTCGAACTAAACCTTCATAATAGTTTTGTCCTGTTGAATCTTCTGCGCGAGCTTGGTTGGCCCAGGCTGTTTGTACAGCGATGTTTTTAGGATTACTAGTAGATGCATCAAAGCCATCTAGACCACCAATCAAGGCATAGCCTAATAAATGTCCTCTATCTACAGCGTGATTATAACTTCCTTTTAGGTTCTTGACCTGATGCCAGCCTGCTGGAGTCCAAGAGGTCGAACCATTACCCGTCTCTTCGCGATCCTTATACTGTCGAGTTGCTTTTGACATGAGAGCATTGGCTACGGTAGGAACGGTCTCACCACCTACAGTTTTAGTTTTATTATCAGCATAGGGTTTACTTGATACCTTAGCATCTAGATTGGTTTTGTTCCCATTTACAATAAAGGCACCTGCTCCATTCCACTCAAGGGATCCCTTTATTTGTTTTTTGACCGAATCAGTCAATACACTCTCAGCCAATTCTTGACTAGGAGTATCAGGTGACTCTGACTTTTGCTGTACCTGTGTTTGTGGTGTATTATTGGAAGCCTGCATTTCTCTTATGTAGTAACTTCCTGCCGACAAAAGTAGAAAAATCAGGAGACCTATGAGGGCCTGTCTGGTTTTTTTATTCATGTTTCCTCCTTATTTTTTATCCTTAGAAAAAGGCCGGTTCCCCAGCCTATTTCCCTGTAAATTTTGCAATCAGTTCATGCCATTTATCGGGTGTCAAAATTGCCCACGGATCTTGACCTTTTCCTACGATACCATAGCCAATCATCAAGCCAATTCCAAGCGCCAAAATCCCTAGAAGCAAAACAATAATGACCAATAGAAATCGACGTAGCACATAAGATACTTCTTTATTCATCTTCATCAGCTTCCACACTTACCCGTTCAATATTAGCCCCTAACTGAGCTAATTTTTCATGGAAACGATAATAACCTCTATCCAAATGGACAAGTTTCCCAACAACAGTCTCACCTTCAGCTATTAAACCTGTCAGGATCAAGGCTGCACTGGCACGAAGGTCCGTAGACAGCACTTCTGCCCCTTGGAGAGGTTGCCCGCCAACGATACGAGCAGTGTCACGGATGATCTCAGAATGCAAGCCCATGCGACGCATTTCTTCTAGATGTTGGAAGCGATTCTCAAAGACTGTCTCAATCATAGTCGATTCTCCTTGAGCAACCGTCATAAGAGCAGTAAACTGCGCCTGCATGTCCGTAGGAAACCCTGGATGTGGTAAGGTCTTGACATGAACTGCTTTTAGTTTGTCTCGTTGAGAACGGATGCGGATTCCTTCATCTTCGTCGATGACTTCAACACCCATTTCTTGTAATTTCGCCAACAAGGGACGGTTGTGTTCCCAGATAGCATCTTGAATCAGGACATCTCCACCTGTCATTGCAGCAGCAACCATGAATGTCCCTGCTTCGATGCGGTCTTGAACAACGTTATGGGTTGCACCATGCAAGTTTTCAACACCAGTGATGGTAATGCTCTCTGTTCCCGCACCTTTGACTTTAGCTCCCATTTTATTCAAGAAGACAGCCAAGTCTACAATTTCAGGTTCACGCGCAGCATTTTCGATAACAGTTACGCCATCAGCTAGCGTTGCAGCCATCATCAAGTTTTGGGTTGCCCCAACACTAGGAAAGTCCATATAGATATGGGCTCCATGCAAGCGTTCTGCCTTAGCTTCGATATAACCAGCTGTTTGGGTAATCTTAGCCCCCATTGCTTCCAAACCTTTAAGGTGAAGGTCAATCGGACGACTACCAATCGTACAGCCACCTGGCATGGAAACTTTAGCATGACCAACTCTAGCTAGAATTGGACCCAAGACTACAATAGACGCACGCATCTTGCTAACATACTTATAAGGTGCTTCTTCTGTGATATCATCTGTCGCATCAACTTCAACAATATGTGCTTCTTGATCAAAGTCCACTTTCGCATTTAATCCACGAACCACTTGATTCATGGTAAAGACATCTGATAAGATCGGAACATTTTTTAAAACTGTTTTTCCTTCACTTGCTAAAATAGTCGCCGCAAGTAGTGGTAAAACTGCATTTTTCGCACCTTCAATCGTAACACTTCCAACTAGGCGATTATCTCCACCTTGAACTACAATTTTTTCCATGGATATTTTCCTTTACTATTGATTTTGTATTAGACTTACTTTTTGAATAATCCTTTTATCTATTTTATTAACAATCCACGCCAAAATCAGACTAATTATCAACACAAATAATGTGAATAGTACATCGTTTACTCTAGATGACACAAATATTTTTGCTAACATAGAAATTACTAATCCATGTATCATATATAATTCAAACGATATACGACCAATTAAATTTAAATAGACATTTGAAAAATTTATTTTTTTCAAAAAAACTATAATAAAATAGATTGTAAAAATAATATTATCTAAATTAGCAGCTAGTGCATAACTATAGCTATCTTCTATGTGTAAATACTTAAGTAAAATATCGTATCTATGTGAAACAAAGAGTAACACAGTGACTAAAACAATTACGATAAAGTAATATTTTTCTAAAAATCTATCAATTTTATTTTGATTTTTAGCCCATATTAGGCCAATAGCGAAGGCAAGAACGCTATTATACCACCAAAAATTATAACCTAACTTTATAGCCAAGCAGATGTAACAGATTATAAATATTGTATTGAAAACAATAGACAAGAACTTATTTTGAAAAAACTTAAACGATAAATAAAAAAATATATACATTAAAATTATAATGTCTACGAACCAACCATTATAGATAATAGTACTTCCTTGTTTAAATAAATTAATAAAGAAATTTAAATCAATTAATTGACCATTTACGAATCTATAAAACATATAAATCAAAGATATAATAAAAAATGGAACTATAATTTTGGAAAGTCTTTTTACTAAAAAATTATCCAGATAGTTTTCTCTGCTTTCATTTTGAACATACAACCCGTATGCAGATAAAAAGAAAAATATAGAAACGATATAGGTCCCCATATACGAAAAATTAGAAAACTCCTCACCAGTTTTAACCAATGGTGATATATGATGAAATATTATTCCTAAAGCTAAAAAACCTCTAAGACCTGATGTGGACTTAACATTGAGATACTCCTTGTTTTGAGGCAACAAATAAAGTAATAGCGTTATCAACAATAAGATTACAATATCCATTAAATCTCTTTCTCCAAATATCTTTATTAATTCTTAAAAATTATAATAATCCTCGTACTGCTTCTTGCCATAATTGATAGAGATTTAGGAAAAAAGAACTAATCAGATACCCTAAACCGATACTACACAATACTACTAAAAGTCGTACCTTCCTCGCATTGTCCTTAGTTACCTTTAAAATTTGATCCCATTTGACCAAATCTTTCAACAGTTGAAAAACTAGGTAGACAAAAAACATATGACTACTGAGGGTAAAAAACAATTGAATCATCTGCCTATTATACCATCTTCTCTTTTTCTACGCTAGTCTATGGACTTGCACTATATTTTATGGGTTGTTTTTCAAGTAATCAATTGCATCCTGAAGTGTTTTTACAGGAACAATCTTCATGTCTGTTTTAATCATTTCAGCAGCTTCTACAGCCGTGTCATAATTACTTTTAGCATTAGGATTGGCCTTTTTAGCTTCTTCAGTTACTGGATTGTTTGGAGCAAAGAATACAGTAGCTCCTTTTTTTGCAGCAGCAACAACTTTTTTGTCAATTCCACCAATATCACCAACATTTCCATCTCTGTCGATACTTCCTGTACCAGCAATGATTCGTCCATTTCGAAGAGTAGGGTCTGCAATTTGCGTATAGATGGATAAACTAAACATCATTCCAGCACTCGGACCACCAATGCCAGCAGTTGAAAACTTGATTGGCACATAACTTGACACTTCTGTGCGGTCAATCAAACCGATTCCAATACCGTTTTTCCCATTTTCCAGAGTAATGATTTTTCCTTCAGCAGTCTTGACTTTTCCGTCTTCCTGGTAGGTAACCTTAACCTTGTCTCCAAGAGTTTGAGAGTTGACGTAGTCGACCATCTCCTTGGAGCTTTCAAAAGTCTTATCGTTTACAGCCGTCACGGTGTCAGCGATATTGAGAATCCCCTTGAAAGTCGAGTTATCCGTCACAGTCAAAACATAGACCCCCAGATATTTGAGCTCTATTTCCTTACCAGCAGATTTCAGACCTTGATATTTGGCCATGTTTTGCGAAGTTTCCATGTAAAACTGGTTGATTCGCATAAATTCTGCATCTGAAGAACCACCTGTCATCTCTTTAGCACTTCGAATATCCGTAAAAGGCGTCAGCCAAGCATAAACCAAGTCCACCAGTCTAGCATGTTTAACCCCAACTGTCACAAATTGATAGGAACCTTCCTCTTGGTCAGCTTGATTATTGACTTGTAAGACTTTTCGAATATCTTCTGAAGTCCCTGGAACCTCAATGTAATAAGGCAGGGGTACCGTAAAAGCTATAAAAGTAATAACAAGCCCAATGATTAAATATATGGGCCATCTAGTTTTTTTCTTCATGTTTTAACTCCTCTAAGACAGCATTTGGGACATACTCACTGATATCTTGACCAAATTTCAACAATTCTCTCACAGCTGAAGAACTAATATAGATATGTTCTGGGCGACTGTGGAGATAGACTGTCTCCATTTCTCCTGCTAATTGATGGTTGTAAAAATCAAAACTAGCTTCATACTGAAGATCAGTAGCATTACGCAAGCCACGCACCAAGACCTCTACACCTAGTTTTCTAGCAACATCAACCACTAACTCATCGTGAGAAGCTATGACTTGAACATTTTCTAAATGTACCACTGCTTTTTCAACCGTCTCTAGTCGGCTTTCTATCGGTAAAAATCCATTTTTGTGTGGATTATAAAAAATTCCTACATACAATTGATCAAAGAGCTTACTTGCACGCTCAATGAGATCCATATGCCCATTCGTCATTGGATCAAATGAACCTGTAAACAACCCAATCTTATCTGACATAAACCGTCACCTTACTAATCCCATATATTTTTTCCTTCCAGATGCCCAAACAGGCGATTTCTTCTGGAAGTTCTACTGATTTATCAGTCTCGCAGACCACCATGACATCTTCTGAAAAAAGATTTCTCTCCGCCATTTTTTCAATATCCGACACGATTTGTTCTTTTGCATAGGGAGGGTCCAAGAAAATAAGATCAAAGACACCATCAATCTGTTCCAATGCACGGCTAGATTCCATTTTCAATAATTGAAACTTTGAGGTTTCCTTGGTCATCCGGATATTTTCTGCCACAATATTCTGGGCCCGTCTATCCCTCTCGACCAGAACAGCACTTGACATTCCCCTTGAAACTGCTTCGATGGATAAACCGCCGCTACCCGCATAAAGATCTAGTACACGTCCTCCTTCAAAGTAGGGACCAATCATATTGAAAATAGCTCCTCGGACCTTGTCTGATGTCGGCCTCGTTGTTTTGCCCTCCAACGTCTTTAAAGGACGTCCTCCGTAGATTCCTGATACGATTTTCATAAGGTATATTATACCAAATTCTGATAAAAAAAAGAAAATCGAACCTTGCGGCTCGATTGATTAAAGAATATTGTCGTAAGTATCTCTGACTTCTTGTGGCCAAACACTTGTTTGAACTTCACCGATATGTTTCTTACGAAGTAAGAACATAGCCATACGTGATTGACCAATTCCTCCACCAATTGTCAATGGGAAGAGACCGTTTAAGAGAGCTTTGTGCCATTCCAAAGAAAGACGATCTTCATCTCCTGTAATAGCTACTTGTCGACGGAGGGTATCTTCATCGA
The DNA here is from genome assembly GCF_013394695.1 of Streptococcus sp. oral taxon 061. NCBI lineage: Bacteria > Bacillati > Bacillota > Bacilli > Lactobacillales > Streptococcaceae > Streptococcus > Streptococcus sp. oral taxon 061. Next base: position 1,527,621 of record NZ_CP058258.1, read on the forward strand.
CACGAATTCCCATTGAAGATAATTCAAAGGCTGCACCCAAGTTATCATTCCAGACAAGGATATCTCCATTCAAGCCATGATAACCATTTTCAGATTCAGTTGTCCAGTCATCATAGTCTGGTGCACGGCCATCATGAGGTTTCCCATCCGATAATACACCACCGATACCAATTAGGAAGACAGCACCGAATTCCTTACAGATAGCATTTTCACGTTCTTTCGGTGTCAAGTCTGGATAGCGTTCAACAAGCTCTTCTGTATGGATAAAGGTAATTTGCTTAGGCAAAATTGACTCAATATCGTATCGTGCTTCAACTGCTAGCTCAGTCAAACGAATAGCCTTATAAATCTTTTCAACTGTTTCTTTAAGATAGGCTAGATTGCGTTTTCCATTAGGAATAACCTTTTCCCAGTCCCACTGGTCCACATAAACCGAATGAGTCGCATCTAGTGAATCTTCGTCCGGACGAAGAGCCTTCATGTGAACGAAGAGACCTTCTCCTTCACCGAAACCAAAACGTGCCAAAGTATGGCGTTTCCACTTAGCAAGTGAATGTACCACCTCGTAGGTTTCGTCTGGAATTTGCAGAACCTTAACAGATACTGGATGTTCAATCCCTGAAAGGTTATCCTGCATCCCGTCTCCAACCTTACTTAAGATTGGGCCTTGTACTTCTACTACTTCTAACTTATCTTTTAAATACTGGGTAAAGGTATTTTTCACAAATGAAATCTCTTCTTGCTGATGGATAAAACTTTTCTTCATACATTCCTCCTTTAGAATAATAATAAAGATTATACCTTTTTATCAGTAAAAATAAAAGAAAAAAGAGCTCATTTGAGCTCTAAAAGCATTAATCGTCACGTCCAAAGATACGTAGGAAGCTAAGGAAGAGGTTGATAAAGTCAAGGTAGAGGCTAAGTGCTAAAGAAATTGCCCAGCCTGTAGCGACTTGACCATCTGACTCTTCGTAAACATAACGAATCTTTTGATTATCCCAAGCAATCAAACCTGCAAAAACAAGCACCATAACAATACTAATAATGTAGTCCATTAGGCCACTATTTAAGAAGATATTGACAACCATGGCCAGTATTAGACCAAATAAAGCTGCAATCAATGCACGTCCGATACCACTCAAATCCTTTTTGATGACGACTCCTATGATAGCCATGACAAAGAAGAGGGCTGCACTGGAAATAAAGGCAGTCAAAACTGTTCCTGGAAGATAGAGCGATACGATGAAACTCAGCGAAAAACCGTTCACTACTGAATAGATGAGAAACATCGGAAGAGCTGCTGGGCTATTTTTATAAGCCATATTGCTGGCTGCAATTACAAGAGCAACTTCAACTACTCCTGTCACGATTAGCCATATGCGTGCATTTAACATTAACTGTACGAGAAGGTCTTGGAAGGTTGTTAACATTAAGGCTGAGACAATTGCAGATAAGGCAATCCCAATCCCTACAAAAGCATAAACTTTTGCATAAAATTGATTCAAACCAGAACGTTCTTGAATAATTGTTTGATTCATATTTCTTCTCCTTATGAAATCTTTTTACTGATTATAACAAAAATTAACTATTTTAACTCAAATAAAACATGAGTATGCCTGCAGCGATGGCGACATTCAGACTTTCCGCCTGCCCCTTCATGCTGATATGAACCAGTTGATCTGCTTGATCTGCCATGAAGGGACTAATGCCTTGCCCTTCATTTCCCATAACCAAAGCAAAATCCTCTAACCGATCCAGTTCACGATAATCTTTAGAGTTCTGGGACAAGGTAGTTGCTAGAATGGACAAGTGATTCTTTTTAGCCTCTTCAACGAATGTTTCAACAGACATGCGATAAATCGGCAAATGTAAATGACTGCCCTGCATGGAACGAAGTGTTTTGAGACTGTAGATATCAGCCGACTTGCTTGAAACGATGACTCCAGAAAAACCTGCAGCATCTGCCGTCCGAATCATGGTCCCCACATTTCCAGGATCCTGCACATCTTCCAAGAAAAGATATTTTCCAGAGGTCAAATCCGGCAACTGCTCCTCTTCCTTTTGAACAATGGCAACGATGCCCTGAGGCGTCTGGGAATCTGCTAAATCGAATAAAATTTCCTCTGTCACAAAGACAGTCTGAGGATAATCTACTAGTTTATCTCCATACTCTACTAGAGCAAATATTTTCTCTATCTTTGCACCAGCCTGAATAGCTTCTTCGAACAAATGCCATCCTTCAATTAAATAAGAAGATTTTCGATATTTTTTTTGATGCAATTTCTTGGCATTTTTTACCACAGAATTTGCTTTAGAGGTTATAATAGTCATAGAAATATTATAACACAATCAAGGAGGTTTAGTATGCAAAAGGTCAAAATGATCGCACAGGGACGCGTCCAAGGCGTTGGTTTCCGCTGGGGCGTCTATACCCTTGCCCTCGAGCTAGGTGGAATCACCGGTCGGGTCTGGAACAACGATGACGGAACAGTTGAAATTCTTGCCCAAGCAGAGTCTTCAGCTATCATGGCTAAGTTCATCCAAGAGATCCGAAAAGGGCCCACTCCCTTCTCAAAAGTAACCTATCTCGACGTCCAATTAAGCAACTTTCCATCCTATTCAGATTTCAAAGTCGCAAATTAGGTCTCTAGAACTATTGTATATTTTCAAAAAAAGCAGTAGAATAGAAAGGTATAATTTTTTAAGAAGGAATAAAAACAGTGAAATCAATTAAACGAATCGCCCTCTCAGTCATGGGAGTGGCTATGCTATTAGTCTTGACAGGATGTGTCCAGGTTGATAAAGCAACAGGTCAGCCAACCGGATTTATCTGGAATACCATCGGAGCACCTATGGCAGAGGCTATCAAATATTTTGCCAATGACCAAGGTCTTGGTTTCGGTGTTGGTATTATCATCGTAACTATTATCGTCCGCTTGATTATCCTTCCACTTGGTATCTACCAATCATGGAAGGCTACCCTTCACTCTGAGAAGATGAACGCCCTCAAGCATGTCCTTGAGCCACATCAGACTCGTCTCAAAGAAGCAACGACTCAAGAAGAAAAACTAGAAGCCCAACAAGCTCTCTTTGCTGCTCAAAAAGAGCATGGTATTAGTATGTTTGGTGGTGTAGGATGTTTCCCTATCCTCATTCAAATGCCTTTCTTCTCTGCTATCTACTTTGCTGCTCAACACACAGAAGGTGTTTCTGAAGCTAGCTTCTTAGGTATTGCACTGGGTTCTCCAAGTTGGATTCTCATTGCCTGCGCAGGTATTCTCTACTACATCCAATCACTCCTTTCTCTACACGGAGTTGAAGACGAGACTCAAAGAGAACAACTCAAGAAAATGATTTACATGAGTCCGTTGATGATTGTCATGTTCTCAATCTTCTCACCAGCTAGTGTAACGCTTTACTGGGTTGTCGGTGGTTTCATGATGATCCTTCAACAATTCATCGTCAACTACATGATTCGTCCAAAACTTCGTAAAAAAGTACGTGAAGAATATGCCAAGAACCCACCAAAAGCAAGTAAAACTTCAGGTGCTCGTAAAGATGTAACCCCTGAATCAGCTGCAGTTATCTCAACTTCTGCTAAGAAGAACAAAAAACGCAATTCTGGAAAACAACATTCTAGATAAAAAATAAAAGGCTTAGCATTCGAGCTAAGCTTTTTTTATATCAGAAAAGCCCGATATTTTCATCAGGCTTATTTTTTATCCATGAACACGTTTCATGTAATCTTGATAGCTTTCTGTATCCATCAATTCCTTAGCGTTTTTAACACGATCTGCTGTTGGAGGTTTAACCCCTTCAAGTGAATACGGAATCCCAAGTTCACGCCACTTGAACTCACCCATGGTATGGTAAGGCAAAATCTCAAATTTATCAACATTTTTAAGAGTTTTTACGAATTTCCCAAGCTCAATCAAATCTTCATCACGGTCTGTCAATCCTGGCACGAGAACATGACGAATCCAAACAGGTTTCCCAATATCTGACAAGTACTGCGCACACGCCAAGATATTTTTGTTGGTTTGACTGGTTACAATCTTGTGCTGTGCTTCGTTGATTTCCTTGATATCAAGAAGAACCAAGTCTGTCACGGCCATTAGTTTATTGAATTTCTCTAAATAACGTGGTTTATTACGGAATGGAAGGGCACAAGTATCCAAGGTACAGTGGATGCCTTTTTCTTTTGCTTTTGTAAAGAGAGCAATTAGGAAATCAATCTGTAAGAGAGCTTCTCCTCCACTGACAGTAATTCCACCCTTATCTCCCCAGAAACCACGAAAACGAAGCGCTTCTTCTAGAACATCGTCTACTGTTCGTACACGAGATTTATTGGTTTCCATTGCCCATGTGTCAGGGTTATGGCAATACTGGCAACGCATCTGACAGCCCTGCAAAAAGACAATGAAACGAATTCCGGGACCATCTACCGCCCCAAAACTCTCTGTCGAATGTACCATTCCTGTCACTTGTCCGTAGTCTATTGTTTCTTCTGACATCACGTCACCTTCCTTGAAACCGTTTTATAATTTTATTATATCACGCTTGAAAGGAAAAACAATAGATTTTGTCTATTTTTTAGAAAACAATCTGTTTTTCACTTTCAACTTTCATGATTTTCAAAATTCCTCTATTCCTTGTCAAAGTCAAAGCCATAGAGAGTCGCAAAATAGTCCTCAGGTCGCTCTGCTCTACGGATTAGTCGAGCACCACCGTCCTCTGTGTAGAGAATCTCTGCCGAACGAAGTTTCGCATTGTACTGGTATCCCATAGAGAAGCCATGGGCACCTGTATCATGAATCACTAACAAATCACCAATTTCTGTTTGAGGCAACTCACGATTTACTGCAAACTTGTCGTTGTTTTCACAAAGAGAACCAACAACATCAACCATTTCAGTCTGACCATCAGGATGCATCATGTTAGTAATATGATGGTAAGCACCGTACATAGCTGGTCTCATAAGATTGACAGCTGACGCATCTACTCCTAGATAAGTACGGTAGGTTTTCTTTTTATGAGTAACTTTTGTAACGAGAATGCCATGAGGTGCCAACATAAAGCGACCTAGTTCTGTAAAGATTTTAACCTGACCAAGATCTGCTGGCGTAAGAACTTCTTCATAAACCTGACGAACTCCCTCACCAATCAAGGCGATGTCATTTGGCTCTTGATCTGGACGATAGTTGACTCCGATACCTCCAGAAAGGTTGATAAAGTCCAGCGAAATACCCAACTTTTCCTTGATTTCTACTGCTAACTCAAAGAGCTGACGTGCTAATTCTGGATAGTAGAGGTGGGTCACAGTATTGGAAGCTAGGAAGGAATGAATCCCAAAGGTTTTAGCTCCCTTTTCTTTCAGGATAGCAAAGGCTTCAAAGAGTTGCTCCTTGGTCATCCCAAACTTAGCTTCACCAGGATTATCCATAATGTCTGTCCCTAGTTCAAATACGCCTCCAGGATTGTAACGACAAGAGATAATCTCAGGAATCCCCGCAGCGCGCTCTAAATGGTCGATATCTTCAAAGGCATCCAAGTTGATAGTCGCCCCTAATTCACGGGCATAAGCGTACTCTTGGTCTGGTGTATTGTTAGATGAAAACATCATCTCCGCCCCTGAAAACCCGAGCTTATGACTCATTAAGAGTTCTACATAACTAGAACAATCCACTCCACATCCTTCTTCTTGCAAAATCTTCAAGATAGCTGGAGTTGGGGTTGCCTTAACTGCGAAGTATTCTTTAAAGCCTTTATTCCAAGAGAAGGCTTTGTTTACTGCGCGTGCTTTCTTGCGAATACCTTTTTCATCGTAGAGATGGAATGGAGTTGGAAACTCTTCAACAATCTTTTCTAAGTCTTCACGTTTAATAAATGGCGTCTTCATAGGGCTCCTTCATATTCATTATCAAAGAAAGGCTGGGACGAAAGTTCCAACCTTTAAGCATCTTATTCTCTCTTATTTTTCTGTTTCGAAGATGTTCCCAACTTCAACTTCAATTTGTTGGTTCTTCACATCAATATTGGTAACTTTTAAGAGTGATTTGTAGTCAAACTGCTGTTCACGATCTTCCTGCGCATTATCAGCAAAGACAGCTACACCAGCTAACTCAGAATCAAACTCTGTTAAAAGGCTAATCATACCGTTAATCGTTCCTCCGCCTTTCAAAAAGTCATCAACAATCAGGACACGGCTTCCTGCCTTAAGGCTACGTTTTGAAAGGAACATTTTTTCAATACGGTCGCTAGAACCTGAGACGTAGTTAACACTCACAGTTGAACCTTCTGTGATTTTCAAGTCACGACGAACAATGACAAAAGGTACGTTGAGAACATTTGCTACTGCATTTGCAAGCGGAACCCCTTTGGTCGCTACCGTCATAACAGCATCAATCTTTTGGTCCATAAAGCTCTTGGCAATAATACGTCCAATATTTTTCAAAATAGCTGGAGTGCTAAGGAGATCAGACAAATAAATGTAGCCTCCTGGAAGAATGCGGTCGCTCTCTGAAAGTTTATCGCGAAGCTCTTGGATGATTGTTTTGGACTCAAGGGTAGAGATAGAAGGTGTGAAAATAACCCCACCACCAGCACCTGTCACCGTTTGAATATGACCAATTTCAATTTCTTCAAAGGCGCGCTTAATAATGACAATATCTTCTGAAATAGAAGACTTGGCAGATTCATACTTTTCCGCAAAGGTATTGAGACTGGTTAATTTGTATGGATTGTTAATCAAATAATTGGAAATAACAACCATCCGATCACTTCTTCTTAATTTCATTAGTTATTCACCATTCTTTTTAATTAGTCTTTTTCTCATTATAACACACTAAAGCAAAAAAACGAACTTTATTGTCTAAATAAAGCTCATTTTTTTAGTTTCTAGTCTAATTTTGGCTTGTAGAAGGAACGATTGTCCATTGCAAAGACCTTATTGGTCATTTCCCCCTCATCAACAAGGGCGAGCGCTGTTGACATCATCATCATACTCGCATCCAAATTATCAATCATATGAATAATTTCAGCTTCCATCACACGAGGACGAACAGGACTACCATACTCGAGTAATCCATGGTGGCTGAGAATCACATGGCGCAGAAGCACCACTTCTTCTCGAGTATCATCAATGCCAAGTTCCATAACTGCTTTGGTAATCTCGCTATCAATCAAGGCGATATGCCCGATAAGATTTCCTCTCACTGTATACTCTGTCTGGTCCGGACCTGTTAACTCAATAACCTTAGCCAGGTCATGAAGCATAATTCCCGCATAGAGCAAGCTCTTATTGAGTTGTGGGTACACATCAGCAATTGCCTCTGCTAAACGAACCATAGTCGCTGTATGATAAGCTAGCCCTGTTTCAAAGGCATGGTGGTTGGTTTTTGCAGCTGGATAGGAATAAAATTCTTTATCATATTTAGTATAGAGGGCCCGAACGATTCGTTGCCAGATGGGATTTTCAATCTTGAAAATCATCTGTGCCATGTACTCACGGATTTCTTTAACATCCACTGGTGATTTGACCTTGAAGTCTGCTGGGTCATTGGGTTCGCCAGGCTGAGGTAAGCGAAGGGTAATTTGATTTACCTGTGGAGTGTTGTTGTAAACTTCACGACGCCCTTGCATGTGGACAACTTTTCCTGCAGTAAAGGCCTCAACGTTATGAGGTTGGGCATCCCAGAGCTTTCCTTCGATTTCCCCACTATCATCTTGGAAGGTGAAAGCTAGGTAGTTTTTCCCAGCACGCGTCTGTCTCAGATCGGCTGATTTGATTAGGTAAAAGCCTTCGAACAGTTCATCTTTTTTCATGTGACTAATCTTCATATTCTTCCTCATCTTCTTGGAACTGGAGCAAATCAAGCATAGGCTCACCTTCTGACAATTCAATATGTCGGAGAGTTCGCTCAATAGCTGAAGTACGTCGGTTTAACAATTCATCAATATTACCAGTGGCATGTTGGAGGTGTTTTTGCGCTTTAACCAGAATACCACCAAACTTGCCAAATTCGGTTTTGACGTTGGCTAGAGTTTGGCTAATATGGTCAGCACTCTTTTGGATACTCAGAGTCTTGAAGCCAACAGATAGGGAGTTAAGAAGGGCTGACAAGGTACTTGGTCCCGCAACGATAATCTGCTCTTCCCGTCTCAAACCATCAAAGAAAATCGGATTTCTAACGATTTCTGAGTAAAGACCTTCTGTCGGAACAAACAAGACTCCAAAATTGGTTGTCCGAGGTGGCGCCAGGTACTTACTCTTAATATCCTTAGCAAAACGCTTGACGCTTGCTAGGAGAGACTTACGACAGCGCTCAATCTCGTCCTTGTCACCTGCTTCATAGGCTTCTTCCAGACGGTAATAATCTGCCAGTGGAAACTTAGAATCAATCGGTAGATAGACATATTCCTGGTCACCTTGTCCAGGTAACTTGATGGCGTATTCCACACGTTCACTAGAGTTTTCAACCGTTGCAAATTCTCGTTCATACTGGGCAGGTGTCATGATATCTTCAATAATCTGTCCCAGTTGTAATTCTCCTAGAATTCCTCGAGTTTTTGTACCAGATAAGATCTTATTAAGAGCGCCGACATCACGGGCAACCGTCTGCATTTCACCCAAACCTCGGTTGACAGATTCCAGTTGTTTTGAAACTGTCTCGAAAGACGCTTGCAAACGTGTCTGCAAGGTCTTTTCTAACTTTTCCTCGACCGTTTGGCGCATCTGCTCTAAACGTTGCTCATTTGACTCCTGCAAGGCCTGTAGTCTTTGGTCAGTCTTATCTCTGGTTTGGAGGAGGTTTTCATTCATCTCCTGTCGAACCTGAGTCAGACCTTGGTGCAATTCAATCCGCACCTCCTGCAAACGGTCGCTAACAGCCACTTCTAGATTTTTTTGGTCCAACTGACTAGCTTGTCGTGCTTGTTCAAATCGATAATCTAACTGGTCTGAGAGATTATCTGCCTGGTCTTCTAAACTCTTGGTCAAATATTGCTCCTGCTTGTCCTGCCTTTGCCAAATGAGAAAGAGGCCAGCCAGGTTAGCAATTAATAACAGTAGTAATACAATCTCCATCCTATCTCCTGTCCTTACTATGCAGTACGACCACATAGCCATCCGGGCATGTTACCGAAACTTCCCTATCTATATATTCGTTAGAAGCATAAACTTTCTTAAAGAAAAAATTCTCCTCAGTTAGTTCATACTTGGCTCCGATAATAGTCAACTGACTATCCCTCACAGGCATAAAAGCAAGGTAATCATAGTCCGAACGTGGTTCTAGCTGACTGGTTCCTTCTGGACAATAGCTAATCAAGTTTTGCCCATCCTCAATCTCTATCTGACGCATATAGGGCGCCAATTTAGGATTGCTAGGCAGAAAGACATTAGCCAACATATGGTCAATGCGACCACCTAGGGCACCAAAAATAGTCACCCGAGCTTGAGGATTCTTTTCAAAAATCGTTAAAAGTGCTAGTTCCAGATCGGTATCATCTTTTTCTGGCTGGGCTTGAACAAAATGCTGGGCACGTTTTTGAATCAACTGACATTCTTCTACAGTCACAGAATCAAAATCCCCAACGGCTAAAGCAAGAGGAAGTTTTTCCTCCAGTACCCAAAGTGAGCCTCGATCCACACCGACAAAGCAGTCAAAATCTGTCCGATAGTGACCGCGGTCTCCGCCTGCAAAAACTGCAACTTTAGTCCAGTTGTTTTCTGAGAGCTTGCACTCGTTCATTGACATCTCCCTTAAAGACATAGGACCCTGCTACAAAGACTGTTGCACCAGCTTCTTTGGCTTGAGCAATAGTTTTATCATCAATCCCACCATCAACTTCGATTTCAAAGTTCAAGCCCTTCTCCTCACGAAGTGCCACTAACTCACGAATCTTATCCATGGTTTCAGGCAGAAAAGCTTGCCCACCAAATCCAGGGTTAACGGTCATGACTAATACTTGGTCAACCAAATGAAGCACATGTTTAATCGCCTCAACAGGTGTTCCAGGGTTAATGACAACAGAAGGCTTCACTCCCAAAGATCGAATTTTTTGAAGGGCCCCATGGATATGAGGTGTTGCTTCTGCATGGATGCTGATGACGTCTGCACCTGCACGCGCAAAGTCTTCTAAATGATGTTCGGGATTTGATACCATCAAATGGCAATCAAAGACCATCTTGCTATGAGGACGAAGACTTTCGACCACACCTGCACCAAAACTGATTTGGGGTACAAAGTGACCATCCATGATATCGATGTGGGCATATTCAGCCCCAGTTGCTTCTAAGCGTTTGATTTCACGTTCAAAGTTGGCATAATCCGCTGCCAGAATTGACGGAGCAATCTTGTATTGAGACATAGGTTTCTCCTTATTTTGGAATTTTTTTGCTGACTTTTTTATAGGTTTCTCTACGATTTTCAATCTCACTGAGGAATTGCAGGTAGTTGTCAAAACGGAAGGTAGCAATGATGCCCTCTTCTACTGCTGGTTTTACAGCGCAAGATGGCTCATGGGTATGGGTACAAGTGCGGAATTTACAATCACGACTGACACTAGCAATCTCTGGAAAAGCCTGATTCAGATCTTCTGCTGTTGTTACTTCGTAATCCAGCGATGAAAAACCTGGTGTGTCTGCGATTTTCCCACCATTGAGATTGTAAAAACTAACCGCTCGAGTAGTGTGACGACCACGACCCAGACTGTCTGAGATTTCTCCCGTTTCTAGATTGAGATCAGGTGCGATTTTATTGAGCAAAGTTGACTTTCCAACACCCGTCTGCCCCATGAAGACCGTAATCTTGCCTGTCAACAAGGGTAAAAGTTCTTCTTTACTCGTCACAAAATCGTAACCAATAGCACGATAGGTTTTCTCGTAGAAATCCAGTTCTCTCCTATCCTCTAGTAAGTCCATTTTGGAAATATAGACGATAGGATGAATGCCCTTGTGCTCCAAAAGAACCAAGAACCGATCCAATAAGTTGCTATTAAAGTCAGGCTCTTTGACCGACATGATCACCACAGCTTGGTCAATATTGACAATCGGTGGACGAACCAGACTATTTTTTCGTTCGTGAATCTTGAGAATATAACCTTCGGAATTTTCCTCCGCAGAAAAATCTACCCAATCTCCAACATAGGGCGTATGACCCTTTTTACGAAAATTTCCACGCGCGCGTGTTTGATAAACCTGACCATCACTCTCCACATAGTAGAATCCGGCCAAAGCTTTAATGATTTGTCCCTGCATCCTAGAGTCCTTGTCCTTTAAGCGCATCTGCTAGACTAGCGAATTCTTCTAAGCCAAGAGCTTCACCGCGTACACTTGGGGATAGTCCTGCCTGATCCAATGCCTTAGTCAATTTATCCTTGATTTCATCAGTCTTGCCAAAGTAACCTGTCAGATTATTCCACAAGGTCTTACGACGATGGATAAAACTAGCCTTGGAAACTTTAAAGAAGAATTTCTCGTCTTCCACTGCTACAGCCGGTTCTGGGCGACGTACCATTTTCAGGATAGCTGAATCCACATTTGGTGCTGGCACAAAGACCGTACGAGGTACGATAAAAGCAACCTTAGCTGTCATGTAATACTGAACGGCAATCGACAAGCTGCCGTAAGCCTTGGTATTGGGCTTAGCAGAGATACGATCTGCCACTTCTTTTTGCATCATAACCACAAACTCACTAAAAGGAATGCCACTTTCAATCAAGTGCATGAGAATAGGCGTCGTGATATAGTAGGGCAAGTTGGCTACTACCTTGATTGGTAAGTCAGGATTTTTAAAATTCTGGATGTGCTGTGCCAAGTCAACTTTTAGAATGTCCTCGTTGACTACGGTCACATTGTCAAAATCTCGCAAGGTATCGGCTAGGATTGGTACCAAGCGGTGGTCGATCTCAAATGCCATGACTTGAGCTGCACGCTCAGCCAAAAATTCTGTCAAGGCACCAATCCCTGGCCCGATTTCGATAACATTAACCTGATCATCAATTTCAGCTGTATCCACGATTTTTTGAAGGATATTGGTATCCGTCAAGAAATTTTGCCCGAAAGATTTTTTAAAGGTAAAACCGTGACGCTCCAGCACTGCCTTGGTCACGCTATAATCTGCAATTCTCATTTATTCTCTTTTCTATCTCTTAACCATCATATAAAAAATCAACCTAATTACTAGTGCAAGTATGAGCAAATATACTATACCATTCCTCCACTTGTTCGCTTTTGTATCGGCTCCAGTCATATCGTCCCCTTGCTTATCATCTTGAGGGTTCATTTTATTTAGTTCATCCTGATAGGCAACCGAATCTAGAATATTGTCTTCTGGCAATAATTCTGAAGCATAATAGTCAGGAAAGCCCATAGCAAGACCAATTAGGTTCTTATCCGTTAGAGAAAAGTCCAAATCTTTTGGTTGATTTTCCCGAATAGCTCGGATATTTTTTAACAGTTTATCAGCGACTACAGAGACTTGGTCCATAAAAACTACATCCAAAAGATCAAATCCTAACACATCACCATCTTTTACGTTTGCAAGAATATAACGAACAAAGGCATCATATAGTTTCAAGGCTTGTGGGACATTATCTTCTAAAAAAGAGCGGTTTTGGAGGGCGTTTTGCTGGAATTTTTCAATAGGAAGCAAGATATCTACATTCTGCTCTTGGTAAAACTTTTCTGCTTGCTCTTCATCTTCTTCGAGTTTTTCTGCTGTTTCCCAGAGAGCAATAGGAGCTTTTAAATCTTCTTCATCCCAAAACAATTGCCAAAAATAAGGTATTGTGTAAATTCCCTCTGTTAGAATACGGGCTTCATCTCCGTTTTTTAAGTAAATATAACTTCTATTTGCCATATCGTTTCCTTTCACAATCTTTGAAAAAGGTTACTGGTTCAAGTAAGTGTGGATAAAACTATAAAGTTTCCCAATGTAAAGATCTTTCTAATCTTGAGCTCTTCCTTCTTGTTCCTCACTAAGTTTTTGCATGTCTCTAAAAGCTGTTAGACTAACATAGGCACCCGCTTCATAGTATTCCGTTGGGTTTATAGCATAGTCAAAGCCTTCAATCATGCCTCCCGCTTCTTCAATCATGCCATTCCATTTTTCGTCAAAGACCATTCGCAGACGTTTCCAATCGGTAAATACCGGCACAGAATTTCTGCCATCTTTTCCTTCTTTGACTGGAATGTTGAAACTAGAATCTTTTTCCAAGACAAAGGAGCTTCCTTCCTGACTATCGTCCTTAAATTCCGAAGCAGCATCTAAAGGAATTAGGAATTTTGCTTTCAGCATAGCTTCAGAGAAGAACTTATAATAGAGTTTGTAAATTACTTCTTCATCTTCTGTCGTCGGGCTATCCAGTTGTCCCATTAACAGCATCCATCTTACTAGGTCAGGGTTCATTACAGGAACTTGTATTTCAGGCAAATCAGAAAAATCTGGTTTTTGAACTAAGGCAGAGGCACTGATGCTGACTTCCTTGGAATTAAAGATTGCTCCCAAGGCACCATTTAAGTAAAAGGCTGTCCCAAGGAAATTTTCAATCCCTTTTTTATCTTCCGTATTTTCAATCAGTTTTACGACTGAGTTTGGTCGACTATCAATGGTTTCCTTAAATTGGCGATACCAAGATGGTGTCAAAAGCATGATCATGGGATCAGTACATAGGTATCCCTCTTCTCCCCTGTCATAGGTCGTTGAGAAAAGATAGGGTTCACCTGTTTTTTCTGAATAAACTGCATAAACAGAATCTGCTGCTAACAACTTATCCTTGACAATTTCTGCTAGACGCTCCAACTTGCGGGTGTTAGCTTGATAGCTTTCTTCACTTTCAGTTTCCTGATTTTGACGGCATTTCCATAAAAAGAGGCGTAAAATCTCTACGCTATCATCAAGACTAGATGCCAAATAGTCTTCATTAGTCAATTGACCTTCTTGAATGGCTACAAAAGCACGATAAAGAGCATCTGAATAGCTAGATAATTTTTGCTCTTCCTCAATACCTGAACTAAAGAGCACACTTCCTTTTTTCAGTTTATCCAAAGAAGGAATCCTATCAACCACTAGATGGGCAAGAACTTCATCAGTTAGACTATCTGCATCTTTGTTTTGACTGCTGAGTTTTTTAACCTCTACAGAGCCAAGAATTTCCATTCCTTGGTCGGGATTGCAAAATTGCAACTGATCTCCAACCTTGATACTTCCTTCTAGACTCCCAACAATCAATAATTGATTCGTTTCCTTCATCGGGAACAAATCTAGAACTCCCAAACAAGCATTGCCTTTCGCCTCTTCTGTTTCCTTATTGGATTCAGTTGTTTTTGTTGTTTCTGTCTTTTTTAAAAAATCAAAGATTCCCATAACTTTTCCTCATTGTCTCCACTTAGCACAAAGCCTATGGAGTCACTTTTCTAATGCTTGCAAGCAAGCCTGATTAAACCGTATAAACTTACTTCTATTGTATCATATTCCCCCTACATTTTGGGGGAGTTTCTCAATTCTCATATGATTTCATGGCATCTTCAACTTCAGCTAAACGGATGCCAAATAATTCCAAACGCTTGAGAAGTTGCTTCCCATTGGAATAACCGATACGTAGACTTTCTCCTAGATATTCTCTGCGTTTTCGACTATCTGCCCCAGCCAAAAATCCCAATCGAATCAAGTCACTACGGCTAATATCAAAATCACTTTCTACTTCAAATTGCTCTGTTACTTGAGCCAGTGCTGTTTTCAGGTCCTCGTAGCTGGCATGTTCGATTCCTAGAGAACGTCCCTTGGTCTTAGACTTAGGCACTGCCTCGTCTCGTTTGAGAAAGGCGTGTTGCACTGTCGGAATGGTCGTCATAATCATACGACGGATTCGCTCCCCATTATAATCAGGATCTGTAAAGACAATCACCCCATGACGTTGGTGTAGACGTTGGATGCGTTCTATATCCTGGTCATTTATTGCGGAACCTCGTGTTTCATAGGTCTCCACATCAAAATAACGTTTAAGATTTGCCGTATCATCACGCCCTTCGACTACGATGACTTGGGAAATTTTCTCTTTCATGATTTATGTTCCAATCCAAAGATGCCTTCTGCATTAGCACTTGTCACAGCTGCCAATTCTTCTGTCTTCATGCCACGCAAGTCCGCGATAAAGTCCACTACATAGCGCGTGTAAGCTGTCTTGTTTTCGCGACCACGCTTGGGTGCAGGGGCTAAATAAGGGGCATCTGTTTCTACCAAAATCTTATCCAAAGGTAACTCTTTTGCTGCTTCTTGAATATCTGTTGCCTTTTTGAAGGTCACCACCCCAGAAAAGGAAATAGTCATACCCAGTTCCACAAACTTTTCAGCCCATTCCAGAGAACCAGAGAAGGAATGCATGATGCCACCACGGGGACCGACTCCTTCACTTTTGATAATCTCATAGGTATCTTCGAGCGCATCACGGGTGTGAACTACAAAAGGTAAGTCCAATTCCTTTGATAGCTGAATCTGACGACGGAAAACCTTCTCTTGAACTTCTTTAGGCGCTGTCATCCAGTGATAGTCCAAACCAATCTCACCTAGGGCAACAACTTTTGGATGTTTTAGTTTTTCTAGCAAGTAATTCTCAATATCCTCTGTATAATCTCCTGCTTCTGTTGGATGCCATCCAATTGTCGCATAGAGTTGGTCATATTCTTCCACCAACTCTAGGGCACGCTCAATCGTCGGCTTATCAAAACCAACGATATTCATCCGAGTTACACCCATTTCCGCTGCTAAGGCAAGCTCTTCTTCTTCACGTCCCAAAAATTCCTCTATATTTAAATGTGTATGAGTATCAAAAATCATTTATATTTCCTCGTTTTTTCTACTTTCTATTATACCAAAAAACTAGTCGCATCCTTATAGGAAAAAAATATTTTGAAATCAATGATTTTCCCTTGACGGTATTTTTTCATAGCAGTATAATAGCTCTTGTTGAAAATTTCAAAAAAGGAAAGAAAATGTTTACAAAACTAAAATATACCTTTATCGGTCGTCCCCTTAAATCCTTAACAGAAGGTGAAGGAGGACTTCTTGGAAAAACACAAGCACTCGCAATGCTCTCAAGCGATGCTCTATCTTCTATCGCTTATGGACCCGAGCAGGTCGTCCTCGTCTTGGCTAGTCTTTCTCCCCTAGCTATTTGGTGGAGTCTCCCTATTGGTATCTTTGTCCTCTTACTATTAGCTAGCCTGACCATTTCTTATCGACAAATCATCCATGCCTACCCTCAAGGTGGAGGTGCCTATATGGTTACTCGAGAAAACCTCTCCCCTGAGTTAGGTTTGATTGCTGGGGGAAGCCTGCTTGTTGACTACATGCTAACAGTAGCCGTATCTGTGGCTGCAGGTGCTGATGCGATCACAGCTGCACTTCCTGCTCTCCATCCTTACAATCTCCACATCTCTATTTTTCTAGTATGTTTGCTCATGCTTTTGAATCTGAGAGGCTTGAGGGAATCTGCTAGTTCTCTGATGATCCCTGTCTATCTCTTTATCTTTAGCACGGTCTTCCTCTTATTGTTTGGCTTATTCCAACTATTGACAGGTTCTCTCAGCTATCATGCAACTTCTGCAATTGGTCAAACTGTCCCAAGTCTCTCAATCGTCCTAATTTTAAGGGCCTTCACAAGCGGTTCGGCTTCACTAACTGGAGTTGAAGCTATCTCAAATGCTGTTCCATTTTTCAAGACCCCAAAAGAAAAGAATGCGGCTCAAACATTGACCATCATGTCTCTGATTCTTGGATTTCTATTTGCAGGAATTACCTTCCTAAACTACTGGATGGGGATTACACCTCAACACGGAGAAACAATCCTTTCACAAATGGCTAAAGGAATTTTAGGGGATTCTGCTCTCGGTCAGATTGTTTATTATCTCTTCCAATTCTCAACTGCCCTAATCCTAGCCGTTGCTGCAAATACTGGTTTTTCTGCCTTTCCGATGTTGGCTTACAATATGGCTAAGAACAAGTACATGCCCCATCTCTTTATGGAAAAGGGAGATCGTCTAGGTTACTCAAACGGTATCCTAACCTTGGCCTTTGGCGCTATGATTCTTCTGCTCATTTTTAACGGAAATACAGAACGCTTGATTCCTCTCTATACTATCGGAGTTTTCGTTCCTTTTGCACTTTCTCAAACAGGGATGATTCGCCACTGGAAAAAAGAAAAAGGCTCTCATTTCTTAAAATCTGCCTTTGCTAACATCCTCGGCGCTATCATTTGTTACGCTATCGTTCTTATCCTACTCTTCTTCAGACTTGGAGATATCTGGCCATTCTTCCCAATTATCCTAGTCTTAACCTTCCTCTTTTTAGCCATCCACAGTCATTACCAAAAGGTGGCCAAACAACTTCGACTTTATGAAGGAGTTCAAAAGAAAACCTACGATGGCAATGTCGTCCTTGTCTTAGTGGGAAATGTGACTCGAGTCAGCGTCGGAGCGATTAATTACGCTCAAAGCATAGGAGATGAGGTTTTGGCTATGCATATTTCCACCAAGGAAACGGAGGAAAAAGACCAAGAAATCCTTCAAGAATTCGCTGACTACTTCCCAAATATCACTCTAAAAAACATTAATACTAGCTATCGAGATATCATCACTCCTACAGTTCGATATGTCCGAAAAATCTCTCAAGAAGCCAAGAAAAAGAACTACACGGTTACAGTTCTAGTACCTCAATTTATCCCTAACAAGCCTTGGCAAAATATCCTACACAATCAAATGAGCCTCAAATTGAAATACGCTCTCAGATGGCACGAAGATGTCGTCGTGGCTAGCTACTCTTATCATTTGAAAGAATAAAGAAAAGCTCAAAATCAGAAATTCGCCTTCTGCTTTTGAGCTTTTTCTATTAATCAGCTTTCCAATACATCTCCTACGGTTTTCACATTACATCAATTGCCATAGAAGTTTCTCTCTTTTAGATAAACAGAAAAGTCAGTAGGCTCGAGTTCCTACTGACTTCTTTGTTTCATTTGTTTGGATTATGCAGCCAAAACTTTGCGTCCTTTACGACGACGAGCTGCCAATACGCGACGACCGTTTTTAGTTGACATACGGTTACGGAATCCGTGTTTGCGCGCACGACGAAGTTTACTTGGTTGATAAGTACGTTTCACGATGAATACCTCCTCATAGATTTTGTATTCGTTTAGCCGGCTATAAAGTGATCAGTTACTAAACATACTTTACTATTCTATCTGATTCTTACTTATTTGTCAATAGCTCTGACAAATGTTTCCAGCTTTTTTGCTATGAAAGCCTTATCTACGATACTGCTTCAAGAAGCGAGTCATCTTTTCCTGTATTTGGGCTAACTCATCAACACGTGGTAGATAAACGATTCGGAAGTGATCTGGTTCTTTCCAGTTAAAGCCACGTCCATGTACCAAGAGAACCTTTTCTTGTTTCAAGAAATTAAGGACAAATTGTTCATCATCGTCGATACGATACATATTGCGGTCAATTTTAGGGAAGATATAAAGACCTGCTTTTGGTTTAACAGCAGACAAGCCTGGAATATCTTGAATGGCATTATAAATAAAGTTTCTTTGCTCGTAGATGCGACCACCTGGCAAGAGCAATTCATCCACTGACTGGTGACCACCTAGTGAAGTTTGAACAACCTGTTGAGCAAGCACATTCGAACAGAGACGCATATTTGAGAGCATATTGAGCCCTTCAATGTAGCCTTTTACATGGTGTTTAGGCCCAGACAAGACCATCCAACCCACACGGAATCCAGCGATACGGTGAGATTTAGAAAGACCGTTCATGCTGACACAGAAAAGGTCTGGAGCCAAACTTGCTACTGGTGTGTGGACATTCCCATCCATAACCATACGGTCGTAGATTTCATCCGCAAAAATAATCAAGTCATTTTGGCGAGCAATCTCGATGATATCTAACAAGAGTTCTTTGGGATAGAGGGCACCCGTTGGATTATTTGGATTGATCAAAACAATGGCCTTGGTATTGGAACTAATCTTAGACTTAATATCATCTAGGTCTGGATACCATTCAGCTTCTTCGTCACAAATATAGTGTACGGCATTTCCTCCGGCCAAGCTGACTGCAGCAGTCCAAAGAGGATAGTCTGGCATAGGAACCAAGACTTCATCACCATTGTCCAAAAGCCCTTGCATGGACATAACGATTAGCTCACTAACTCCATTTCCAAGGTAAATATCATCAATGCCTACATTAGGGAAGTTTTTCAGTTGGCAATATTGCATAATCGCCTTACGAGCTGAAAAGATACCTTTTGAATCTGAATAACCTTCACTATCACGGGCATTCATAATCAAGTCGTGAATCACCTCATCCGGAGCTGTAAAGCCAAACTCAGCTGGGTTCCCTGTATTCAAACGAAGAATTTTTTCTCCATTTGCGCGCATGCGCATAGCTTCTTCCAAAACTGGACCACGGATATCATAAGCCACATGCTCTAATTTAATTGATTTGTTAAATTCTTTCATTTGAGTTCCTCTATTCATCAGGATAGTTAATATTATACCACTCCAAAACGAAATCGCAAATTTCCCAGTACTATTCCACAAAAAAACCTTGCTTAACGCAAGGTAACAGGACAAATCCGATTTCTTTCTATTTTTGGAGAAGAAAGAGTTGATAGGTCCTCTAAAAAGCTGGATAAATTGGACCAAAATCTTTGTAGAGAAACTCTGGTGATCGAAAACAAAGTCATTGTAAGGGATGGTAACTGCATGAACAAAAGAATTTCTGCTTCTATTCAGCAAAACGCAAAGAAAAAATAAGTAGACTGACCAACATTAGGAATAATGTTAGACTAAGCCGAGTCTAGTTGTAACAATACCATCTCACCAACTTATTTCCTTGCCCTGTCAATTCATATTATACACTAAAATTTTTGCATTTTCAAACAAGTATGCATACAAAAAGAACTCAATATTTGAGTTCTTTTTGTATGCTATTTTACAATTTCTGCCAACGTTTTCTCAATGTGTTGGATGGATTTTTCACGTCCAAGCAAGTAGATGGTATCTGGCAATTCAGGACCATGCATTTCACCTGAAACGGCGATACGGATTGGCATGAAGAGATTTTTCCCTTTGATACCAGTTTCCTTTTGAACTGCTTTGATTTGTGGGAAGATATTTTCTACCACAAACTCATCGTCTGACATGGCTTCAAGTTTCGCTTTGAAAGCCTCAAGTACAGTCGGAACAGTTTCGCCAGCCATGACTTCTCGCTCAGCTTCTGTCAATTCTGGGAAGTCTGAGAAGAAAAGGTCCGTCAATGGAACGATTTCATCAACTGACTTCATTTGTGGTTTGTAGAGCTCCACCAATTTTTTAGCCTTGTCTGTCAAACGTCCTGCTTCTTCAAGGAATGGTTTTGCCATTTCAAAGATAGTCTCAAGATCCGCATTCTTGATATACTCATTGCTCATCCAGTCCATTTTCTTCTGGTCGA
The DNA here is from genome assembly GCF_013394695.1 of Streptococcus sp. oral taxon 061. NCBI lineage: Bacteria > Bacillati > Bacillota > Bacilli > Lactobacillales > Streptococcaceae > Streptococcus > Streptococcus sp. oral taxon 061. The sequence continues at coordinate 1,548,109 of NZ_CP058258.1, forward strand.
AAGCTGCTGGAGACTTGCTGAGACGGTTTTCATCAAAGAGTTGAATGAGTTCTTGGCGAGAGAAGATTTCGTCTTCCCCACCAGGATTCCAACCAAGCAGAGCGATAAAATTAAAGACTGCTTCTGGAAGGTAACCTTTCTTACGGTAATCTTCGATAAATTGAAGGGTGTTGGTGTCACGTTTAGACAATTTCTTACCTGTTTCAGAGTTGATAATCAAGGTCATGTGACCGAACTCTGGAGCTTCCCATCCGAGTGCTTCATAAACCATAAGCTGTTTTGGTGTGTTAGCAATGTGGTCGTCTCCACGAATGACGTGAGAGATTTGCATGTCGTGGTCATCGATGACAACGGCAAAGTTGTAAGTTGGGTAGCCATCTTTCTTTTGGATAACCCAGTCTCCACCGATATTGCCACCTTCAAACTCGATATCGCCTTTGACCATATCATGCCATTTGTAAATACCAGACTCATTGACTGCCAAACGAACCGTTGGGATGATTCCTGCTGCTTCACGTTCTGCAATGTAAGCTGCTTTTTCTTCCTCGCTCATACCAAGGTATTCGTTGATGTAGCGAGGTGTTTCCCCAGCTGCTTCTTGGCGTTCGCGCTCAGCCGCCAACTCTTCTTCTGTAACGTAAGATTTGTAGGCTTTTCCTTCAGCCAAGAGTTGGTCAATGTATTTTTGATAGAGTTCCAAACGTTCAGACTGGCGGTAGTTTTCATGAGTCTCTGGACTTTCATCCCAGTCCATGCCCAACCAACGAAGGTTTTCAAGCTGAGAACGTTCTCCGTCTTCAACGTGACGCTTGCGGTCTGTGTCTTCAATACGGATGATAAAAGTTCCACCATGGTGGCGTGCATACAAGTAGTTAAACAATGCTGTACGGGCATTTCCGATGTGTAGTAGTCCTGTTGGACTTGGTGCATAACGCACACGAATATCTTTTGACATAGTTTCTCCTGTAAAGTCTCTAGGCATCTGCCTTTTTGCTCTCTATATTATATCACAAGTCTTGCCATAGTCCAATTTCTCTTTTCGAGAAATAGCAAAAAGAGTGGTAAGCCCACTCTTTATTATTTAATTATAGACGAGCATTAAGTTCTTTGCTCAATTCTTCAAATCCTGGTTTACCAAGAAGGGCAAACATGTTGCGTTTGTAAGCCTCAACACCCGGTTGGTCAAATGGGTTGATAGCATTCAAGTAACCTGAAAGGGCGATTGCCAATTCGAAGAAGTAGATAGTGTAACCAAGAGTGAAGGCGTCTTGCTCAGGAAGAGTCACGTACATATTTGGTACATCACCGTCAGTGTGGGCAAGAAGAACACCATCAGTCGCTTTTTTGTTAACGAAATCAACGTCTTTTCCTTGGAGGTAGCCAAGTCCGTCAAGGTCTTCTTCCAAAGTAGGGATGATCACATTCTTACGAGGTTTGTCAACGCGGACAACTGTTTCAAACATGATACGAGTTCCTTCTTGGATAAATTGACCCAATGAGTGCAAGTCTGTTGAGAAGTTAGCTGAAGTTGGGTAAATCCCTTTTTGGTCTTTTCCTTCTGACTCACCAGCCAATTGTTTCCACCATTCTGAGAAGTATTGAAGTGATGGCTCGTAGTTTACCAAGATTTCAGTAGCATATCCTTTACGGTAAAGGATGTTACGAACTGCTGCGTATTGGTATGCTTCGTTTTCTGAAAGTTTATCTGATGTGTAATCTTTACGGGCTGCGTTCGCACCTTCCATAAGGGCTTTGATGTCTGCACCTGATGCAGCGATTGGAAGCAATCCAACTGCTGTCAATACTGAGAAACGTCCACCGATATCATCTGGAACCACAAAAGTTTCCCAACCGTTAGCATCTGCTTCAACCTTAACAGCACCTTTCTGGCGGTCAGTTGTTGCATAGATCCGTTTGTTTGCTTCTTCTTGTCCGTATTTCTTCACCAAGAGTTCTTTAAAGACACGGAAAGCAATCGCTGGTTCAGTTGTTGTACCTGATTTAGAAATCACGTTTACTGAGAAGTCTTTGTCTGCAACATACTCTACCAAGTCAGCAAGGTAAGTAGATGAGATTGAGTTTCCAGCATAAAGGATTTGTGGAGCTTTGCGTTCTTCTTTTGTTTGCAAGTTTGCAAAGTGGTGGTTCAAGAAGTCAATGGCAGCTTTCGCTCCAAGGTATGATCCACCAATACCGATAACGACCAAAACATCGCTGTCTGCTTTGATTTGTTCAGCAGCTTTCAAGATGCGGTCAAATTCTTCGCGGTCATAGTTTTCAGGAAGGTCCAACCAACCCAAGAAGTCGCTACCAGCACCAGTTCCTTTACGGATCAATTCGTCTGCTGCTGTAACTTGTGCTTGCATGTATTCCACTTCATGTGGTGCAACAAATTTGTCTAATACTTTTGAATAATCAAATTTAATATGTGACATAGTATTCCTCCAAAATTTCTTCTTTTCTATCATAACGCTTACCTTGGATTTTTTCAAGTTTTTATACTGAATTTTTCCAAATTTTATCATAATTCAAACGTTTGCGTAAAAAATGTTACAATATTAAAATTTGAAGAAGCAAAACAAAAAAACGACTAGGTTTCTAGTCGTTACAATTCATTCAATAAATACTCAAATAATTCTAAATTTCCATCTTCTTCATTAACCAAAAACTCTGGATGCCACTGCAAACCAATAATACGGTGTTCGTCGATAGATTCGATTGCTTCAATCGTTTGGTCGCGAGGATCTACTGCCGTTACACGGAAATTAGGTGCCAAGTCTTTAATACTTTGACGATGAACTGAGTTAACTTGACTTTCCTTACCAAATAATTTAGACACTACACTGCCATCAACTGTCTCAATAGAATGTGAAGTCCCAAAAGGTAGACCTTGCCAGTGACCTTCAATCTCCTGATTGAGTGTGCCACCAAAGGCAACATTGACAAGCTGAACGCCACGGCAAATGGCTAAGATTGGTTTGTTCTGACGTAGAGCCTCTTGTAGAAGAGCCAACTCGAACTCATCACGAGCCAGGTTATAGTCGTCGCTATCAATCGTTTTTTCTTCACCATAAAACTGAGGATGAACATTTTGTCCTCCAGTCAAGATAAGCTTATCAATCATTTCTACGTAGTCGTGGACCACCGACTCATCTCCTACCGGAATCACCAAAGGAAGTCCACCAACCTGACGAATACTCTCAGCAAATTTACAAGAGACTGATGAATGAATATTTTTACCTTCTGCGTCCACAGGACATAGGTTTGCTGCAACTCCAACAACTGTTCTTGCCATTACTGATTTCCTTTCGTCTTCTATTGATAATCTTATCTTATCATCCTTCCCCACTCCTGTCTAATATGTATTTTTTAAGTCCGTGATAAATTTTTTTTATAAGAAAAAGTTGCCCAAAATTAGGACAACTTTTTTGCTTATACTCAATGAAAATCAAAGAGCAAACTAGGAAGCTAGCCGCAGGTTGCTCAAAACACAGTTTTGAGGTTGTGGATAGAACTGACGAAGTCAGTAACACATATACGACAAGGGGATGCTGACGTGGTTTGAATTTGATGTTCGAAGAGTATTATTCAAAGACAAATTGATTATGGTACAGTTCGGAGTAAAAGCCTCCAAGCTTGAGTAATTCGTGATGGTTTCCTTGCTCAATAACTTCACCATCCTTAAGGACAATGATCTGATCGGCATTGAGAATGGTTTTCAAGCGATGGGCAATTACAAAACTAGTTCTTCCAGCTACAATTGCCTCCATGGCATTTTGAATCTTACTTTCTGTTACAGTATCAACGTTTGATGTTGCCTCATCCAAGATTAAGACCTGTGGATCTGTCATCAAGGTACGGGCGATGGAAATCAACTGCTTTTGACCGGTCGAGAAGACACTCTGGTCATCATCAATCAATGTATCGTACTTATCTGGTAGACTTTCGATATATTCATGGATATGTGTAGCTTTAGCAGCTGCTTCAACCATTTCCTGACTGGCATCTGGGACACCAAAACGAATATTGTCCCGAATAGTTCCGCTAAACAAAACAGAATCCTGTAAGACAATTCCTACCTTACTTCGCAAACTATCTAAATCAAACTCGCGGATATCTGTTCCATCAAAGCTGATACTACCAGCATCCACATCATAAAAACGATTGATGAGGTTCATGATGGTTGTTTTCCCTGAACCTGTCGGACCAACAACCGCAATCATTTTTCCTTTTGGAGCTGAAATGCTAACATCTTTCAGAATCGGTTTCCCTGGGAGATAGGAGAAGTCTACGTTACGAATCTCCACACCATCTTTTAATTCGTTAAAGACTGGAGCATCTTTAGGACGAATTTCTTCTTCTGCATCAAACATTTCTTGGATACGGTCTGCACCTGTAAAGGCCAGTTGCAAACTTCCCCAGCTCGCCGCTAATTGGATAATGGGCTGGTAATACTGCTGAGAAAACTGGGTAAACATGACAATCAAACCCAGAGCAGTTGCTGTCTCGATGTTCTTATCATTCAGTAAGACAGCTGATCCTACAAAAATAACTACTGCTGTGTTGACCAAACTCATCCCGTTCATGACAGGAAAGAGAATTCCTGAGAACATTCTTCCCTTAAAAGTGGCTTTTCGAACCCGTTCATTTTGCTCAACAAAACCAGCAATCACATCTTCTTGGATACCTTGAACGATAACTGCTTTTTGTCCAGAGATACTCTCATCCATATAAGCATTGAGCTTCCCAACTTCCTTTTGTTGGAGGTTGGTATATTTTCTTGCCAATTTCAAAATGACAATCAACATGATGACAGCTATCGGAGTGCTGGCAATCGTAATCAAAGCCAAGGTGATATTTTTTGCAAACATGACAATCAGCAAGCCAATATAAAGAGCAATGTTGGTCATAACAGACACTAGACTTTCGTTGAAAGCCTGGAGGATATTATCCAAGTCACTGGTGAAACGTGACAGGATATCACCATCTTGATGGCGGTCAAAGAAGGAAACGGTCAAGCGAGAAAGCTTGCCAAAAAGTCCCTTACGCATCTCATTTGTCGATTCAGCAATAATGCGGCTCATCAAGACCATATAGATGAGACTAGACACTACTAAAACTATCAAAATATAGGCAAGATTGACAAGGAGTCCCAAGAGACTTTGCCAAACCATGTCAGGATTTCCATCTTGATAAGCTATAACCAAATTAGCCAGTTCTGTGACTGTTTGACCTGCAAAAACTGGAAAGAGGGCTTGTGCTATCGTTGCAATGATAATCATAGCAATAACAACGACGAAGGATATCTTATAAACTTTAAAATAGTTCCAAAAGAATTCAAATGTCTTCATCCTACTCCTCCTTTCCTTTTTGCGTCTCGTAAATTTCACGATAAACTGGATTCGTTGCAACCAAGTCAGCATGCTTACCTTGACCAATCAAGCGACCTTGGTCAAGCACTAAAATTTTATCAGCATGAACAACAGAACTAATTTTTTGTGCGATGATAATCGTAGTCGTCCCCTTCAAATCCTTGTTGAGGGCTTCTTGGACCAAACGTTCTGATTTGGCATCAAGGGCAGAGGTTGAATCATCGAAAATCAATATCTTAGGATTGCTGACAATCCCACGCGCAATGGACATTCTTTGTTTTTGTCCACCAGAAAAGTTGGTCCCACGTTCTTCAACCGGACTTTCAAAGGCTAAGTCCATACGACTAATAAATTCACTGGCCTGGGCGATGCGAGCTGCGCGTTCCATTTCTGAAACTGTCGCATCTCCCTTACCTTGTCTGAGATTATCTGCAATGGTTCCACTAAAGAGAATGGCTTTTTGTAGGACGATAGAAACTGTCTTACGAAGCGTCCCTTCACTAACTGTCCGAATGTCCTTTCCACCAATCTTGATCGAACCTTGCTGAGGATCAAATAATCGTGGAATCAACTGAGCCAAGGTTGATTTCCCTGCACCAGTTGCTCCGACAACCCCAACCATTTCACCAGCTGCGATATCGAAGGATACATTCTTTAGGATAGGTTCTTCATCATTTGGATAGGTAAAGGTCACATTTTCAAAACTGAGACTTCCTTCCAATTCTTCATCTTCCACATCATTGAAAGTCATAGCTGGTTCTGTATCAAGGATTTCACGAATACGACGAAGGGAAATCATGGCACGAGTAACTGAGTTCCCCAAAAATCCAACCATGACGATGGTAAAGATAATCTGACTCAGGTAGTTTACAAAGGAAGCAATGGAACCAACTACTGACGGATCTGACTCTGCCATACCTGCTACAAGCCAGATTGAAAGAAAGACAGCCCCGTATGAAATCATCATCATTACAGGTTGAACGATAGAAAAGGCGTAGCCGATATAAAGGTTTTCACCCAGTAATTCATCGGATACCTGCGTAAACTTAGCAAACTGGTCTTTTTCTCGAACAAAAGACTTAACCACGCGCACACCACGTAAATTTTCTTTGGCAATGGCATTGATACGCTCCAATAAGGTCTGGAATTTTGCAAAGCGCGGTCCCATCATCCCCATCATAAGACCTGTCATGGCGACGATCAAAACGACCATAAGAACCAGCACCCACCACAACGAAGGTAGAGTGACAACGGCTAATATAAAGGAACCAATAAATAAAATCGGTAGTCGAAAGAGGATTTGGAAGGTCATCATAACGACGTTTTGAATCTGATTGATATCGTTGGTCATACGCACAACAAGGTTCCCTGCATTAAATTTCTCAATATTAGCGTATGAAAAAGTTTGAATCTTACGAAAGGCATCTTCCCGTAAGTCTGACGAAACTCCCTGAGCAATGTAGGCTGCTAATACAACATTAATTCCACCTGCGACTAGACCAATCAAGGCAACCAGGATTAACCAAAAACCGATATTGTAAATAGCTTCATTATCTCCTGCTAGCAAGGCCTCTAAAACTTCCTGCAAATAACGTGGTTGCAGGAGTGAACTCGTTACCATTAGACCTGTCATAATTAAGGAAGCCAGAGCCTGCCATTTATAGGCTTTTATTTTCTGAAACAGCATATTTCCCCCTTATAAGATAGACAAAAGGGAACGACAGCTCTGTCAGTCCCTTCTTATGCTTTCATGTTGATGCTATTCTAACAAAAAAGAATGCTATTGTCAAAGCACTCAGCTCTCGCAAGCTTGTGCAATGACGACATCAGCATTCTATCAATCCTTTAAAAATTCTTCTAAATTTAGTGCTGAATTTTATTGTTCTGAACTATCTTGCTCGTCTAGCTTAACTCGTCCAATTTCACGGTAGCTACAGTCCCCAACAATCTCAACTGAGAACTGACCATCTTGGTACTCGAGAATCGTCACACTTCCATTATCAAGACCATGCGGATGCATGCCGTTGATAAGATAGACAATGGTTCCGATTGTCATTCCATGGCTAACTACCAGAGCATTTCCTCCCCCATTAGCTTCCATTTCCTTGGCAATGGCTTCAAAACCTTCCCAGATACGACCACTTAGTTTTTCCCAGCCTTCAGCCCAGCCTGCTGTATCCACTTCTACCAGACCTTCAGCCAGCTCAGCATAGGACAAACGATGCACATGATCGACATTAAAGATACGAGGAATAATCCCCATAAATAAGTCCCCATCATAAGCACCATCAAAACTACCAAAGCACCATTCACGAATTCGCTTATCCATGCGATAAGGAATTTGCCCTGTCAAACCAAGTTCTTCAAGGATAATTCCCATTGTCTGAATGGTCCGCCCAGAATCGCTTGAATAAGCACGTTCAAAGGTTAAACCTGACTCCCGCAAACCAATCCCCAATTCATGAATGCCTCGTTCTCCATCAGCTGTTAGGGGAGTATCACTCCAACCTTGAGCACGACCAATCGTATTAAACATTGTTTTCCCATGACGTACTAGATACAATTTTACACTTGACATATTCCATCCTCCATATGTATCTATTATAGCATGATTTCAGACAAAAACCTCGTCCTAACTCACTGGCCTTCAACCTCACAATTGAAGCAAAAATCCAAGCTATTCCGTATCTTTCTTTGAAGGAGTAACTTCAGAAGACTTTGCAGTTTCTTTTTTGCCCCCTTCTTCTTTTTTCTCCTCATTTCCTTCTTTGGACTTATTTTCTGTCTTTTTAGTCTTATCTTCAGTTTTCTCCAAAGGTGAAAAACGAAATTCAAATTGATTTTTGCCACTAGTAACTATCGTTAAAAAGCCTTTTTCATCAGTATGATAAGTTGCTTTTCCGACATCAAATGACTGGACTCCACTTTCAGAATTAGCTTTTTCATAAGTTCTTTTAGCCATTGCAAATGCAAGAAGCTTTTCTTTATTAAGGGCATAATCCTGATGATGAGCCACTTGTCGATTCAGATAAAACTGCAATAAGAGACTAAAAATTCCAGCAATAGTAATAGCGTAAAGGAGAACTCCAGCTCTAACTTTCTTCTTTTTCAACACGATAGATAAATTCCCTCTCTAGTCCCTTTTCAAACTGAAAATTGAAATGAACATTTTGCCCTTTTTGGTAAATATGCGTTGATTTAAGGCCATAAACCATGGGTTGATAACCACGTCCACTAGCATCTGTTTTCCGGAAATCATTTGACCTTGATTTCCCAATGGAAATGGGTTTGCCTTCCTGTTTGAGGTAAAGCCTATCATTCTCCACTTTTTCAAATTGGGTTCGATTCAGCTCTGCTTCCAGCTGATCCACAAATAAAAGCCATTCTTTTTGCTCACTTCTCTGCTGGTAGCGAACCTCTGAAACCAAGAGCTGACTCATAGCTTGAAAGAGGAGTAAGCTACCACTAATAACGATAAGGGAAACCAAGGATTCTAATAGTGTAAAAGCTCTGACCCTACTTGTCTTGAATCGCCAGTAATTTCTCCGTTCCATGGTATACCTCCAAACCTCGCTCATTCGAGACAACATGAACCGTAAGGCCATTGACAGTCAACTCCTTTTGTCCAGTCTGCAAAGCCATACGAGCCACTCGCAAAACTTCTTCCTGTTTTAGAAGTTCTACTTCTCTTTTTCTACTTTCTTGAATTTGTCCTAGTAAGAGAGTTGCTATACTGGCAAAAATAGCTAGTGAAATCACTGCTTCCAGTAAAATAACCGCCTTAATTTTTTGCTTCTTGAATACGTTTAATCTTTCCATTTCCTAGATATAGTTGGTATCGAACCACTTCTTTCCTTGTTTGAAATCTCACGCTGGCCAGAGACGAATTCCCACCAGACTTGTCAAAGGAAATTGACTGATTGGACTGTAGTTGAATTCCTTTAGGGATGGTTAATTTATGATAGCCATTTCCAATACTTCTCTCTTCTAACATTAAGTTGATCTTTTGCTGACTAGCCAGACTTCGCTTCTGCGTTTCCCGATAAAGTTCCTCAAACTCCATAAAGAAAATCTGCTCCTCTACAGTCTCAAAAGTCGACTGAACTGAACTCGACAAGCCCACGACTAACAGACTAACAATCCCTAATACCAATAGACTTTCTAACATGGTAAAAGCCTTAATCCGCAACTGTTTGATTTGTATTTTGTTTTGCATGGTATTCTTTGTAGGCTTTTGCCTGCTCAGCAGTGATACGTCCATCTGCCTGTAATTTGCTTAGACTGGCATCTTCATTTTTATCCAGACTATAGAGTTCTGCCTGGCTTTCTACCACCTTGACGACAGCTGCTTTCCCCTTGTCATTCACTGCATCCTTTTGCTTAGTTAGGTTTGGCACAAACAGTAAGAGTAGGACACTAATGATAAGCAACACCACCAACATTTCGACTAGTGTGAAAGCTTTAACCTGAGCTTTTTTAAATTTCATCAACATTTTTTTCATCTAAAAATTTACCTCCATATTTTGATACATTGGCAGCAACATGGCTGCGTACAATAAAACGATTAGTAGGGCTACAAAAATAAAGACCAGTGGTTGAACTAAGTTCATAGTCCTATTAACTCGGGTAAAGAATGATTCCCACGTTTTTTCCGCATAGATTTCCAATTCACTTCCCAACTTGGATTTGACCTCTCCATATTCAATGATTAATCCCAACTCTCTTCTAAAGAAGGGATAATCTTGAACAACTTTAGAAAATTCATGACCATTTTGTAATGACTGAGATAAATCCAAACTAATTTCATTAAAAAGTGGATTTCCCTGCTCCTGCATCATCTGGAAAATCTGTGACAATTCTAATCCTTGTCCAATCATATTTCCCCATTCTCTAGCATAATAGGCCGTCAGATAATACTGAATAAACACACCGATAAAAGGAATTCTAGCTAGAAAAGAAAAGACTTGTATCTTCCTAGATTTTCTGTAGAAAATCAATCCTGTTAAAAATGCGAGTGCTACTACTAGAGTAAGTCCAAGAAAAATATGTGGTAGCTTGCTAATCACTAAGGTAGCTATGTTACTACTATCCAGTTGGGGCAAGAGATAATTTCGCAAACCCAACATAATGAGCAGTAAGAAAGCTAGCAGAATAAGTGGATAGGTCGCAACTTCAATTAACTTCTTCTTCACCTTAGCAAGATTATCCAAATATTCTTCAATTTTCCCCAAACTCAAATGGAGATTTCCATGAACTTCAGCCAAAGAAAGTTGCGTGACAATCGCACTCGAAAAACCTAAATTCCCCATCATTTCCGAGAAAGATTTTCCTTTCGATAGTCCTAGGCGCATCTGTGAAACATATTCCTTCTCCAACAAATGACTTCTATCAAGAAAGGAAATGATTTCTACCAAGTGAAAACCACTCGAAAACAAATTGTTAAAGAGAGTGATGATTTTCTTCTGCTTACTGGTAGCTAATTTTCTCCGTTTCAGCTTGAAGGGCAGTGATATGTCCATCTTTAAGAAGCTGATCCATGTGCTCATTCCATTTTTCTGCCTGGTGTTCTGAATAATTTTGGTTTGCAAAATCAATAATTCCTCCTCCCCCGATTAGTCTCTGGTAGCAAACACCTTGTAAAACAACTGCGAGTTCATCTTCACTGACACCAAGTTCTAAAAGACGCTCATAGACCCCACGAATACTCTTTGCATGAATGGTCGAAAACACTGTAGCTCCCGTTAAGCTCGCTCTTACAACAGCACGAGCCGTTTCGCTATCCCGGATTTCTCCAATGATTAAAAGATCTGGACGGTGGCGCAAAGAAAGTTTTATCAAGTTTTCATAGCTCAGTCCAATAGCTTCATTAAGTTGTAATTGCAGCATCTCTTCTTGCTTAATCTCAACTGGGTCTTCAATAGACATAACCTGCTGTCCCTTGAATAATGACTTAGCTAATTCATGCATTAAGGTAGTTTTCCCACTTCCTACAGGGCCTGCAAAAAGATAAAGACCGCGTTGCCTAAAGCCCTTTCCCAGTTCCTTAAGGCCTTGAAACCAGAAGCGCAACTCTTGTTCTTCATCGTGCAAAAGGCGAATAACTAAACTCTCATGACCACGATAATCTCCTACCGTCGATAAGCGTAGTGAAGTAACCTTGCCATCATGCTGATAATCACAGGACCCAAGCTGACTACGACGCTTTTCTCCAACATTCATCCCCGCAACAAATTTAAAGTGACTAATAACTGCTCCCAACTTTTCAAAGTCATAGCTATTAATCAAACGCCTTTCATCTCCTATTCGCATATGCAACTCATAGACCTTATCCTTGGGAATAAAATAGATATCCTGAGCTCCATCCTTTTTTGCGAAACTAATCAATTCTTGTGCAAGTGCTTGTACCATATTCCCTCCTCAGTTAATTATTCGAAGAAAATACAAAAAAAGAACAACTTCATTAAAAAGTTGTTCCATCTTTTTTGATACGACAAGTTCTGTGGCTTTCTATACCAGTTTGTTTCTCATAACCTGGTCGGAATTTTTCGTCTGGGATGACTTGACCATCTTCTAGCAAAGCCAGTGAATGATATTGTTGCAGAAATTCGTCACATTCCTCGCACCAACGTTTATCCTCTGGATTCCAAAATATAGTCATCAAGTCCCCACGACTTTTATATAGTGGAATTTTCTTTTCCAGTTCAAACCAGCAAGATTTATAATACTTCAAGGCATCATAGTAGTTTTCGAATTTCTTACTACTAATGACGTCTTCTTCCCATCCTTCTATGAACCACCAAGGTTCAAAATCCCCGTACATTTCTATAACTCGATACATAGTTTCATTTCCTTTGTATCGTCTATTATAGCGAAATTTTAAGTACAAAGAAAGAAATTTGCTCGTTTTCAGTAACTACCTTAAGGACTTTCTCTTTAATCAAGTCACACAATAAAATGCAGCTAACGAAAAAGCAGCAACTAAAACTAGTCACTGCTTTATGTTTCTAAGCTTGATAACGTTTTTCCCCATCAAGATAAGTTGCTACCAATTCCAAATCTTTATCAAGAACGATAAAGTCAGCATCGTAACCTTCACGGATTTGTCCACATACATCATCAATGTGAACTGATTTTGCTGGGTTGAGACTGGCCATCATGACTGCTTCATGAGGATTTGCAATACCCCATTCAACAACATTTTTCAAACCGTCTTTAAGTTTGAGAATAGAACCTGCCAAGTTCCCTGTAGATTTAAGACGAGCAGTCCCATTTGCAACCACAACTGGGAATTCTCCCAACATATAGTCACCATCTTGTAAACCACCAGCTGTCATACAGTCTGTAATAAGAGCAATATTTTCAGTACCTTTTTGTTTAAGAAGAATATCACAAGCTTTAGGATCCACATGATGACCATCGCAAATCAACTCTGCGTAAGTATGAGGCAATTCATACATGGCACCAACCATCCCAAGTTCACGATGAGTCAAACCACGCATACCGTTATAAGCATGTACCCATACACTTGCTCCAGCATCAACAGCTTTTTTAGCTTCATCAAATGTTGCATTAGAGTGACCAAGAGCAACCGTTACACCTTCTCCAGTAATAGTACGAACAAAGTCTTCTACACCTTCACGTTCTGGAGCAAGCGCAATCTTATTAAGAAGGCCATTAGCAGCCTTCTGCCAAGCACGAAACTCATCCATTCGAGGATCCTTCATGTAAGCTGGATTTTGAGCTCCCTTATACTTTTCAGTAAAATAAGGACCTTCAAAATAAATACCACGAATCTTAGCACCAGTAGCTTCTTGGTAACGAGCCCCAATATTCTCAGTTACTGCTAATAACTGCTCATATGAAGAGGTCAAAGTTGTTGGCAAAAAGCTTGTAACACCAGTACTAAGAAGCCCTTCACTCATAGTATGAAGCGTACCTTCAATATTATTGTCCATAACATCGACACCACCAAAACCATGAATATGAGTATCCACAAGACCAGGTGCAATACTATAACCACTATAGTCAATAATTTCAGCACCTTCAGCTACTTGATCTACATGCTTACCAAATTTCCCATCAATAAGTTCTAAGTAACCACCGCGACGAACACCATGAGGATAGAAAAATTGATCAGCTTTAATATATTTAGGCATAATGATAACCTCCGTATACAATTTTCTAATATTTATTATGTCAATTACATTATAAACCTTTATAAGTAATTTGTAAATGGTATAGACCTATCATAGTTAAAAATAATGTGAAATAATTGAAGATTTAGTAAAAATAAAGTAAAAAATGTTTACTAGATAAAAATAATTATTTAAAAAAATAGTAATTTTAAGTAACTCTGAGAGAAAAAATTGGAAGAAAAAATAAAAAGACAAGGCTCGAAAACCTTGTCGTTATTACTATACCGGCGGCCAACAAACTAGCGTTAAAATAAGTTCAAATAAATAACAAAAAAGCGATTAAATCAAGATATTATCACACGCTAGTTAGTATTGAAATTAAGGAAATTGACCAATGGTTGACCAAATAAATTTTTAGTTTTTACTATAATTTCTAAGTTGAAAATTTAATAATCACAATTTTTGATACATTGTTCGATACCGTATTCGGCGCAATCGGTATAGTCCAATTTCCATTCTTAAAATTAGTTTAAATAGCGCAGTCTTTTAAACTAGTTTTGAGAATCCAAAAAATCTTCCTACATATGTAAGAAGATTTTTTAATTATTCTATGATTGTATAATCTCCACTATCTAACAAGTCTATTACTTTTTGAACAAACTGAGTTGAAAGTAAATCTACTATATCAGCTCCATGAGTTTGAAAATTCTCATCTATTTCTTTGATTTCTAATTGAGTATTTTTTTCTGCCCTTTCTTCTGTAATTGGGGTATGAAAACTATATTCACCGATTTCATAATACAAGAAATATAAATATTTTTTCTCACCTAAGCTATAATCAAAAAAGTCAACTTCCTTATTTCTATCGTAGTCATAGTAACTATTTTCCCAAACAATATCATTTCTTTTTTCATTATATAGTTTTTCATAATTTTTTTGATAACTATAGACTCGTTGTCTTTTCTCCCCTACATACTGTTTATGAACCAATTTTGGGCTGAAGTTTAATAATAAATCTTCTTTCATACTATAGTATTTTTCTTTTTGTTCCTTTGCTTTTTCATTATTAATTTCTTTGTATTTGTAGAACCCAGCTTGATTAGAATCTTCTATTTTATCTCGATAGTTTTTTGCTCTTTTATTAACAGAATATATACATTCTGCAATAATTTGATTTGTTATTTTTTTATTCTTAATTAAATCAGTATATCTCTTAGGAGTTCTCATTTTTTAACCCTCATATTTTTTCTATCTTATAGTATATATTTTAACAAAAATCTTCCTATTATAAAATAAGAAGATTTTTATTTTTCTAGTTCTTTCTACGTACCGTTACAAGTCCAAATGCTCCAAGAATTGCACCGAGTACCAACATTGCAACACTCGACGACTCGCCTGTATTTGGCAATGATTTTGCGCGTTCTACTCGTGAATAAATCGGCTTACTTAATGCTTGTTGCTTACTTGTGTATGTTTGACCATTTACGACAACATTTCCTTTGTTGTCAATAGTCACATTTTTATCACTTGTGTACGCCTGCTTTGATTTATCATTGCTCGTTTTTGGATGTTCAACACTAATTGGTTTTGTAGCACGTACAATAACTTTTCCGTCAATAATTTCAATATCTTTACCTGATGCAATAGCTTCTTTTAGTGCTTTAATATCAATTTCAGGACGCTCTTCAGAAACTGGTGTCCCTTTAGGTACAGCAACAATTGTTCCGTCAGGTAATGTTGCGATGACGTTATCTTTAGCTTTTTCTTCTAAATCTTGAAGTTTTTCATATTTTGTTTGAATTTCGTCAAGTTTAGTTTGTTCAGCTTCAAGTGTTGAAGTGATTACTTCAACAAGATTTTTAGCACTTTGAGCTTTAGTTTCAGCATCTTTAAGAGCGTTTTGTTTTTCAGCTAATTTATCTTTAGCTTTAGCTAAATTAATTGGTGCTTCAACATAACCTTTTAATTCTTCAGCAAGAGCTTTAGCTTCTTTAACCAAGCGGTCTTTTTCCTCAATTAATTTAGCTTTTTGAGTTTTAAGAGCTTCAAGTTTTGATTCTTGTTTTGTAAGTTCAGTTTTTGAATCAGAAAGAGCTTGAACTTTTTGTTCTTGAACACGTTTAGCTGATTCAAGAGCTGATTTAGCATCATCAAGAGCTTGTTTCTTAGAAGCAAGGTCAGCTGAGAAGTTATCAACTGCTTTTTGAGCTTCAGCTTGACGTTTTTGTGCGCTGTCAAGAGCAAGTTTTGCAAGACGCAAGTTGTTTTCAGCAACAGTTGTTTGAATTGGTGTAGCAGTAGCGTCAGCCAATGTCTTTTCAGCTGAAGTCTTAAGTTCTAGCGCACTTGCATAGTCAGCAGATGCTTGTTTAAGAGCGTCATTTGCTTTTTCTGAAGCCGTTTGAGCTGTATCTTTTTCAGCTTTAGCAACGTCATAAGCTTTTTGAATAGCTTCAGCATCTTTTGGATTTACAAGGTCTTTACCTTTATCACTGAAAGCAATTACCAACCAGTAATAACCATTGATGTTTGTAACATCAAGACCAACTTTTGCTCTTGATGCAAAGTCAAGGTTAGCTTTCAAGTGTCCCCATTTTGATGGGGCATCACCGAATGATGTATGAAGTAGAGAGTCAACAACGGCTTTCTTCAAGTCATACATTGATGTGAAGTATTCTTTTGGACCTAAGCCTGCAAGGTTTTCAACACCTAGACCAATGTGACCGTGAGTTACTGGACTTTGACCACGTTCTGTGTAAGCTTTAGCTCTTTCAGTAGCAAGTGCAATAGCTTCTTTTGTTGTACCTGTATTTTCTTTTGATGCAACTGAATATTTACCGTTATCTTTTAATTGTTCACGGATTTCCTTCAATCCTTGAATGTACAAATGAGAAATTTCTTCTTTTTGTGCATCTGTCAAGTTATCAAGGTCAACAGGTTCATTTTTAGAGCTTTCTGAGATTAAAGATTCTGATTTTGAATTTTCCCAGATAGTAGCACCAGTGCTAGTCATTAATTCATCGCTACCTGAAGCAATAGCTTTCTTGAATTGAGTCAAATCTGGAATTTTGACGATATCAATGCTATCTAGAGCTTTAGTAGCTTCATTAAATTTATCTTTAGCTTGAGAAAGTTTTGATGTAGCATCATTAGCTTTTGTAGTAGCTGAAGCAAGTTTTCCTTTAGCTTCGTTAACTGAAGTTGTTTTAGCGTCAACGTCTGCTTGAGCTGTATCAATAGCTTCTTGACGTTTTTGATCAGCTTTATTAGCATCAGTCAATGCTGTGTCTGCAAGAGTGACATTCTTTTCAGCACCCTTAGTTTCAGCTTTAGCTTCATCAAGTTTATCTTCAGCTTGAGCAAGTCCAGTTCCTGAAATTGCGTCTTTAGCAGATTGAACTTGAGCTTGTTTAGCAGAAACATCAGCGTTAGCATCTTTTAGTTCTTGTTCAGCGCTAGACACTTCAGTTTGAGCTTTAGTTACAGATTCATTTTGAGTTGCGATGTTTGCATCAGCAGTAGCTGTTTCTTTAGCGTTAGCTTCTTGGTCAGCAAGATTAGCTTTTTGGTCCGCTTTATTAGCTTCAATGTTTTGAGGCGTAGCTTTAGAAGCAACTTCTTCAGCGTGTTTAACATCTTCAGTAGCTTTATCTACAGCTGTTTGAGCGTTAGACACTTGTTTGTTAGCTTCATGAGCTTTAGTTTGTGCGTCAGTAAGTTGTTCTTTAGTTTTTTCTACAACTTTCTTTTGAGCATCAAGAGCTGGTTTTACGTCTGATGATTTTTCAATAGTTTGCTTTTCAACAAGAGCTGGTTCATTTACGCTTGTTGCCGTAGCTACATCAGAGTTGGCTTCTTGAGCAAACGCAGGCACACCAGCTGATGCAAGCCCAATAACTGCTGTAGTTGTTAGGGTTTTAATAGTATTTTTTGACATAACATCTCCAAAAATTAACATTAACAACTATATATAGTTGTTTTTTCTCTAATTATACCGCACTTAACCAACCTTGTAAAGTCATAAGCAATCTTTTAAGAACTAAAATATGTAGTAAAAAAACTGTAGTATTAAGTTCGAGAGGTATTACATGAAACAATCATTAAGAAAATATATAGGAAAACGAATTCGCCTTTTAAGGTTGAAAAAAGGATTTACACAAGAACAAATTGAAGAAAGAGCAGACCTTGGAACAAACTATGTTTACAAACTTGAACATCTAGAAACAAATATAACAATTAATACCCTTGAAAAAGTTATGAATGCCCTTGAATGTGATATTTCATCTTTCTTTGATATTACAAAAAAAGATGAAAATCCTGAGATTGTTGAATTAATTACGAATATAAAAAATTTACCTGATAGTAAACAAAAAGAAATACTTTCTGCATTCCATACAATTCTTAATAATGTAAAATGATAATTTAATGAATTTTATTTACTTCTAATTAAACTATAATTTAGTTTAAAAAACGCATAATTCTAGACGAACATGCTAGAGCTATGCGTTTTTATTTTATATTCATCAAATCAACAGTCCACCTATTTAAACTATCCGTTAAAACTATTTCTCCTTCCAATTGTTCTTGATAATGAATTATAGATTTTATAAATGTATCTACTGATTTAGAAAAATCAAGTTGCGGATGAAATTTAGAATCAACACCAGGTAATGAATCAATGTTCATTTCAGCAGTCAATGATAAATTTTGTAAAATTAAATTAAAAAATTCTTTTCCTCTATTAAATAGTGTACCGTTTGAAATCATATCTAATAGTTCGGTTTCAAAAAAATTAGTAATTTTTTTATCTAATTTTGTAGTATACAAATCACTAAAATAATTAGCATGTCTTTCAAAAAACTCTTCCTTATAATGATTGTATAAAAGTTGCATAGCTAATAAACTTTTTTCATTACCTTTTTCAATCTCAAAGTTTGGAAATAATAAGCTAATTCCATTACCATATCTATTTTCCAATTCTCTGATAGCCAAATCATATGCGTAAGGAACATAGTAACTCAAAGATTTTTCTATTAACCTTGTTTCTTTCTTTAAAAGATAATTCATACCTGTAAAAAATAACATCCCAAAGTAAGATTCACGTTCCATTTTATTTCCCCAAATTAAAGTATATGAATCTGTAAACTTCAAATTTTTAACAATTTCAAAAGCAAAAGCCGGTGTCAAAAGATACGGATTTTTTTTATATCTTTTATTATTGACAATATTACTAACAACATTTGGGTCACTTAACAAAATATCAATATTTTGTAACTTTTTATCTTTTTTTCTATATTTCACACGTTGACTAATCATTCTATAAATTTCTTCATCAATTTTCATATAGTTCCTCTTTTCTTTAGTTTGTAATATTAGTATAACATAATCTTGGGTGGTTTTTCAAATTTTTTATATAGAAAAACAGCCAATTCAAACCCAATAATTATAATTATAATAGATTCATGATAGTCGATAGCTATCAAAAATAATTTAACAAAGGAGGCCTATTATGGCATTTTTTAAAAAAACTAACGGCTACAGTGCTAGCCTCGCGGAACAAGCTCTTTCAGATGAAGTTGTGAAGTTAGCTGGTAAACAACTAGAAATTCAATTCGAATTTGAGAAAACTGGGGAATTTGTTAATGGTAAAGAAAAAATGAAACGTACGGATAACATTCAAAGTTATCAAGTCTACGTTGCAACTGACAATCACAATCCTTTCAAAGTCAAGTTTTTACCTGAAGATAAACCAGTCCTATCTAAGATTGATATCGGAGATGTTGTTGAATTTGAAGGGTTAGAAGCATTTGAAAATAAATACGGACAGCTTTTTTTCAGAGCATCAAGTATCAAGAAAGGAAAATAACTGATGGCTTTTCTAATGAATAAAAGTCAAAGTCATGCTACATCAGCAACTTCTGCTGATGTAGTTGAGTTTGGCAATAATAAATACGAATTAGCTCAATTCATTCTAAGAAATTTGAATAATGCGCTTAATATTAATGATGAATCATCCTATCTAAATTCATTTGACATCAAGGTTCTAAGCAACGATAAAGGGTTCTTATTTATACCTAACTTGCCGGTATCGTACTCAATTGATGCTAAATTATACTTTGAACTATATGCAATTTGTTCTGGTATTTTATATCCTTTCAAGACCTTATTAGCTCAAAATAATGCTTATTTCGTTTCATATGATACAAAAAATGAAAACCAAGCACGAGCATTCTTCTTCCCTTGGATTGATGGGGTTCCAAATCGCTTAAAAATAGGTAATTTACAAACTTTTATTAAAGAAAAAGTATCAGAAAAGCATATTCCTATCATGTCGAAAAATATTGCAATTGATATGACAAAAGTTGTTCATGTTGCAATAAGTGGCTCCAGCGGTTCTGGAAAAACTCATTTTGTTCAATATCTCATTTATTGTTTAAAATCAATTACAAATCAAATCGTTTGTATTGACCCTAAATTATCAGATATCTATTTATTAGCTAAAGAACTTCAACTTGAAGTTTTCTCACCTCAAAAAGGCTCTAACTTAAATAGTTTTATTACAGAAATTAATGAATTACTTGGTCGTATCATAAACAAAATATACGAACGGCAAGAAATATTATTAAAACAACCAGATAAAAGTTTTGAACGCATCTATATTGTTATTGATGAACTATTGGCATTGGTACAAGGTAGTTCGAAACAAGCAAGAGAAACCTTTGCTCAATTATTAGGAACGATTGCTCTATTGGGCAGACAGACAAATGTGAGTCTTATCCTATTAAGTCAACGTTTTGATGCAAATGCTTTTGGAGGTAATACAGCAGTACGTGAACAAATCAATTGTATTTTTATCTTGGGTGAAATAAATGCAAATACTTGCCAATTTTTGTTACCAAATTTCAACGTAGAAAATATTGTAATACCCGCTGGAATTGGTACAGGAATTATCAAGTATACAGATAGCGAACACAGGACACATATTATGCCACTGCTAACACCCACATATACATATAATAGAAAGGAATAAATTTTATGAAACATTATTTCAATAGGTACAATATTCTTAATTTCATCATGTTCACTTTATTGATTTTCTTTATTTTAGAACGTATATCTACTTTCTTAATTTTTCAAATTCATCTAGATACTATCTTTTATTTTTTAGTTTATATTATAAGCTTGCGTTTCATTTTACTGTTAGAATTTTGCATTTTTATTTACATGATTATAATTGATTTAATTTTTCGTATTGTAGAACGTGATTCTTTCAATAATAGCATGAAATCATATATCGCAACATGGAAAATTAGACGCTTTCTAAGTCAGACAAATGTAGATACAACATTTAACGAACTCGCTTCGATTTTAAATAGAAAACAAATGATTATTAAAAAAGCAAATCGTTCTCTGTTGACATTAACTGTTGATTACTATGAGAAAGGGGCTATTGCAAAATGGACTTTACCAGATAATTGTGAAAGTTATAATATTATGGAAGAATTGTTGGCGCAGGCAAAAAGAGAATTAAATCAGTTAGATAATAGATATTTATTTAATGATTTCATTAGATTAGAAAATGGTAGAACATTTATCTCAACAACTGCTAGAAAAAAAAATAAAGGTGCGGTGTACTGCTACTGAAGGTAAGCAAGTACACCAGCACAATAAGTTTTAAACAATTCACGTCTAATGAATAAGATTTTTATGTTGTGATGTGTCAAGAAAATATGATGTTTATTTGGATGAGGACGCACAGTTTTCTCCGTCTGTGCGTCCTCATCCAAACCATATCACAACAACACAAATAAACACAAATTATTCATTTTGTGTCAAAATCAGAAAGGATTTTTATGAAAATTAATCAAAATGATAGAAAAAGAAAATTTTTCGGTCAAATTTCATATGAATATGAACACAATGCAAATTCAAAATTAACTGAAAAAGATTTTCGTGAATCAGTTATTCAACGTATTCATGATTATTGTAAAAATGAAGAAGATAGGTATCATATTATTTTTCACGATAAGGATTTGAAAGATGACGGCAGTTCAAAACCATTACATGCTCATTTTTATATTGATTTCAAACACGCTCATACTTACTCATCAGTATTGAAGGCTCTATCAATTTCAAGAAAACAAAATTTAGAATTTGTTCGTAGTTCGATAAAAGCATGCCGATATCTTACACATCGCAACGAACGTAACATGGAAGAACATAAATTCCCCTACGAAGTCGCAGACGTTATTTCATCAGAAAATGCAAACTATATCAATGATATCATGGGAAAAATCAAAAATCACAGCAAAGAAAAAGCTGACAATGGTCTAGAAATAGACGATTATTGTTTAGAATTAAGCTATCTAATCTCAGAAGAAGGCCTACTTACAACTGAAGCAAAACAACAATTGTTTGAGCAATTCACTCAACGTATAGCACAGAAAGCGTGGAATTCAAATAAAAGACAATTTGAGGAGAACAGACAAGAATTTATTCAGAAGGAGTTTATTCGAATGAGCAAAGGGGAACGGAATCATACAGGTATTTATATTCAAGCTGAAGGGGGAACAGGAAAATCATATCTAGCACGTTTACTTGCAGAAGAACATGATAGGTTAGGAGCACATACCCCATCAATAAATAAAAAAAGATTTGATTTAGGTTCAGGTTATAAAGGAGAAAAAACAATTGTAATCAATGAATTAGATGCAAGTTGTGGTATGACTTTTCGAGAGTTATTTCAGATACTAGAACCAGATTCAGCAACTCAACTAAGTTCACGGTTTAAAGATGCGTATATCATTAATGATTTAACAATTATCACAAATTCAGATACTTATTGGGATTGGTGTGATTCGTGGTTTGGTAAGAAAAATAAAGAATATCATCAGCTAATGCGAAGAATTAGATTTGTAATTAAAATGGTTCATGATGATAAAAATAAAGGAATTAATATTGAATTATGGTACTACAATGCAAATCGGGATTTAAAAGAAAAGGCGAAAAAAGAATTCAAAAAAATACAAACGTATACACTAAGTAGCGTTAAAAATGAAGAAGAATTTCGAAAAATTGCTTCAGATATATTAGAAAAAATTAATAAAGAAAATAATATTGATAATAAAAGAAAAGTTATCGCTACAAACCTAACCGACCAAAGCAAGGGTAGCGATAACTAAAACTAGTAGAAATAATTAATACTATTTCTGCTTCTATTTTATCATAGAAAGAGAAAAATTTATATGACAGATAAGATTTTAATCAAAATAGACAATTTAGAAGTAAAGTTACCTGCCACACATATCATTGTTGAAAAAGAAGAATATCTCAACTTAAAAACACAAGCTTCAGATGGGAAATATATGAGCTTATCCGAGGTTTTAGAGATGATTTCAGTATCTCGACCGTGGTTATTAGAAAATGTTCTCTATCGTGCAGATATTCGCTCAAAAATTGATATTGATAAAAACAAGGATGGTTTTGTGAAATATCCAAATAATCAGGGTGGACGGTACTACTTCTTAGCTAGCAAAACGAAACAATTTTTTGAAGAAAATTTTGCAGAAATTTTTAGTTTATGATACGATAATCAAGATAATATCTTGATTATCGTCTTTTAGAAAGAGGTAATCATGTCAGTTTCATACAGAAAACGAGGAAAAAAGAATTTATGGGATTATAGAATTTTTGATAAAAATAAAAAGGTAGTTGCTTCAAATTCAGGATTTAAGACAAAAAGGGAAGCAGAAATTGAAGCACTCGCACTTGAACTCAAATTGATTAACGGAGCAATAATTGATAAAAACATTCCATTCTATACTCTATGGGAAAAGTGGTTAGAATTGACTGTAAAACCACTTGGAAAAGCAGAGGCTACATTTAATAAACATTTATTGCGTGGTAAGTTTATCAAGGAATATTTTAAAGACAAACCAGCCTTAAAAATCAAAGCGAGTGAATATCAGGCTTTTATAAATAAGTACGCTGAAACAAATTGTCGTGATAATGTTAGTAGAATGAATGCGGAAATTAGAAACGTGATTGTGTTTGCAAAACGAGATAAACTTAATATAGAAGATTTTACTGAGGGTGTAATTCTTTCAGGACGACCTCCAAAGAAGCGAAAAGATGAAAAATACATTCATAGCTTTGAAGATTATCAAAAATTAGTAACATATTTAGAAAATAATCTTGATTTAGCAACTTCCATAGTACCGTATTTACTATTGATTCAACTGAAAACCGGAATGCGTGCAGGAGAGGTTGCAGGTCTTACATGGGATTGTATCTTGTGGGAAAATTCAGAAATCAAAACTTATCAACGATATGATACAGCAAGAAAACGGTGGGCAAACGCTAAAACAGAAGAGTCAATCCGTACAATTCCAATTGATAATGCTACGTTAACAATTTTAAAAAAATTAAAACAAGAACAAACTGTATTCATTGAAAATGGGATGATTACAAATAATGAAAATATGATTTTTTTTGATTTGAAGTATAATGTTGTAACAAATGCAGGAGTGAACAAGCATTTAAAGCAAATTTTAAAGACCTTAAAAATTCATCCTCAAAATATGACAAGTACAGGTCTGAGACACACGTATTGTTCAACAATGTTAGCAATGGGTGTTGATATTTGGGCAGTGTCAAAGTTAATGGGGCATCGAGATATTAAACAAATAACTGAAACTTATGGACATCTTATAAAAGAAAAAGCTGATATTGAAAATAACAAAGTTCGTGCAGTTTTGACGAGTCTAGTTAAAAAATAGAATCACTGACCAGAAGTTGACCAAATCAAAAAGAAACGCTGAATTATCAACGTTTCTTAATGCTATTTTATACCGGCGGCCGGGGTCGAACCGGCACGTCCTTGCGG